>JBNKFQ010000341.1:0-26813 GCA_050289385.1 Porticoccaceae bacterium | reverse complement strand
ACCACCAACACACCCAAAGACAACAAACAACAATATTAACAGTCCGGGCATTCTTCTGGAGAGGATCGTACCAAACCGGTACAATCCCCTCTTCCGTAATTTTGCAAAGCGTTAAAACTCAAAATGAATGTACTTGTCATCGGCTCCGGCGGCCGTGAGCACGCATTGGCGTGGAAAGCCGCACAATCGACAAAAGTAAATACCGTATTTGTGGCTCCCGGCAATGCCGGCACCGCTCTGGAATCCGGGTTGGAAAACGTCGATATCGGTGTTGATGACTTTGAAGCACTTGCAGATTTTGTCTCTGCCAATGGCGTGGGCTTAACCATCGTTGGCCCGGAAGCACCCTTGGTGGACGGCATCGTCGATTACTTTAACGACCGCGGTTTGCGCTGTTTTGGACCCGACAAGGGTGCTGCACAACTGGAAGGGTCAAAAGCGTTTACCAAAGATTTCCTTTCTCGCCACAACATTCCCACTGCCGAATATGGCAACTTTACCGAAGTAGAACCAGCCCTTGCCTACCTGCGGGAAAAAGGCGCTCCAATTGTAATCAAGGCCGACGGTCTCGCTGCTGGCAAGGGCGTTATTGTCGCCGAAACGGAAGAACAGGCCGAAGCCGCTATACGCGACATGCTGTCGGGAAACGCCTTTGGCGACGCCGGATGCCGAGTGGTGGTAGAAGAGTTTCTGGGGGGTGAAGAAGCCAGTTTTATTGTCATGGTAGACGGCGAGCATGTATTGCCCCTGGCAACCAGCCAGGATCACAAACGTGCTTTTGACGGCGATTGCGGCCCCAATACCGGTGGCATGGGCGCTTACTCACCGGCTCCGGTAGTGACGCCGGAGATACACGACCGCATTATGAATGAAGTGATCTTGCCAACGGTGCAGGGCATGGCGGCAGAGGGCAATGCCTATACCGGCTTTCTGTATGCAGGCTTGATGATCACTGCTGCAGGCGAACCCAAAGTCATCGAATACAACTGCCGATTCGGCGATCCCGAAACACAACCCGTTTTGATGCGGTTGAAATCTGATCTGGTGGAACTCTGCGAAGCGGCACTGGACGGAAAACTGGATCAGAAAAACGCTGACTGGGACACCCGGGCTGCGGTTGGTGTTGTTATGGCGGCAGGTGGATACCCTGCCAGTTACAACAAGGGAGATGTCATCACCGGTCTGCCAACAGCTGCTTCGAACGACGGAAAAGTATTCCATGCCGGCACCAGACTGGACGGCGAAAATGTTGTTACCAGCGGCGGTCGCGTCCTCTGCGCCACAGCACTTGGCGACACAGTTTCCCTTGCACAGAAAAAAGCTTACCAACTGGTAAGCCGGATCAACTGGAAAGACATGATGCATCGCACAGATATCGCGTGGCGAGCGATCAAACGCGAGTCATCTCAATAGGAAGTTACCGAAGGTTGTGAAATGGACTTGAAGTGGGCTGCCATCTGGCTCAGTATCTGAATATTATCTACCCGTTACCAACGGAATTGTGCGGCGACAGTTGGCGCGAGCAAGGCACACAGATCACTGGCCACGCCTTCTGTAATGCCAAAATGAGACAACACCCGAGAAAAGGATCTTGTGTCACTACTCATTCTCTACGTATCCATCGCCCTGTTTTTCTCCTTTATCTGCTCTATAGCAGAAGCCGTGATATTGAGCGTTACGAAGGGGCATATCGCTTTGCTGGAAAAGGAACAGAAACCTTCTGCGGCGACTTTGCGGGAGTTGAAAGGAGATATTAACAAGCCTCTGGCAGCCATCCTGACCCTGAACACCATTGCCCACACAGTCGGAGCAGCTGGCGCAGGTGCCCAGGCTGCGGTGGTGTTTGGCAATGCCTATGTAGGGATTGTTTCTGGCATATTGACGCTTTTAATTCTCGTTTTTTCAGAAATTATTCCCAAAACGCTGGGTGCTCAATATTGGCGTTTGTTGGCTCCCGCTACCGCTTACGTCCTGAAATTTCTGGTTCTGGTTTTGTACCCACTGGTAAAAATGTCTGAAGTTATCACTCGTAAATTTTCCAGAGGCCCGGCAATAAAAAGTGTTAGCCGCAGCGAATTTGCCGCTATTGCCGATGTTGGAGCAGAAGAAGGGGAGCTGGATCTTCATGAACTGGAAATTCTCAAAAACCTGATGCTCTTGCGAACCACTCCGGTAAGAAAAGTAATGACACCACGGACAGTAGTGTTTTCTCTGTCGGAAAGACTTCGAATCGAGGAATTTTTTCACCAGCACAAATCATCCAGGTTTTCTCGCATACCACTATACCGTGACCATACAGACCATGTTACAGGCTTTGCGCTACGTGATGACATACTATTGGCTCAAGCAAGAGGCAACACCAAACGTACACTTAAAAGCTATCGGCGAAATATTCCGGTATTGCTGGATTCCATGACTCTGGTTCAGGCACTTATGGAGTTTCAGCGCCAACGGGCAAATATTATATTAGTGGTTGATGAATATGGCAGCATGGCTGGCATTCTCACCCTGGAAGACGTGGTAGAAACACTTCTGGGCCAGGAAATCGTGGATGAAAGCGACAAAACCGAAGACATGCAAAAGCTGGCGCGCAATCTGTGGCGGCGCAGGGCAAAGGAAATTGGATTTGATATTGACGAGAAATCATAATGTTGCTGCTCACCTGGCGTTCCCGGGCAGTTAATCTTTTTATTGCAAATAACCCCGGTTGCGAAAACCGGAAAATAAGTTACTTGTCTTCCCGGTAATCGACAACCTGATTTTTACGACCAATAAACCGGAACGTTTGTCTTGAACAGACCTTTTTATTCACAGCGCCTGCTTGTTAAGCCCGACGCGCCGCAACCAAAGTGAATCGGGTGCGAGCAGTGCAATCAACACACCGGTTGCGGGGTAAATTATCCACCTCTCCAGACTCTGTACAAATACAACATCTACCGGATTGCCACCAACCACCATCATAACCGGCATGCGAACAAACCAGTCTGTTACAAATAACAATATCAGGCCAAACCATAAACCTTTGACAACCCTGTCGTTCCCCGGCAATTTTTCTTGCAGCAAAAGGTAAAGGAACACCTTGCCCAACATCGGGATTATGGTTGTTGCTACTGCCACATTGAACATCCACCCACCCGCTGGTGGAGCCGTGACCACATTGGCAAGCCTGCCTGCGCTCGCAGCAGATTGAACATAGTCAAGCGCAAAGCCCTGACCATAAAAAATATGAATCCCAAAACCAAGCAGCGCTGCCGCTATAGCAGTGCCAATAAATTTTATTGAATACACAAATTAATCCTCTTCTAGTCAGAGTCCCCAACATACTCCAGAAGATCGCCTGGCTGGCACTGAAGGTAGTCACATATGGCTTCAAGGGTGGAAAAACGCACACCCTTGACTTTCCCCGATTTCAATAGCGACAAATTTTGCTCGGTAATGCCAACCGCGGCAGCCAATTCTTTTGATTTGACTTTACGGGTTGCCAACATCACATCGAGTTTAATAACAATAGCCATCGCGACTCACACAAATTGTTTGTTTTCTTCCTGGAGCTGACTCGCTTCTTTTAGTACCCAGCCGATTACGGTAATGCAAGCGGCCAAAAACAGGGCAACTATATCTGGTATATCCAATGTAATCGCGATTACCCTTTTACCGGGTTCAAGATGCATGCTCAACAAGACACTTAATATTGGCCCGGTGACAAAACGAAGTATTACCCAAGCCAATACCGCCTTACCCACCTTACCCAGATACGTAGCCGCACGAACTGAAAAAAAATCTCCATTGGCATAACCCCTGAACAGGGATCGCAAATAGCGCAATGCAAAGATTAATGCTCCCAGGGACATACTGGATACCAGAAAGCCACCGAGTCTTTGCCACCACAAAAGATCAACCGTCATCGACACAGGAGGAATCAAGCTAAAACGCCAATATCCAAAAACCCCAGGGAATGCCCAATAAGCGATATTGACCAAAGCAACAGCATACATTAGCAATAATGTGGTTAGCGCCATGCGACAACTGACACGGGAAATATGCCCGGAATTCATATTCCACCTCCTGAAACACAATCAGAAGAAGAAAGCCTAACACAATAATTAATATAAAACAGTAAAAAATTGCCGTTTTACATTAATTATTGAGAGAACAGCATCTCACTTGTGCAATATCTCCCTTGCACGCTGCTCCACACCCGGCTGCATCAGTCGAATGCCACTGATATTGAGGTGTTTTTCAAAATGGTCGGCAATCACTTTTAACGCCTGTATACGTGCATATTTTTTGTTGTTGGCGGGGATAATGTTCCAGGGCGAAACGGCTGTAGAGGTCAGCTCCAGCATATCATTGTAGGCACTGATGTACTCATCCCAGTGCTGGCGACTGTCGAGATCAGCCATTGTCAACTTCCAGCGCTTTTCCGGATTATTCAATCGAGACAAAAAACGCTTTTTTTGTTCATCTTTACTGATGTGCAAAAAGATTTTTACCAGTATTACGCCATCGTCATAAAGCAGTTTTTCAAAGTGATTCAATTCCTGATAAGCCCTGCGCCATGCTAATTCGTCGGCAAGCCCCTCAACCCGCTCAACCAGCACTCGTCCATACCACGACCTGTCAAAAACCACCAACTGACCGACATCGGGAAGCTTTTGCCAAAAACGGAGAAGATAATGATTCGCCTTCTCTTCCGGGGTCGGTGGGCCAATGGAATAAACCCGATAACCCCGCGAGTCCATTTTTTCGATAAGCCGACGTACAACACCGCCCTTACCTGCTGCATCCGTTCCTTCAAATACAATAATCGCACGCCGGCCGGTTTGATAAAGCGCTTGTTGATACTTCATCAACGCAAGCTGTAACTTGTCCAGTTGCTTCTCGTAATCTTTTCCCTTGAACTCGGGAAAATCCAATTCAGCCAGGTTTTTCATTGCGCCACCGTCAGGTCCTGGACCCCAGTCTGTTTAAAACTGCTTTCGGAATATCAAGGTTTTCTGCCACCTACTTCATATTCTCATGGACAAAACCCAAAAATTCTCTCTGCATGATCAAATGCCAGGAACACTTGGAAATCTCATCAAACCGTTTATTTTTCTGATGTTCATCATCACCTTTTGAAGAATCGGCTGTCGCATTGCGGTAATTTTTAATAGCACTCTAAAGGTCTCTGCCCGATTTTCCCAATGCGACAGACTGCTCTTGCAGGATCTCGAACTCAAGAGCACTATGGCCTTTATTTGAAATTTGTGCGTCTAAACCAAACTTTTTCATCGCCAGGACCAAAATTCCATTTGCAGCTATTTTACACAGCGATACACATCAAAAACCATAAAGCCCTTGCCTGCAGGCTCTTTGGCAACAATTGAATCGCCCCCCATTTCAGCAGCCGCATTTTTGGCAAGGGTAAGCAATTCCTGATTCACCTTCTCTTGGTTACGATCTATTGGCCCAATATTGTGTTTAACACGAGATGTTGTTGAACCCAGTTTTCTACAGGCTTGAACGTTAAAGTCTTTGGCCAGCACCACACTATCCCCTGCATCTGTAGGCTTAACCCAGGTACAGGCAGGGGTAAACATAATTATTACCAGCAATACAAAAAAACAGTTTCTCACGCAATTCACTCCGTTCAAAAAGTTTTTGAAATACAGTTTCGATACCCAAAGGGCCCGTTAACACTAACAGACTGTTACTCCCCGCTCCTGTGCCCAGCTTCGCAATGCCGCCAACCGCTCCACCATCACCTGCGACAAGGGCGACGTGGCGAGGAGCTCTCCAACAATCGTTTCGGTATTTACTATCCCTTCTTCGGTTTCGCCTTTTCTGGAATGCGCAGAATATATTGCCGACACAATCGCCTGCTCAATCTCTGCGCCGGAAAAGCCTTCACTGGCTTGCACCAGCTCTTCCAACTCAAAGTTGCCGACATCAAGGTTGCGCCTTTTGAGATGAATAGCGAATATATCCTGTCGAGTCGAAGCATCTGGCAAATCGACAAAAAACAGTTCATCAAAACGCCCCTTGCGCACCAGCTCGGGAGGCAGGCGGGAAATATCGTTGGCGGTTGCGACGGTAAATACCGGTTTTTCCCGCTCTGCCATCCAGGTGAGCAACGTGCCAAGAACTCTTTGCGACAACCCGCCGTCGCTGGTGTCTGTACTGACACCTTTTTCGATCTCATCCATCCACAACACACAGGGCGACATCTGTTCGGCGAGCTTTAACGACTCGCGCAGATTGCGCTCAGTTTCGCCGTGGTATTTGTTATACAACGCAGCTATATCCAGCCTCAACAGCGGTATACCCCAAACTCCAGCTACCGCTTTGGCAGCAAGACTTTTGCCGCCGCCCTGCACACCTGTGAGCAATATACCTTTGGGCATGTCCAACCCGTCACAACCCTCGACAAATGCCGACTTTCTTTTTTCCAGCCACGCCTTTAAATTATTCATGCCAGCTACGTCACTGAATTTTTCGGTGCGATATTCAAAACTGAGCACACCTTCCATATCCATCAGTTGAAATTTGGCCTTGCTTATTTCCGGTAAATCCGTGTCGGAAATTGCGCCATCGTCAACAATAGCGCCGCGCACCAACCGCATTACTTCGGCATGAGTTAGCCCCCTGAGGTTTGCCACCATCTGCTGCAAGGTCGCGTTGTCTGTTTTCACTTTTTGCCCGTTATTGCGCCTTGCCCATTTTCTCGCCTCATCTCGCACCAGGGCCATAATCTGTTCATCACTCGGCAAGCTCATACTAAAGCGCGCCGACAAGCGGGATAATTCGCCAGGCAATTGCAGGCTGTGGCTGAGCAATACCACCGTCGTGTAATCATGCATATGCTGGTGGGCAAAATCCTTTAACAAACGAATAATTTTTGGCTGGTCCTGCAACCAGGGGTGAAAATCGCAGAGTGTGTAAACACCTGGTTCAGCGCGAGTTTTCAGATGTTCAAGTACGGCTTCTGGTTCTGAATGTCGCGCTGCTTTTTCCAGTTGCAAACCAAAACCTGCGTTTTGCAGACCATCAGTAACCGTCCAGCGGTAAAGCGGCAGCTCTCGTTCGCGGGCGACTCGCTGTAACAATTGTATAGCGCGTTGTTCATCGTGGGTTTCGAGTACCACAACAGGAATGTGAGCATCGATTACCAGGCCAAGATCGTGTGCGTCCTGCATAAAAATATCTCTTTGTTAACGACTGGAGTTACAAACCGGGCACATCGGCCAAGTGCTCCTGTGCCCATATTTTTTCCATCATTCGTTGATCCATATTACCACCAGATAGTATAACCAATACCATTTTGCGACCGGATTGCGCGGCCAGCCATTTACACACGGCAGCCATTGACATGGCACTGGCCGGTTCAATACGCAGCTCCAACAAATGATTGAGCCACTGAGTCCATCAAATGATATTTTCCTCATCAACCTCATAAAAATCATCAAGCTGCTTCAGGTATTCAAATATCAACTCTCCAACCGATAATGTCATGGCGCCATCGGCGAGCGTATTCGGTGATTCACTCAGCCTTTGAATCGATGCTGCGCAAGGACTCGGCTGCGTCATTCGCATTGAGTGGTTCAACACCGATTACTTTGGCATCAGGGGACAGGGCTCTGGTCGAAAATAATGTGCCCGACAATAAACCACTACCGCCACAGGGCGCAAATACGGCGTCTGCTTTCCCGACTGTTTTAACGCTTAGCAGGCTGCGCTACCCTGGCCAGAGCGCTGTCATGACCAGATTCACCGGCTCACTTTACTTCCCGGTATTTCACTTGATCAACAGCGTCCATCTTGCATTTTCCGTTACTTAAATTCGCCAACATTGTTTACAATAACTCTATCTATTTCCAACATACGTTATGTTATGGCCCAGCGCACACTTTCATCCATTGATAAACTTCTGACCGAGTTTGACCATGCCCTGCGCACCGTAGCTGCCCCTGCACCACAGCCCGCGCGTACTTCTCCGGGAGTGAACAAGTCTGAAACCGGGCTTTCGCGAGCTGAGCAACGCCACGCAGCCGGATTGATGCGCGTCAACCATGCTGGCGAAGTTTGCGCCCAGGCTCTCTATCGAGGGCAGGCCCTGACCGCCAAGCTGCCTGATGTTCGCAGGGAAATGGAACAGTCGGCAGATGAAGAGGTGGATCACCTCGCCTGGTGCGAAGAACGCCTGCACCAGTTAAACAGCCATGTCAGCCTGCTTAATCCGCTGTGGTATTCACTGTCTTTTGGCATCGGGGCTGGCGCCGGCCTGATAAGCGACCGTTTGAGCCTTGGCTTTGTCGCAGCTACGGAAGATCAGGTTTGCAAACACCTGGAAAGCCACCTGACCAAACTGCCCGAACAGGACCAGAAAAGCCGCGCGGTGGTAACGCAAATGCTGGAAGATGAAAACCGGCACTCCCACGCCGCACTGCAAGCAGGAGGTTTCGCTTTCCCCCGCCCCATAAAGTCGGTAATGACGCTGGTATCAAAGGCAATGACAAAAACAAGTTACTTTTTTTAGGGCCTGCTCCCTATTCCTTGATGGTCAGTTCCAATTGAGCCGCCCGCGCCGCCTCCCGTTCCATTTGCTCCTGTCGCAACGACTCGGCAGCCTCTCCGATTTTCTTGACCAGCCACTGATGCACCGGAGATGCCAATGTGCGATGGTGACGTACAATGCCGAGCGGAAAAAACGGTTCCACCTGCAAACTTTCGGGTAATGGCTTTCGCACAATCTGGTAGAACTCGCCTTCTACTTCCAAATCCTGCAAGCTGCCAATCATCAAACAATCTGTATTGTGAATGGTGTCCAGTGCCGTCATTAACTGCGTGGTAACCAGCATCTTTTCGCGCGTATAACCCTGACGACCGATCCACTGATCAAACAAGGTAGCCGCACCGTAAGATATCGAGTCGGTACCAAGCATGAAATAGTGGACAAATTTATAACGCAACATCTTTTCAGTGGTCAGCTCCTCATCAGCCAGAGGATGGCCCTGCCTCATCCAGCACGCCAGGCTAAATCCACCCAATGGCGTAGAATCAAAATCAGAAGGCAACTCCTCTTCGCGCTCAATGGCAAAGTCTACTTCACCTTCCTCAAGCTCTTGCAGGTAAGAGTCCAGCTCACTGGTAATAGCCAATGTCAGATTCGGGGCCTCTTTCATCAGGATCTTGACCAGACGCGGCACAATAAGTACTGCCAGAAACTCCGGCATGGCCATTCTGATCGTGCCACTGAATTTGAGGGGGCTGAACTCTTTATTCCTGACCAAATCGGCAATATTTGCCAAGACATCCGGCAGGTGTCGCTGCAACTCCTGCGCCTTTGGAGTAGGCACCAAACCACGCCCGCTTCGCACCAGCAAGCGGTCCTTATAGAGCTCCCGCAGACGCTGCAAAGTCTTGCTCATGGCCGGCTGAGTAATAAACAGGCGCTCTGCTGCGCGAGTGACATTGCGCTCTTCCAGCAGGACCTGAAGAGAAACCAAAAGGTTCAAATCAACACGAGAAAGCGAAACGGGATCCATAAATAACCTAAAAGAATGAATTTTACGAAAATAATATTTTTAAATTATGATTCAAATATACTCGAAATAGCAACCATCAAACCGAGTCCAGAGCAAAGCAAATCCCGCGATTATCACACCCTGAAAGCCTGCCACAGCAAGTCCTCCAGGGCTGTGGCCGCTCACTGAAAAAACCGTCTACCCTGCCCCAAACCGGCAAAAGCAGGTGAATCCCGCCCCCTTTTTTCCGGGCCAGCCAAACCCACCCCCTCCCCAAAGCCAACTGCGATTCGCCACCACCCACGAAGCCAGACACCAATACACAAACATGAATCAAAGTTATTGTAAAAATGATTTCAATACATTTTTTTTATTTTTAGGATGGGCATATAGTACCCACCGTAACAACAGACACCAACGGCGAGAAGGAGAAATGCAATGATCATTATGTATGTCATGTTTGTTATCTCCGGCTTGCTGAGTTCCGCAATTGCGTGGGACGACTTCAAGCCGGCGGCCAGGAAGGAGGAGCAATAAAGCTCCTCCGGAAACTGTTCAATACCCCTGGAATTCTTCCCGGAACAAGGGAAAGGCGAATGGCGAAAGCCTACCGCCGTTTTTGGGACATAAGTCTCAACTAGGAATAACTGAAGGTTATGAACAAAATAAATTCAATACATTTTTATTATTTTTAGTTGAGCGTATAGTAGCCACCATAGACAGCAAACACGCTTACACATGCCAAAGAGGCAGGAGCACTACCATGATTGTAATGACAGCGATGCTAATTGTTTCCGGATTGCTGGGTTCTGCGATAGCAGTTGATGACCTGAAAGCTGCACTGCGTAACCAGTGAGTTCCGTATAGATTACCTACCCCCCTCCTAGCTCCATTTTATTGGATCAGCCGGTTACATATGTTTCCGGCTTTTTTTTGCCTGAAATTCAGCCTGGCCCGTCCATCGCGACCACCTCATAACTGTGAGTAACCTCTACACCACCCTGTTGCAACATGATAGACGCAGAACAATACTTTTCTGCTGACAATTCCACCGCCTGACGCACAGCACTCTCCGACAAGTCATTGCCAGATACCACAAAATGCATATGAATGCGGGTAAATACCGAGGGCACCGCATCTGCTCTCTCTGCCTGCAGCCGGGCAACACAGTCCTTCACATCCTGGCGACGCTTGTGCAGGATGCTCATCACATCAAACGAAGAGCACCCTCCCACACCGAGCAAAAGCATCTCCATAGGGCGAATACCCTGATTTTTGCCACCGTGATCAGGCGGCCCATCCATGACGACGGTATGGCCACTTTCGGACTCCCCCAAAAACATGGCATCGCCGCCCCATTTCACGGTTGCTTTCATTCATTTAACTCCAGAGTTCCAAATTGCGCGCAAAAGCGTATCATATAGAACCCGATCGCCCATAGTGCGCTGTAGATCACAGCAAGTAAGAGAAGTACTTCGCGGTGTGAACGATGGGCAGGTTGGGAGAATGTCGTCTTGATTTCACACGGCCTGATGATTATGACGACTGACGATACGGTAAGCCTACTAGAAGATGGGAGCGAAACCTTGAGCCCTGCGCCAATCACACCGCATATCCCGAATGTCGAGGAATTTCTCGTCCACTGTCATCGACGTCGTTACCCGGCGAAAAGTACCATTATCTATGCTGGCGATGAAAGTGACACACTCTATTACATCACCAAAGGCTCCGTCACCGTACTGATAGAAGATGACGATGGCCGCGAGATGATCGTGGCTTATCTCAACGAAGGTGACTTCTTTGGCGAAATGGGTCTCTTTCAGCAAAGTGACCGCAGTGCCTGGATTCGTGCAAAAACCGAGTGTGAAGTGGGCGAGGTCAGCTACAGCAAGTTCCATGAACTGTCGCAGAGGCACCCTGAATTTTTGTACTCCATCGGCTGCCAGATTGCCAAGCGCCTGCGCAACACCACGCGCAAGGTGGGTGACCTGGCGTTTATGGACGTTACCGGGCGCGTTGCCCGCACCTTGCTGGATCTGAGCAAGGAGCCAGACGCCATGACCCATCCTGACGGCATGCAAATAAAGGTGACTCGCCAGGAAATCGGCCGCATTGTCGGCTGTTCACGCGAAATGGTGGGGCGCGTGCTCAAGAATCTTGAAGACGAGGGTCTGGTGGGTGTAAAAGGTAAAACCATGGTGATTTTTGGTACTCGATAACATACCGCACGCAAAATTATCTTGTCACGAACACCAGCGCCGGTCGCGAGCGAGTCAGGCCAAACTGCTGTAGCTATAGCCCCCGGTCTGCGAGGGCTGTAATTGCAGCGTGCTCACCCTTTTACCCAAACATATGTGACAGTTTTTCACCCGGGTTTTCGGCTCGCATAAAAGCCTCGCCCACCAGGAACGCATTGACACTGTGCCCTCTCATTGCCGCAACATCATCGGTGCAATGGATGCCGCTCTCGGTCACCACAATTTTGTTTTCGGGAATGTTATCGAGCAGATCAAATGTTGTATCAAGCGTTGTGTCAAAAGTGTGCAGATCGCGGTTATTAATTCCGATCAGGCGATTATCCAGCGCCAAAGCCCGATCCAGCTCACTGGCATTGTGGACCTCTACCAGTACATCCAGCCCCATCTCTCGGGCCACTCCATTAAGCTCAACCATCTGCTCGTCAGATAACGCCGCAGCAATCAACAAAATACAATCCGCTCCGAGCGCACGCGCCTCGACAACCTGATAGGGGTCAATGGTAAAGTCCTTGCGCAGCACGGGCAGGTCAACAGCGGCGCGAGCCGCCACCAGGTACTCATCCGCACCCTGAAAAAAATCAACATCAGTAAGTACTGACAAACAGGCGGCACCGCCATTTTCATAGCTTTTTGCAATTGCCACCGGGTCGAAATTTTCACGGATCACACCCTTGCTGGGCGATGCTTTCTTGATTTCAGCGATTACCGCCGCATCACCTTGCGCGATTTTGCTCTCCAGCGCCGCAACAAAACCGCGGCCCGGAGCTTGCGAACCGGCACGCTCGCGAAGCACATCAAATGCCGTGCGGTTACGGCGTTCTTTTACTTCTTCTTGCTTGCGAGCAATAATTTTTTTTAAAACAGTCGGCGTATCATTCACTACGTTAATCTCCATTTACACTGCCTTGCTACAAGCCGCTGGAAAAAGCGGCGAGTTCTTCCATTTTTTGCAGCGCGCTGCCCGATGCCATCGTCTCCCGAGCCAACGCCACACCAGCACTCGGTGTGTCGGCGACATTCGCCGCATACAGTGCTGCACCTGCATTCAGAGCCACCATGTCAGCAGCCGTACCGATACCGGTTGACAACGCTTCACGCACCAGTTGCAAACTTTCAGTCGCGTCAGCCACCTTCAGGTCAGCAAGATTGCCACGTGTCAGACCAAAGTCTTCAGGCGTCAGGGTATATTCACTGATTTTACCGTCCCTTAGTTCAGCCACCGACGTTTCTGCAGCAATACTGATTTCATCCAGTCCGTCCGCAGAATGAACCACCAACACATGCTCCGCACCGAGCTCATTCATGACTTCTGCTACAGGCCGCACCCAGTCGCGACTGAAAACGCCCAACAGCAGGTTGGGCACACCGGCCGGGTTGGTCAGGGGTCCGAGCAGGTTAAAAACCGTGCGTGCACCCAATTCCCGGCGCGGGCCAATAGCGTGCTTCATGGCACTGTGGTGATTTACTGCAAACATAAAACCAATGCCTGTTTGCTCTACGCAATGCTTTACTTGCGCGGCTGACAAGTCCAGGCGAACACCGGCCGCCTCCAGCAAATCAGCGCTGCCACTATTGCTGCTAACCGAACGGTTACCGTGCTTGGCAACACTGGCTCCGGCAGCCGCAGCGACAAAAGCAGATGCAGTAGACACGTTAAAGATACCGGCGCTATCACCACCCGTGCCAACAATATCAACCAGGTGCGGGGCATCTACCCTGACCGGTAAGGCCAGCTCACGCATAACCTGCGCAGCACCGGTTAATTCATCAACGGTTTCGCCCTTGGCGCGCAAGCCCACCAGAAATCCGCCAATCTGCGCATCGGTGCACTGGCCTGTCATTAGCTGCTGCATGACCGCACGCATCTGCTCGCGGCTCAGGTTTTCGCCGTTAAGTACGGTGTTTATTGCCTGTTTGATGTCCATGGTCGCTCCCTTCAGTTCCCGCCTTCAACGCCAGAACCATACGCCTGCGATGCCGTCAAAAAGTTGCGCAGCAAATCATGGCCATGCTCGGACAGAATGGATTCCGGGTGAAACTGCACCCCTTCAATGGCCAGCTCACGATGGCGCACACCCATGATCTCGTCAATTTCACCGTCGTCATTTTCGGTCCAGGCGGTCATTTCCAGGCAGTCCGGCAAGCTGGCGCGATCAATCACCAGCGAGTGATAACGTGTTACCGTAAAAGGATTATTCAAATTGCGAAATACCCCCTTGCCATTGTGATGTACCGGCGATGTCTTGCCGTGCATCACGCGCCCGGCGCGCACAGTTTTGCCGCCAAAGGCTTCACCAATACTCTGATGGCCAAGACAAATACCCAGAATCGGCACTTGCCCGCCAAAATGCTTGACCGCCTGAACCGAGATACCGGCCTTCTCCGGTGTGCAGGGACCGGGCGAGATCACGATTTTTTCTGGCGCCAGTGCCTCAATCTCTGCAAGGCTCAACTCATCATTGCGAACAACTTTTACATCGGCCTGCAATTCACCGAGATACTGCACCACGTTCCAGGTAAAGGAATCGTAGTTATCGATCATCAGCAACATGTCAACATTCCCCCTTGATGCCGAAGCCTTGCTCGCCTTGCACCATCGCTACTGCCCGCATCATCGCGCGCGCCTTGTTCATGGTCTCTTCCCATTCAAGCAGCGGCACCGAATCGGCCACAACACCGCCGCCAGCCTGCACGTAGAGTTTTTTGTCCTTGATGATTGCCGTGCGAATGGCAATCGCCGTATCCATATTGCCGTTCCAGCCCAGATAGCCCACTGCCCCGCCATATATACAGCGCTTTACCGGCTCCAGCTCATCAATAATTTCCATCGCACGAATTTTCGGGGCGCCACTCAGGGTGCCCGCCGGCAAGGTAGCGCGCAACACATCCATGGCACCCAGCTCTGGTCTGACCTGACCGGTTACATTGGATGTGATATGCATAACATGGGAAAAACGCTCAACCACCATCTTTTCGGTAAGATTGACCGTACCGGTTTTCGCAACCCGGCCAACATCGTTGCGGCCCAGATCAATCAGCATCAGATGTTCGGCAATCTCCTTTGGATCGGAGAGCATTTCCTGCTCAAGCGCAAGGTCCTCTTCGTCGGTCGCGCCGCGACGGCGAGTACCGGCAATTGGCCGCACGGTTACCTCGCCGTGCTCGAAACGCGCCAGAATTTCTGGCGATGCTCCGGCAATCTGGAAATCACCAAGATCGAGAAAATACATATAGGGGGAAGGATTAAGGCAACGCAATGCTCGATACAGGTTTACCGGCTCGGCATCAAAATCTGCCGACAAACGTTGCGACGGTACCACCTGCATACAGTCGCCAGCCAGGATGTATTCCTTAACTTTTTCGACAGCCTGTTCGTAGTTTTTCTGACCAAACCCGGAAGTAAACGCTTGCTCACAATGTTCTTCCCCTTGCAGGGATACACTGCCAATATTCGGCAGGGCATTACCCAGGCGTGACTCAAGCTCATCCAGTCTGGCTCTGGCTTTCTGTTCGGCATCGGTTTCATGGGGGTCAGCGTGAACAATCAAAATCAGTTTGCCCAAGAGATTGTCAAACACAACAACCTCGTCGGAAACCATCAACAGTATATCGGGTGTACCCAGCTCATCCGGCGGGCAGGAAGCCGCTAACCGGCGCTCCACATAGCGCACACAGTCATAACCGAAATACCCCACCAGGCCACCGTTAAAACGGGGCAAATCGGGCAAGTCCGGAGCGCGATAACGCTGCTGAAACTCCTGCACAAACGCCAGCGGGTCATCTGCCTCACAGGACTCGATAACATCACCATCGCGCTCAACCGTTATTTTTTGGCCGCTGACCTTGAGAACCGTGCGGCAGGGTAACCCGATAATGGAATACCGGCCCCAGCGTTCACCCCCCTGGACCGATTCCAGCAAGTAGGACTGTGGCCCGCGCGCAACTTTGAGGTAGCTCGACAGTGGTGTTTCGAGATCGGCAAGCACCTCTCGAACCACCGGAATACGGTTGTAACCCTGGGCAGACAACTCTGCAAACGACGGAATATTCATTTTTCCCAGCCCCTGGAAATTTCTCTACGTTAGAGAATGTTTTAAAAATCAACTAGTTGGTAAAAAAAATTTGATAACTTGACGGTTTGACTGCAACTCCCCGACTATGCGCAGGAGCGGCAAAACAGAATCACCAGTGGCGCCATCGCCATGTGACGGGGGGAGGGGAAATAATTAATGCGTCGAACTGCATTGTGGGTCTCCGTAAGTTCGCAGCAGATTGTAGCGGAATCAAACGAAACAGGGAAGCGGCTGTCAGTCTTCAAGACCTGTTCACACTATCCAACTTTTGCCAGCTCGCTACGCATCCCTTCAATCGACTCGGCATAGTCCCGGGCACCAAAGATTGCGGACCCGGCGACAAAAGTATCAGCGCCGGCTTCTGCTATCTCGCGAATATTGACTCCCGCGACACCGCCATCAACCTCCAGACGAATGTCATGTCCGCTGGCATCAATCAAGGCCCGCGCTTCCCGCAGTTTTGGCAAAGTACCCGGAATAAACTTCTGCCCACCAAACCCGGGGTTGACTGACATCAGCAAGAGCATGTCCATCTTGTCTATCACATGCTTCACTTGCTCCAGCCCGCTGGCCGGGTTAAGGACCAGGCCAGACTTGCAACCCAGATCGCGAGTCAGTTGCAAGGATCGGTCGACGTGGCGAGAGGCTTCCGGGTGAAAGGTAATCCAGGTGGCACCAGCGTCGGCAAACATGCGGATCAGGTCGTCTACCGGCTCTACCATCAGATGCACGTCAATTGGCGCTTCAATGCCGTAGTTGCGCAACGCCTTGCACACCATCGGCCCGATGGTGAGGTTGGGCACGTAATGATTATCCATTACATCAAAATGGACAATATCAGCCCCCGCCTTGAGAACAGCATCAACCTCCTCACCCAGGCGGGCGAAGTCAGCGGAAAGAATTGAGGGTGCTATTTTGTAGTCACGCATGTGCCAAGCCACCGTTTGCTTATGATTATCAATTCTCGGATGCCGATATGATGCTTCAGATGCCGGGTATTCGCAAATTGTTGGACGGTAGAATGTTTGCGAATGGTACGGTAGCGTCGATGTTTTTCGTCAAACGTCGAACATCCAACATCAAACAACCCGGCACACCAGCAACCAATCATCCGACATATGAGCCAAATCAACCCCCCCGAAAAAATTGACACAACTACTTGAATCCCGCTTGAATTACCGGCATCTTGAGTCGTACAACAACGTGAAAAGGAAGAAAGGTATGAAGCTGGAACTATCCGGACACCATGTTGATATCACCGATGGCCTGCGCGAGGCCGCCAGAAGTAAATTTGCCGGGATCCAGTCCCGTTATCCTGATCTGGATTCTCTTTCCCTGATTCTTACCGTTGAGCGCAATGAGCAAAAAGTGGAGGTAAATACCAATTATAAAGGCGTTCCGGTAACCGCACATGCCTCCAATGACGACATGTATACGGCCCTGACCCGTGCGTCCAGCAAACTCAATGCTGCCCTTTCCCATCGCAAGGGTGCCTGCAATGCTGGTCGCCACCAAAAACCCGAGCCTTGTCCCGAGCTGGACGCTCAAATGCTGTAGGGGCTTGCACAAGCTCAAAAACCCCGCCCCGCTATACCTGGCGGGGCTTTTGTTTATGTAACACATACCACAGCATCCTCTGACCTCTCCTCACCTGCCTGATATACTCGTTGTCTTGATAGCCTATCCCGGCAGGAACAGCATGACATCGACGCGATTACACAACCTGGACGTGATTCGTGGTATCGCCATCCTTGGCATCCCGTTTATGAATATCCATATTTTTGCCCTGCCAGAGGCCGCCTATGTCAACCCGGACTGGAACCACCAGGCGGCACTGTCCGACAAACTGATATTTTCGCTGCAGCACCTGTTTATAGACGGCCGATTCATGACTCTGTTTTGCTTGCTGTTTGGCGCAGGCATGGTGTTGATGTGGGAGAAACTACAAAAGGAGGGCCTGCCGGCGAACAAACTGATACAACGGCGTCTCAACTGGCTATTGCTCTTTGGCGCGATCCACGGAACGTTTCTTTGGTTTGGCGACATTTTGTTTGTCTATGCGCTGGCGGGATTATTTCTGATGCAAACCGGTTTTCCCACATTGCAACTTGGGCAACTAGTTAAGCGGGGGATTCTCTTTTTTGCTTGCGGACAAATATTCCTGTTGTTGATCTGGCTGCTTTACCCGTTTCTGCCAAATGATATTGTGGCCGAGCTTGGTGCCGGGTTCACTCTTTCTGACGCTCAAATTGCCGAAGACGTTTCACTGTGGACCGGTCCTCTCTTGCCTCAGTTAGCCGCCCAGTTACGCCTCCATATTCTGGAGGGTACTCTCTCGTCGGTAATGAGTTACTTCTGGTCAATTGGCGGTTTGATGATGATTGGCGCTGCCATCTATAAAGCGGCAATTTTTCAGAAAGGTTTTTCGGTGCGCTGGCAATGGTGTCTATTTGTTGCCGGTCTTTTATTAAGCAGCCTGAACCTAACCACTATCTGGCAAGACAATTTTGCCAATCCCAGAGTTATGTATTCGGTCTGGAATTTTATTGCGGCACTGCCGATCGCTCTGTTCTATATTTCCATTATCGCGAAAGTGTCAAATGCCTCGCATCTGATGATTTTCCGCAGCGTCGGCCGTATGGCTTTTACGCTGTATATTTTTCAGTCTCTTGTGTTGGTTTTTATGTTTCGGTGGGGCTGGCCAGAGCTGTATGGAAAACTTGACCGCCTGACGCTGTTCTCCACTGCCCTGGCATTCAGTGCCGTACAGATCGTTTTGGCAAATGTATGGTTGCGGCACTTCCGCCAAGGGCCACTGGAATATCTGTGGAGACATTTGACTTATGGGTCAACGCTCAATGTTGCCGAAAACCCATGCAAATAAAGAGCACGTCCAAATAATAAATCTGACGGAAATGCGCAAATGAATTTGCAACTTGATCAAACGACAGAAGCGCATATAGAAGAGATTAAAACCTGGCTGCCCGACAGGGAATCCTGCGTGGTTTGGGGTGGGCCGCACATGCGATACCCGTTTATTAACAAGTCGTTTGAAGAAGACATCAGGTGGCAAGAACTGGCGACATATTCCCTGACAAACGAAAACCACTTTCTGATTGGTTTTGGACAATTATACGAGAAGCTGGACCGCCTTCATTTAGCTCGACTTATCATCAACCCGACGCAACGAGGGAGAAGCTACGGTAAGGTTTTAATCAGTAAACTGCTTGCCGCCGGGCTCAAAAATTTTTCTGTCTCCAGTGCCTCTTTGTTCGTATATCGGCACAACCGTATCGCCTTGCACTGCTACCGAAAAATGGGATTTACTGAGCACCCTTATCCGGCAACTGATTTGAAAATTTCAAAAGAATATCTGGAAAATATTATTTTTATGGTGAAGCCTCTATCGGATTAAACCCGCTCTCAAGCTACCAGTTCAGCAATACATGCCTCAAGAATATCAAGCCCTTCATGAATCAGTTGGTCGCTGATGGTTAGCGGAGGCAGAAAACGAATAACGTTACCACGCACACCACAGGGCAGTAATATTAAACCCTTATTTGCTGCTTTCGCAGGCAATGCTTTGGTCAATTCTTCATTGGGCAGATCCGGGTTTCCGTCGTGCACAAGTTCCATGGCAACCATGGCACCACGTCCGGCGCGGATTTCCCCGACTATTTGCGGGTACTGCGATTGCAACTTTCCCAGTCGCTGACCAAATAATGCCCCAATATCATTCGCGCGCGTTTTCAGATTTTCTTTTTCAATGACGTCAATCACTGCCAACGCCGCTGCACACGCCACTGGCGACCCGCCATATGTACCACCCAAACCACCAGGCAAGGGTGCATCCATAATTTCTGCTTTGCCAACTACCGCAGACAGTGGCAATCCACCCGCAATACCTTTTGCAGTGGTAATCAAGTCAGGTTCAATGCCAGAGTATTCGCAACAAAAGAATTTCCCCGTGCGAGCAAAACCAGTCTGGATTTCATCGGCAATCAAAACAATTCCATTCTCATCACAAATCCGTCGCAACGCTTGCAAAAATTCATCTGGTGCAGAGTAAAAACCACCTTCGCCTTGTACGGGCTCAACAATAATGGCGGCAACATCTTCCGGAGCGATGTCGACTTTAAATAAATTGTTTAATGCTTTTAGCGAGTCGCTTACGGACACGCCGTGATACGGAATCGGAAACGGCGCATGAAAAATATCGCCCGGGAAAGGTCCAAAAAGGTTTTTATAAGGTGTGATTTTACCAGTCAGCCCCATTGCCAGCAGGGTACGCCCATGAAAGCCACCACTAAATGCGATCACTCCACGTCTCCCGGTATGAGCACGGGCAATTTTGATGCAATTTTCAACTGCTTCTGCACCAGTAGTAACGAATGCCGTCTTTTTGGGTGTGTTGCCGGGGGCAAGGTCATTGAGTTTTTCTGCCAATTCAATCGCACATTCATAAGGCGTAATCATCACGCAGGTGTGGCTGAATTTATCCAGCTGTTTTTGCGCCGCCGCTTTCACCTTCGGGTGTCCGTGGCCAGTATTTACCACGGCGATGCCAGCGCCAAAATCAATATAACGCTTGCCTTCTACGTCCCATAGTTCAGCATTTTTGGCATGATCAATATACACCGGCGCCATAGTGCCCTGGCCACGAGCTATTGCTTTTTCCTTGCGCGTTTGCAGTTCGGTGTTGGTAAGCATTCTGTGGTTCTCTGTTTGTCGTTTGGCTCTATATCACGTGGCCTTTGTGGACTGAGTAGACATTGTGGACACGTGCTTCACCGACTTTTTTTGGAAACGCTCGGCGTGACAGTGGCGTCCCTCTACCGGTCAATTCCACCGATACACATATATTTTATTTCCAGATAATCCTCAATTCCGTATTTGGAACCTTCTCGGCCATTACCGGATTCCTTGACACCACCAAATGGCGCCATGGCATTGGATATAATGCCTTCATTAATACCTACAATGCCATACTCCAGCCCTTCTGCCACGCGCCATATACGACCAATATCGCGAGAATAAAAATAGGACGCGAGACCAAACTCTGTGTCGTTGGCCATAGCGATTGCTTCTTCCTCAGTATCAAATTTGATCAACGGTGCAACAGGGCCAAATATCTCTTCACGAAATATTTGCATGTCGCTGGTGACGTTTGTAAGCACTACAGGTTCGACAAAACTGCCACCTAACGCCGAGCGACCTCCGGTTTTCAGCGTGGCACCCCCAGCCAGGGAATCGTCTATCAGCGCACAAACCTTGTCGGCGGCATTCTGATCAATCAAGGGCCCCATATTAACGCCTTGGTCGGCACCGTTACCCAGGGTGTATTCCGTTTTGACTGCACTGGCCAAACGTTCGGCAAATTCATCATAAATTGTGTCTTGCACCAGAATCCGGTTTGCGCATACGCAGGTTTGACCCGCATTGCGATACTTGGAGGCCAAAATACCACGCACCGCAGCGTCCAGGTCAGCGTCGTCAAATACAATAAACGGGGCATTACCACCCAGTTCCATGGACGTGCGCTTTACCGTACTCGCACATTGCTCTATCAATTGCTTGCCCACATGTGTAGAACCGGTAAAAGTGAGTTTGCGAATCAAGGGATTGCCTGTCAGTTCCTTGCCGATATCGCCGGTGCGACCGGTGACCATGTTAATTACGCCAGGCGGAATACCCGCTCGTTCGGCCAGTTCAGCTATCGCGAAAGCCGATAATGGCGTGGCATTGGCCGGTTTGCACACCACCGTACAGCCGGTCGCCAGAGCCGGGGCGATTTTGCGAGTGAGCATGGCGTTGGGAAAATTCCAGGGAGTAATGCAAGCCACAACTCCGATGGGTTGCTTGATACACACCAGACGCTTGTCGTTTGATGGCTGCGGGATAGTATCGCCGTACACGCGTTTGGCTTCTTCAGCAAACCACTCGATGTAACTGGCACCATAGGAAATTTCTCCCCGGGCTTCAGCCAGTGGTTTGCCCTGTTCGGCAGTAAGAATTTTTGCCAAATCCTCCTGATGTTGCAACATCAGGTTATACCAGTTGCGCAGCAAGCTGGCTCTGTCTGCAGCTGTATATTGTTTCCAGCTTTGCTGTGCTGTTGCGGCACACTCAATTGCACGTTGGGTTTCTGCAGAGCCACATTTCGCAATCTCGGCAATCGTTTCCCCGGAGGCCGGATTGATAACCGATACGGTCTCACCGCTGTCAGCAGGCAACCATTGCCCGCCGATATAAGCGTCGGTTTTTAACAAGGTGTGATCGTCGAGAGCAAGAGTCATAGAGTACTACCTGATTATTTACTGGAATGCCGTAATGAAATGAATTGTTCGAAAGCACAATTCACTACGCAACAGTTATCACAACACTGTTGTCGTAAAACTATCGGACGATACGCTATCAAAATCAAACCTGATAAACCCTACCCTCAACGGGTTATGAGTATGCGAAGTTCCTGAACCTTTCTCGCAGATCTTTTTTACTGACTTTACCGGTGGCGGTATGGGGGAGCTCGTCCACAAATTCACAAGCGTCTGGCACCCACCATTTTGCGATTTTGTCATACAAGAAATGTAGTATCTCTTTTGGGTCCGGGCTGGTATCTTCCACTGGCACAATCACCAGCAAGGGTCGCTCGCCCCATTTTGGGTGAGGCACACCTATCACTGCCGCCTCTGCTACATCGGGATGCGCCATCACGGCATTTTCCACATCAATGGAGCTTATCCACTCGCCACCAGACTTGATCACATCCTTGCTGCGGTCTGTTATCTGCAGATAACCGTATTCATCAATGGTGGCGATATCGCCGGTGGCAAACCAGCCTTCATCAAAATGGTGGTCCAAACCCTCCATGCGAAAGTAACTATCGGCCACCCAGGGACCGCGCACCTTGAGCTCGCCAGCCGTTTTACCATCCCAGGGCAGCTCATTGCCCTGATCGTCTTCTATTTTCAACTCTACCCCATAGAGTGCCCGACCCGCTTTTACCCGATACTGATCCCGTTCGTCCTCTGGCAACTCGTCCATCCAGGGCAGCAGAGTGTTATATACACCAAGTGGGCTGGTTTCTGTCATACCCCAGCCCGTATGCACCCACACACCCAGCTTCTCCAGGGATTGCATCAAGGCAAGCGGGCAAGCTGCGCCACCAATCACGACTGCTTTTAACGATGGTATCGTCTGGCCTGTGCTTTCCAGGTATTTGGCCAGTCCAAGCCAAATAGTGGGAACGCCCAAAGAGTATGTCACCTGTTCCGAATTAATCAGTTGAGTCAACGCCGCTCCATCACCCATTTTAGAGCCGGGTAAAACCAGTTTGGCGCCCACCATGGCGGCAACGTGCGGAGCTCCCCAGGCATTGACGTGAAACATCGGTACAACTGGCAGCAAGACAGTGCTGGCGGAAATCCCCATAACATCCTGCATCGCCGTCATCATTGCGTGCAACACAATGCTGCGGTGGCTATAGAGAACCCCTTTGGGGTCACCCGTGGTGCCTGATGTGTAACACAGTCCAGCGGCGGCGTATTCATCCAGATGAGGCCAATTGAAGGTATCCGGCTGCGCGTGAATCAGTTCTTCATAGCCAAGAACATCAGGCAGGTCAGTATCGGGCATATGGTCCTCGTCACTGAGTATCACATAGCCTTTTACGTGGGGTAATTTGTCTTGCAGCTTTTCCACCAGTGGTACAAACATCGGGTCTATAAACAGCCACTGGTCTTCGGCGTGATTGATGATGTAAACAATTTGCTCGGGAAACAGACGTGGATTGATGGTGTGACACACAGCGCCATAGCTGGCAATGCCAAAATAGAGCTCAAAGTGACGGTGATCGTTCCATGCCAGCGTGCCAACGCGTTCACCACGGCCAATACCCAGTGCATGCATGGCGTTGGCGAGCTGATTTGTGCGGCGGAATGCGTCGCCATAGGTATAACAATGACGCGGGTTGTCTGCGGTAACAGACACCATCTCGCGGTGTTTATGCACCCGCTGCGCAAAGCGCATAATTGACGTTACCGTCAGCGGGTAATCCATCATCTGTCCACGCATGATTGTGATCCTCAAAGTAACTGGCCGGAAGGCTTACGTCGGACGCAAAAGAAAAACCAAAACACGTTCTTTTTGCTTTTATCGTCGCCGAGCAAAGCAATGGCACGAATCGTTAGCGCCAGACCTCTGTCATCCGACCTCTTTCCCTTCCATCTACACCAAAATGGTATAACCTTTATCAAACCAACATCTCTATCATGGTCAATCAACACCGAGAGTCAAACGGAATTCATCATGACCGATACATTCAACCAGCCGCTGGGCGGCAACGAGATGCCTCGCTTTGGCGGCGTTGCCTCAATGTTCCGACTGCCGACACAAGCGGATGCTACCGGCCTGGACGTGGCGTTAATTGGTGTGCCACTGGATATTGGCACCAGCAACCGTTCCGGGACGCGCTTTGGTCCGCGACAAATTCGCACCGAATCGGTACTGGTGCGACCCTACGGTATGTATACCCGCGCCGCGCCCTTTGACAGCTTCAGGGTAGCCGATATTGGCGATGTGGCTGTTAATCCCTACAATCTTGAGAAATCGATCGCCATTATTGAACAACATTACGACGCCGTAATCGCCTGTGGTGCCAAACCTGTTTCTTTTGGCGGCGACCACACTATTACCCTGCCTATATTGCGGGTCCTGCACAAAAAGCACGGCAAGCTGGCACTGGTTCACGTGGACGCTCATTCGGATACCAACGACACCATGTTTGGTGAAAAAATTGCCCACGGCACCATCTTTCGCCGCGCAATTGAAGAAAGCCTCGTGGACTCGAAAAAAATGTTCCAGATCGGGCTGCGCGCTACAGGTTACTCGGCGGAGGACTTTGACTGGTCACGCGATCAGGGGGTAACCGCTATTCCTGCAGAGGATTGCTGGTACAAATCCCTGGCGCCCCTGATGGCAGAAGTCCGCCACAAAATCGGTCCTGACACACCTGCCTATCTGAGTTTTGACATCGACGGCCTCGACCCATCGGTAGCACCGGGTACAGGTACCCCCGAACCCGGAGGTTTGACCGCATCGCAAGGCCTGGAAATTATTCGCGGGTGCTATGGCCTGAATATGGTGGGCGCCGATCTGGTGGAGGTCTCACCACCCTATGACACCACTGGCAATACTTCTTTATTGGCTGCTAACTTGATTTTTGAAATGTTGTGCAGTTTGCCCGGGTGTATCAAAAGGATGTAAGAGTTTTTGATCTGGCTCCTGATTCGGTCTTCAGATAAGCGCTATTCTTGGTAAAAATTACGGGAAAAGGGTTTTCGGTGACCGCTACTGGCTGGACAATTCTGACGAAACCGGGGGTTTTCCTCTATGGCATGTCTCGGCTCAAATCCGACATCCAGCTGCCAGGGTCTGTTACCAGGCCCCAATTTTATTTTCGCGCTACACAAATGGACCAGCCTCTTTTCGTATCAGGTAACGGGATTGTGGCTAAAAATTCGATACTTTTTCTGCTCTTCAGTCACCACCCGATAAAATCCCGCAAATAATCGAAGGATCAAAAAAATGAGCAATAAAGCACAATTAACGTTTCTGGGCGCCGCAAATACCGTCACTGGATCACGCTATTTACTGGAAACTGATAACCATCGGGGTTTGGTCGATTGTGGATTATTCCAGGGGTATAAAAATCTGCGCCAAAGAAACTGGCATCCCTTTCCTGTGGCGCCCGACTCAATTGATGCAGTCTTTCTGACTCACGCCCACCTCGACCACAGCGGTTATTTACCGCGCCTGGTTGCCGATGGATTTGCTGGCCCGATTTACTGCACCCAGGCCACTCGCGATCTTTGCCACATATTGCTTCTGGACTCTGCAAAACTGCAGGAAGAAGAGGCGGCATATCACAATCGCCACAATTTTGGCCGCCACAAACCCGCCAAACCCTTGTACACCATCCTCGACGCTGAACGCGCACTCAAACAGTTTGAAACCGTGCGTTTTGCGGAACAAAGCGCTGATGTCCCTACCGCATCCATCGGCGATATCAAGGTCAGTTTTCACCCCAATGGACACATTCTTGGCTCTGCATTCCTCGATGTGGAGATCGCTGGCCGACACATTTTATTTACGGGTGATATGGGGCGGCCCAACGACCTGATTATGCGCGCGCCGGAGCTGCCTGTGTATTGCGATTATCTGGTTACAGAGTCTACCTATGGCAATCGTCTGCACAGCAATCGGGATGTGTGGCAGGTAGTTGCCGATATGATTAACGACACCACCAGCCAGGGCGGCAGTGTACTGATTCCCTCATTTGCTGTTGGCCGGGCACAAGCCATGTTGTATCTGTTAACTGAATTGCGACGGCGCAAATTAATTGCAAATTTACCCATTTACCTGGACAGCCCGATGGCCATCAGCGCCACCGAAATCATGCAGCGGCATCACCGTTTGCATCGTTTAAACAAAGGACAATGTCAGGCGCTGTCGCGAGATGTGACATTCACTCGCGAGGTTGAGGATTCCATGGCGCTGAATCAACTGCGGGTTCCCTCCATTATTCTCGCCGCCAGTGGCATGGCCACCGGTGGACGCGTGATTCACCATTTGCGTCGCATGTTGGGCGATCATCGCAATACCGTCATATTTGCCGGTTTTCAGGCCGGTGGTACGCGTGGCGCTCGACTTACCAATGGCGAAAAGCGTATCAAAATATTCGGCAAGTATTACGATGTGCGCGCCCGTATTGAAAAGCTGGATTTTTTGTCTGCCCATGCAGACCGACTGGAGCTATTGCGCTGGTTGCAAGAGTTGCCCGTAGCGCCCAAGCGTTGTTTTGTCACCCATGGCGAACCAGAGGCAGCGGATCAATTTCGATTGACGCTTGAGGAAGAGTTAGGGTGGTCGGCTTGTGTGCCCGAAACCGGGGATAAGGTTTCTCTGTAGGTTGTATT
>JBNKFQ010000340.1:0-10148 GCA_050289385.1 Porticoccaceae bacterium | reverse complement strand
CCCTTCAGACTAAACCCCTTCAGACTATTCACCAGTCTTTCCACCAGCCTATTCACTTTCAACATACCGCGCGATACGAAAGCCGACGTCATCGCGGGGGTCCCTGCCGTAGTCACGAAACGATAGCCGCAACTCGGTAATGCTGCCATGGCGCCAGCTGGCACCACGAATAACCCGAAATTCACCTTTTTCCGGCCCGGTGGGGTCAAGCAGCGGCTTGCTCGAAAGGTTGATCTCTATTCCGTAGTAGTCGTTTATCCATTCCGCCACATTGCCATCCAGATCGTACAGGCCCTTGTCATTGGCCGGAAATTTGCTCACCGGAGCGCTGACAGCGTAGCCGTCATTGTATCCTTTGACCACTATACCGACGATTTTCGCCGCAGAGCGATCGGCATAATTGCCGGTTTTTTCACTGGGTGGAAAGCTGTCGCCCCATGCGAATTTCAGGCTGTGACTGTTGAATTGGCGGGCAGCCCACGACCATTCTGCCTCGGTCGGCAACCGGTAACCCGTTGCCTTGAGATCAAATCCCGTCACCTTGTCATTTTCCACTGTGTAAAACAGTGGTAACCCCTCACTGGCGCTCAGCCAGTTGCAGTAAAGCGCAGCCTGTTCCCAGGAAACGTTCACCACGGGCTGTGTCAGTTGGGACAGGCTGACACCGCTGGTTTGCCGGGAAAAGTGTTTGGCGTTAAAGCGGTTGAATTCGGCGTTGGTGACTTCTTTGGTGGCCAGATAAAACGGTCGCTTGAGGGTCACATCCCGCTGTATTTCGTTGGCGCGGCGACCGGGTTCGCGACGGGATGCGCCCATGGAGAAGGTGACTTCCGGGCGAAACAGCCTTAGTGCTTGACCAACCGGCGATGTAATCTCACGCGGGGTCGCTGCCCATCTCGCTTCCGCTTCAGTCATCAACTCGATTTTGAGCATCTGTTTGATACCTGGCCGAGGGGTAAAGCTTTTGGTTTTGCTGGCGTAACCGTCGCGACGTACCTCTATACGATGCGCCCGGGCCGGCAATGCAAAGGTGTCTCCCCCCTTGCCCTGTACCACGCCGTCAATCAAAACGGTGGCATCGGCAGGGCTGGTCACCACGCGCAACTTGCCGGTTTCCGATGTGAGTTTTACATCGAGTTGTTTTTCGTTGCCGGACGGAATGGTTACCGAACGTTTTGAGGTGAGATAACCGTCCAGAAACAGCGACAACTGATGGCCAACATCTGGCTTGAGCGCCAGTTCAACAGGGGTGCGCCCGCGAAACTTGCCATCTACGGTAACGCTGGCTCCACTCGGCATACTGTTCAGGCGCAGCAGGCCGTCTACCTTGTCCAGTTTGATATCGGTAATTGACAGTTCTTCCCCGGCCTTGACGTCCAGTCGCCGTTGCCAGGATTTATGACCGGAGAGTTGCAATTTTACCTCCTCCCCCCATTCCAGCAATTCTGTGGTTAATGGCGTATGACCACGGCTCTCGCCGCTGACGAAGACTTCAGCACCGGCAGGTGTTGACTCCAGGCTCAGCGACCCCCAGGCCTGGCGCAGTGCGTGCTCGAGTGTTTGGGTTTTGTCCAGGCCCTCGATATCCACGGTCAGTGTTTCTGAAAAGTAACGTGGAGCCTGAAGTTCCAGCGTGTGGCTGCCGGGAGCTATGTCGCGCAGGACGGTGGGTGTTTGGCCCAGTTCGATACCATCCATCACGATTGTGGCAGTATCCGGGGTAGTGCTGATGTTGAGATGACCGGGTTTTTTCTTGAGTATAAGAGGAATGTGCTGACTGTCGGCATCAGAGACAATAATTTCCTGTTCGAGATCAAAATAACCATCGGCGGTGGCTTTGACCTTGTAAGTCCCGGAGCGCATTAAGTAGCTGTCGGAAACCCGAATGATCAACGGGTAATCCAGTTCGAGTTGGGCAGTAGCTGGTTCAGTGTCAAAAAAAACAGCACGCGCACTCAACAGATACCAGATGGCTACTCCGGCGATCAATAGAGCGATAACAATGGAGACAGTAACCGGCCGCATACGGCGGCGTTTTTTGATGGGTTTTGTCAGCGGGGTAAATTCCGCTGGTGCAATGTTTTCTGTGTCCGCCGTGTTCCGGTTTTTGTTCTTCATGCTGAACCCCGTATTTCTCAGATCGGATTTCCCTAACACTGCTGGCGGGTCCGTGGGTGGGTTTTGGGCGTGGTGTTGTCGGTTGGAAAATTGGTAGTCAGAAGTTGGACATCGGACGTCGGGCGCAGAAAAGACGTGCCATCACTTGACTCGGCCCGGCAGCTAAAAGGGGGTTGAACGCAATCTCTTAACCTGATTCCTGTTGGTTGTTTTTGCGTTCGACGTCCGATGTTCGACTTCCGACCATTCATCTATATCGGATCCTCGCAACGGATAACAATAGGACGAGGATTGGCCCCCGTAATCTGAAATTCCATTCGCACATCGCGATAGCCCTTGCGCGTGCCGGCAGCAACATAGTTTCCGGGTTTCAATTTAAGGGTTTTCTCTGTGAACTGCCCCAAATCCCCAACGCGAAACAGGGTGACACGGGTCATGTTGTCGGATTTGAACTCTACCGGCAGGGCGGTGGACGCCATGATAATCACAGTCTGCATGGCGGCAATCTGACGAGTGAGGCGTTGGCCGCGATTTTCGATGGCGCGAGCCTCACCGAGGGTTTTTTCTGCATTGCGCAACACTGTGGAGCTGGACAGTTGCAGTGGGTCGTCAATCCACTGCTGCAGCTTTTCATCCAGTTCGGCACGGGTACGGGCGCGAATCTGGCCAACGCGGGCGTCCACGACTGAGCTGTCGTTGCGCAGAATTTTGCTGTAAAGGGTTTCGGCGGCGCGCCAGGACTCTTCTTGTTCCCTTTGCTGAGCCTGTTGCAATTGTGCCTGGAGGGTCAGGCGAGACTGCCGGTTGCGAGCCTGATCGAGCGCCTGTCTGGCCTCGGAAGATTTGGGCTTCAGTTTCAGCGCTTGTGCAAAGGCTGATTCGGCAGTTGACAGCTTGCCTTCATCCAGCGCGGCATAACCACGGCTCAAGGCCCGCACGTAATCGCGTTCGACAATGAGTTTGTCAATACTGGCAAGCCCGTCAATAGCAGCCTGGTATTCAGGGTCGAGTTGCAGGGCTGTTTGATAGTGTTTTTTGGCCGCTTCCAGTCGGGCGTTCTGACGGGCAACTGTTGCCTTATCCAGAATACCGAGTACCTCGGGAAGGGTTTTGGTACGGGCAATGCCGGTTTTCAGCCTGTCATTGTCAGGCTCTATGGCTTGCACCAGGTCGAAATGGCCTTGAGCTGTGGCTGGATCGCCAGCGCTAATGGCGCTAAAACCGGCATCCAGGTTATCGCTGACAACCTGGTCAACCTGCTGCTCCAGCTCGGCAAAAATGGACAATGCCTGATTGTATCCTGCAAGCGCCAGTTCAAATTCGCGCTGGCGAAACTCGGTATCTCCGGTTTCGGCAGCGACAATACCTTCCTGGTAGCGTTCAGCCGCCCACAGTTGAACTGACTTTTTTTCCAGAAACTGTTGTCGTTCGATCAGTTTGGACAGAATGTCCTGGGCTTCACGTCGCGCTTTGGACAGTTGTTGTTCCTGCCAGGGGGATTCAACCGGTTTTTGAGGTTTTGCAGCCGCCGTTGTTTCGGCCTCGGGTTTGCTCTCGGCGAGCTGCGGTGTGCGCACCATCTCGGGCAGTACAAAAACAACGGCAAGGGCCAGCAGCAGTGTGAGTATCAGGCCAACGGCGACAAGCAGTTTGTGAGAGCCCTTTTTTCCAAAATCAGGTTTTTTGTATCCGGTATTTTTAATGCCGGGGCTGGCAGGCGATTCAGCGGTTACCTGCGGTTGAGTCAGAGGAATATCTGTGGGTTCGATCTTGTCGAAGCTTTGTTTGTCCCTGGTCATTCCAGTCCTCAAATTTCGCCATGTTCTTGCTCGTAGATCTGCTTCAGGATGCCTTTCCATTGCTCGTATTGTGCCTCAGCACTACCTGTAAGAGTAATAGTTCTGTCTTCGAGTTCAATAACCTGGGGTTCAATTTCTGCTTCGAGGGATGAGCCAAGCTCCGTGAGGGCATCGACATGGATTTGTGCTTCTTGGCGTTTGGACAGCGCGTCCTTGATCAGCAAACCACCTGATCCGACAGCAACCATACCGGCTCCACGCGCTGAGCCACTGTCGCTTCCCATGGCGGCAATGCCCACCAGAATGGCTCCCACACCTGCCACGGTGCGGCCTGTTGCATCGCGTTTGAGTTTGCGAACTGAGATGATTTCATCGTAGCTCATGGCGCGCCACTCCTGATAGGGTCGCTCCATCCGCTTGGTAAAGGTGTTGTAGTGTTCTTGCAAGGTGTCGACAAACAGGTAGTCCCGTTCACGGATACGGCGAATACGCTCCATCAGAGGGTCATTGTCAGCGGGTAGTCGAGCTATGGAGAGGCCTTTTTCCGGGTCCTCGATAATATGCTCGCTGTAGGCTTCGGGCGAGAAAGTTTTGGCAAATTTCAGTTCGGATATGGTTCGCAACTCTTCTGCTTCTTCGGCAGCTATATGGGTTTGCTGATACTCGAGCAGATCATTGGCGATGCGGTTAAACAGGCCCTGAAAGGGGTCACGTCCACGCTCCCGGCGCTCGTAGGCGTACTTGCCTACAACCTCGGTGTAGGTTTTGGTATACCAGGTTCTGCCTTTGGTGTCGCTGGGGGTCACTTCCAGCTTGAGTGTCTCACCATCGGAATGCAGGATAGTTCCTTGCAGATAAACGTCCATAATGGTGTTGGTGTTGGGTACAACACGTACGGCGCCCCAGCCAGCACTTTTTTGAACGGTAGAAGCTATTTTTTCGGCCAGAAACCGGCTTTCGGCATTGCGCAGCTCCGGTAGCAAGACCGGATCCTCGTCTGCTTCGTCAATCCCCGGGTCCAGTGGAATGACGCCAATATCCAGCAACTGGGATTCAGGCCGGGGTGTTTGCGACTGCTCCAGTGGCGTATAGGCAGTGGTGGTGATTTTGGTGCTGCTACAGGCTGTCAGCGCAATCACTGCCAGTGCTACCCAAACAACTTTAAACTGTCTATACCTTTTCATGGCTGCTATTTACTCTCTTTTAATTTCTTTGCTCTCATCTTCACGCTGAAAATCTTGCATGTTTTTCGAGGCTATTTTTTACTCTTGTTCTTGTACCGGCGGTATTCATCCCAGAGCTTATCGCGCAGTTCGGGATCGGTTTCCTTCATGGCGGCTTCGCGAATCTGGCGGGCGACGATATCATCGTCGCTGCCGTCGGCAACGTCTTCGGGAACTGTGCCATGGGCAACCGTTTGGCCTGCGGGCACACCCTGTGCGACCTTGCCTTGCGCACCCTGTTCACCACCGGCGTCAGCGTAGGCGCCTTCCTGGCCTGCATCACTGCCTTCCTGCCCGGGCATACCAGGCATTTCGGAAGATTCGGACAAGTCGCCTGTCTCAAACAGATCGCTGCCATCGCCGCTGTAGGCGACGTCTTCCTCATTGTCCAGCTCACCAGCACCCACTTGTGCGGCGGCGCGTTCGGACAAAATCATGCCGTCAAATTCACCCATGGACTCTTCCAGTTGTTCGTCGAGCACAGCGATGTCCTTGTTGCTGCCTTTGCCTGGTGCCCCGGCTGTCATCGTGGCTTCGATCGACGCCTCCAGGCCACCGACACTTGCCAGAACTTGCTCCATTTGCCCAATTTCTTCCTCGCTGTAATTACCGGAGGCTATTTCTCCATTAATCTGTTCTTCCAGCTGGCCCAGTACTTCCAGCAAATCGACGGGGTCAATTACGACGACATAGCCGCCAATATTGCCTGATTCCAGGTCGGCTTCCAGCTTGCCTTCAGCCTTGTTGAGTACTTCCAGCATCTCCTCGAGTTTGGCCATCTCTTCCTCAGTGTATTCACCGGAATTATTGGCCATTTCACCTTCGATCTGTTCTTTCATGTCGCCCATTTCTTCGAGCACTTGTTCCAGAACGTCGGCAGATACACCGGCGGTGATGACCGGTTTGGGTATCTCTTCTGATGGAACGCTTTCGCCGGCGCCTCGTTTACCGTAAGTGGCCTCTGCGGTTTCCGGGTCCATTTGTGACGAACTGCTGGAGCTGGAAGCGCTGCGTGACTGATTTTGGGCTGAAGGCTGACTTTGTGACTGGCTTTGTGAGCCAGGCTTGCTTTGTGACTGTGACTGTGACTGTGACGGGTTCCGGGAGCTGCTGCTCGACGAACTGCTGCTTGATGAGCTGCTACTCGATGAACTGCTACTCGATGAACTGCTGCTCGAAGAAGAGGAGGATTCTGACTGCTTCGAACTGGATGACGAGCTGGGTTGTGAGCTGCTGGAAGAAGAGCTACTCGGTGGTGAACTGCTTGGTGGTTGTGGCATTGACTGGCTGCTGCTCTGGGTTTGACAGCCGGACAGCACAAAGCTGCAAAGGAGTGTCACTGCCGCAAGCGTGCGAGGGTTCATCATAAGGTTGGCTCTCAGTCCGTGATGTAAAGGTTGAGTTCGTAATCGTCGGTGTCGACCGGCTCGCCATTTTCGAAACGGCTGCGAAACGTAGTGGAACGCAGTATGCGGCGTGCGGCGTGGGCAACGCCCTTGTCATCTGCGGGAATGGTTTCCAGCACATCTATGTCGTGAGCCCTGCCACTTTTGTTAATGCTCATGCGCAATCTGGCTTGTTGTTGTGAAGGTTCGCTTTCGTTTTCCTTCTCTTCTTCAAATAGTGGAAGCATAACCGGTTGACCCAGCAATTTGTCCAGGGTTTCCAGGTCGCCAGCTTCGGTCAGCAAATTCCATGCCTCGGTATATGACTCGTTGGCCGAGTCACGACGCTTGAATAACACAAACCAGTCACCCAGTTCCACCAGTGCGGTAGCACGCTCTTTCGGTGTAGCGTTGTTGTCATTCAGTATTTCCACTATACGCTGATAGGCGTAGCGCCCATTTCGGTAGCTGTCTGTCCATTGGCGCTGTTCGCTCGGCAGTGTTTGCGATTGCGAATCCCTGCTCAACAGCGAGGAATTGGAAAACGTAGCGCTGGTGGTAACATCAAAGTCACTGTCATCGCGTGATTCCAGGGTTCGGTACTTGCTGTAATGGCGGGCCAGGTAATAACTGCTTTCGGCCATTTCCCGCAGCAGGTTGACAAGCTGCAAATGGGTTTGCCCAAAGGTTTGTGTGGCAATATCCACGGCAGAACCTGACAGCGAAATCGACTTTATCAGGTAGCCGACCTTGTTGCGGGATTCTTCCTTCAGGTAAATATCGCGATGCCAGTTGCTGGCTTCCTCCAGCAGGGGAATCAATTCGGGGGCGGCCGAGCCATAAGACTTTTCGTAGAGCCACAGTAGCTGATGGTATTGCAGTGCTACCTGGTTCATGTCTCTCATGGTGCGACGGCTTTCTATGATGCCACGCAGCATGGGTTCCTGAGTAATGCTATATATTCCGTCGTTCACGCGTTTGATGTGCATGGCGTGTTTGAAGGCGTCGATGGATTCGTCATACTGGCCATCGCGCTGCAGGGCTTTGCCCAGCCCGTAAAACATTTCAGACAGGGTGGCGTCGTAGACACCGCTTTCGGCCTCTCCGGTCTCAATGGCGTCCTGGTAATACTGGACAGATTCCAGAGGGGACTCCGGGTATGGGAAAACCTGTATCTGGAAGGGATCTATCTCTTCAAATACATAGACTTCGCCCTGAGATTTCAGCTCAGACGATAAGGTGTCAACGGTCGATTCTCCAGCCCCTTTTTCCCCAGCCCCTGTGCCGTCAGCCAATAACTCATTCGCAAAAACTGTTACGGCGGCGAGTGATAAGAAGAGCGCAGTTCGGCATAACATGGTTTTTGTTCCAAATCAATAGTCGCTCAAAAAGTTAGAACGGACGGTTTCCTTATGGTTCCACCTTTTCTCCCTGGATCCATCACGCCCTGTGACTATCAAAGCGGCTGAGGTTTTCAATATCAGTCCGGGAGCGGTTTTGGCCTCAGGTTGTTACTTCCTCTGATAATCGTCTTTGGATAAACCGCTTGCCAGCCTGAATGTTTACAAGTCCTATGGAAATCATAGACCCGTCGATTGCCTCATACCGCTCTGTAAAGGTTTTTTAGTGACGCGCTGGTCTGATTTTTTTTGTTGACTTGCCAGTCAAACCACAAGCTGCATGACATCTCAAGGTACAAGCTCTAACATCAACGCAAAACAATCTCAAGGGGGAGGCAGAATGTCTCGGAAAGCGACGAAACCGGGCCTGTTGGATGTACTCATGCCGGTACTGGTACTGGTCGGGTGTCTGGTTTCCATCGTTATAACATTTGGTTATGATGCTGGAGGTTATACCCAGTTATGCTTGATAGCCGCCGCTGCCACTGCTTGTGTGGTGGGTATCAAAAATGGTCGCAGTTGGCATGATATGGAAGAGGGGATGGTTCATACCGTCTCTGCCGGGCTTAAGGCAATACTGATCCTGTTTACCGTTGGTGGCCTGATTGGCTCCTGGATATTGGCGGGTACGGTGCCGGCGATGATTTACTACGGCACTCAACTGCTATCGCCAGACTGGTTTTATCCGGCAACTGCGGTAATTTGCGCGGTGGTGGGTTTGAGTATAGGCAGCTCCTGGACTGTGGCCGGTGCCCTGGGTGTGGGGTTGATGGGCATTTCCCAGGTTATGGGGTTGTCGCCGGCGATCACTGCAGGCGCGGTGATCAGTGGCGCTTATCTGGGTGACAAACTGTCACCATTGTCGGACACCACCAATCTGGCGGCCGGCGTTACCGGCAATGACCTGTTCCATCATATTCGCCACATGACGTGGACGACATTACCTGCATTCGCAATTGCTCTACTCGTTTATACGGTAGTTGGTTGGGGAGCCGCCAATGGTGGTATCGGAGATGGACTGGCAGAAGTAAATTCGATTCTGGCCCAAGAGTTTTATTTGGGGCTGCCGGTGTTTTTGCCGCTTTTATTGCTCATGGTATTGGCGTTCAAACGATTACCGGTATTGCCGATCTTGTTGGCCGGTATTGTAACCGGTGTAGCGGTGGCTCTGGTTTTTCAGAGACAGCAAGTATTAACTCTGGCCAGCGACGATTATGAATTGGGTATGCTGCTGGGGCTTATAAAAGGAATAGCTATTGCCCTGATTGATGGCTTTACCAGTGAATCAGGTAATCAGATGATTGACAGCCTGCTGTCCAAAGGTGGTATGGGTAGTATGTTGAACACGGTATTTTTGATTGTCTGCGCGCTGTCGTTCGGTGGCGCTTTTGAAAAGGCGGGGTTGTTGCAACGGCTGGTTGAGCTGATTTTAACTCTGGTGCGCGGCACTGGCAGTTTGATTATGGCGACATTAGCTACTTGTATTGGCACCAATTTTATTTGCGCTGACCAATATATAGCGATTGTGGTGCCAAGCCGCATGTACCATAAAATTTATCAAACGAAAGGATTACACCAACTCAACCTTTCGCGTGCGGTTGAAGATGCGGGTACCTTGACATCCGTGCTGATACCCTGGAATACCTGCGGTCTGTTTATGGCCGGCACTCTTGGGGTAACTGCCTGGGGTTGGGGTTCAGACATTGGAGCCTTTGCCTACGCACCTTGGGCAATACTCAACTGGCTTAGTCCGATTATCAGTGCTATTTACGGGTTTGTCGGGTTTCGTATTCTGACGCAAGCGCCTGAACCGGATCCGGTATAGTAAGTAATTACTGCGGAAGCAGCTATTGAATAGAAAGCTGAAAGAAAGCGGCTTATGTCACGGCAGTTGTTTGTGTGGTGCCGTGCAGTTTCGATTTTCGCTCCCCAGCAATTGGGTGGCACATTGTCACTGTACCTTATGCCAACGGGCCCACGGTGCTGCATTTGTTACCTGGGTAAGCATTCCCGAGGCTCATTTGTCGTTCGACAGTGGTGAAGAACATTTGCAAGTCTACGCCTCCACAGAGCAGGGGCGTCGCAGTTTTTGCAAGCTGTGTGGCACAACGCTTTTTTTCAGTTCGCCGCGCTGGGAAGGTGAGCGACATATTGTGTACACCAGTATTCGCGATCCATTGGATAGAGAGCCGCAAGCGCATGGTTTTTTTGATACCCATCAAC
>JBNKFQ010000339.1:0-2588 GCA_050289385.1 Porticoccaceae bacterium | reverse complement strand
TTCCGGGTGAAATTGAATGCCGTAAAGTTTTTTCTCCTCATTGCAAATACCGGCAATTGGGCAACTTTCGGTTGACGCAATCAGCTCAAATCCGTGTGGCATGCTTGTGACCTTGTCACCATGGCTCATCCATACATCCAGCAATGCTGCACCGGTGTCGTGATCCACATGGTCTTTAATGTCGTGCAGCAATCGCTGACCCTGTTCGACCTTAACCCGGGCAAATCCAAATTCCTGAACACTGGAGCCCTGCACCTTGCCACCGAACTGCTCGGCCATGGTTTGCATGCCATAACAAATGCCCAGTACCGGCACACCCAGTTCAAACACCAGATGGGGAGCCCGGGGCGATTCACCGGCATGCACCGACTCCGGTCCGCCGGAAAGAATAATACCTTTGGGGTTAAATTCGCGGATTTCCGCGTCGGTTATATCCCATGCTCGAATTTCCGAAAAGACGCCTGCCTCGCGCACACGGCGTGCTATGAGCTGAGTATATTGCGAACCGAAGTCGAGAATCAGAATTTTTTGTTCGTGGATATTTTGGGTCATCTTGGGGTGTGTCTCAGGGTTAAGATTGGCTTTTGCTGGACGTTCGATGTTCGATGTTCGATGTTCGATGTTCGATGTTCGATGTTCGATGTTCGATGTTAAAGCAAACCCCTCGGTCCGCCCGCTGAAAAGTATCAATTGCAAGTGTGCGCCGAACGATCGAAATTTGCTCGTTCGGGCGTGGACTTTTCGCATTCGTCGAACGTCGAACATCCAACATCGAACATCTTAACGCCCACCCACTGGATAATTGGGTGCTTCCTTGGTGATCGTCACGTCATGAACGTGGCTCTCCCCCATTCCCGCAGACGTTACCCGTACAAACTTCGGCCGAGTGCGCATCGTGTCCATGTCTTCGCTACCGGTATAACCCATGGACGAACGCAGCCCACCCATCATCTGGTGAATAATGGTGGACACCGGACCCTTGTAGGGGACACGCCCTTCAATGCCTTCCGGAACCAGCTTTTCTGCACCGAGACTGGCATCTTGAAAGTAGCGGTCGCTGGAGCCCTGATTCCTGGCCATTGCGCCAAGCGAGCCCATGCCGCGATAAGACTTGTAACTGCGCCCCTGGTAAAGCTCTGTTTCGCCTGGCGCCTCTTCAGTACCTGCAAACAGCGACCCCACCATCACCGAACTGGCGCCGGCGACAATTGCTTTGGCTATGTCCCCGGAAAAGCGAATACCACCGTCGGCAATTACTGGAATACCCTTGTCTTGCAAGGCTGAAGCAACATCGTGAATCGCAGTAATTTGCGGAACCCCAACTCCAGACACAATGCGTGTTGTGCAGATGGAACCCGGACCAATACCAACCTTGACGCCATCAGCACCCGCTTCAGCCAGCGCCAGAGCCGCTTCACCTGTGGCAATATTGCCACCAACAACCTGAACATCAGGGTGTATCTTCTTGATACGGCGTACGCGTTCAATAACATTTCTGGAGTGGCCATGTGCCGTATCTACCACCAACACATCGGCTCCGGCAGCTACCAGCGCAGCGACACGTTCATCGGTATCCGGGCTGGTGCCGACAGACGCACCTACCCGCAAACGACCCTGATCGTCCTTACAGGCATTGGGGAACTGCTCGGCTTTGTCGATATCCTTGACGGTAATCAAACCGCGCAAATCAAATTGCTCGTTAACCACCAGTACTTTTTCGATGCGATGCTTGTGCAGCAGGCTGCGGACGTCGTCGGCGGGAGCCCCCTCGCCCACCGTTACCAGCCTGTTTTTGGTGGTCATTACAGAACTGATCCTGGTATCGAGGTTTGGCTCAAAACGAACGTCACGGCGAGTGACAATGCCCACCAGCTCGCCGTTTTGCAGTACCGGCACACCGGAAATGTTGTGCTCGCGAGTCAATGCCATCAAATCCCGAATAGAGGCTTCGGCATCAATGGTAATGGGGTCTTTCACCACCCCGCTTTCATACTTTTTGACGGCTCGCACTTCCATGGCCTGCTGCTCGATCGACATGCTCTTGTGGATAATTCCGATACCACCTTCCTGGGCGATGGCAATAGCCAGGCGAGCTTCGGTAACAGTATCCATGGCGGCAGATACCAGTGGAATGTTCAAATTGATATTCCGGGTTAACCGGGTTTTGAGGCTGACATCCTTGGCGGTGATCGTCGAATAACCGGGCACCAACAGAACATCATCAAAGGTGAGTGCTTCCTTTAGCGTATTCAACATGCGTCAATCCCGTATTGGGCAGCTTAAATGAAGCACGGCATTATAAGTTTTTTTGGGGATACAGGTAAATCTTTTTATCTACGCCGATAAATCGAATCTGGCTTATGGTGCATCAGGTCGAATACAATTCAGCCCCATGGAACCAGATCAACGTCAGATTCTAAGCGTCAGCCAACTCAACAGGCGCACTCGCCAACTGCTCGAAACGCATATGCCTCTGTTGTGGGTGGAGGGTGAAATATCAAATATGGCCCGCCCCGCCTCCGGCCACTGGTATTTCAGCCTGAAGGACGAGCAGGCCCAGGTACGCTGCGCCATGTTCCGCAACCGCA
>JBNKFQ010000338.1:0-16382 GCA_050289385.1 Porticoccaceae bacterium | reverse complement strand
TGAGGTTTGATAACTTCGCCACTACTGGGCAGGTAGCGCTGATCGTGGTAAATGCCATAACGACTGCGCCATTCATCAATCTGCTGCCACCAGGTAGCAATGGCCTGTTGGTCCAGCTTGCGTCCCTCGGTGTTGTTTTCGTCCAGATCAATTTTTATGCGCTTGACGATTTCCTGCAGCACCTGCTTGCAGTCACCTACGATGGGTACATCAGCCTGAATGGTTTTGGATATTGAAGTGGGGTCCACATCAATATGAATGATGCGGGCGTCGGGACAGAATTTGTCAACGCCATTGGTAATACGATCATCAAAACGGGCGCCCACCGCCAGGATCAGGTCAGCATGATGCATCGCCAGGTTAGATTCCACGGTGCCGTGCATGCCCAACATGCCGAGGAATTGCGGATCGTTGCCGGGGAATGCCCCCAGCCCCATCAAGGTCAGGGTAACCGGTGCGTTAACCAGGTAAGCCAGTTCCGTCAATTCCCGGTGTGCCTCTCCCTGCACCACCCCACCGCCGGCATAGATAACGGGGCGCTTGGCGCTGGAAATTAACGCCATGGCTTTTTTGATCTGGCGCGGATGTCCCTTCAGGCTGGGCTGATAGGAACGAATATTGACCTGCTCGGGGTAGTGGTAAGACACTTTGTAATCCGGGCGGGTAACGTCCTTGGGGATATCCACCACTACCGGGCCGGGGCGGCCGGTGCTGGCAATGTGGTAGGCCCTCGCAATGGTCGCCGCCAGATCCTCGGCGCGCTTGACCAGAAAACTGTGTTTTACGACCGGACGTGATACGCCGATCATATCCGTTTCCTGGAAGGCGTCCTCGCCAATCTTGTCCTGCACTACCTGTGCAGAAATCACCACCAATGGTATCGAGTCCATATAAGCCGTTGCGATACCGGTAATGGTGTTGGTGGCGCCGGGGCCCGACGTTACCAGCACCGTGCCCACCTCGCCGGTAGCGCGGGAAAACCCATCCGCTGCGTGTACCGCCGCCTGTTCGTGACGCACCAGAATATGCTCGACATCCTCTTGCCTGAACAACGCGTCGTATATGTGCAAAGCCGCACCGCCAGGGTAGCCCCATACATGCTTTACCCCGGCGTCTTTCAATGCCCTGATCAGGATTTCTCCACCCGATAGTAGTTCCACTGGCCCAGTCCTCATATTTTCCAATTTAAAACCCTGAAACGAAAAACCCCCCGGTCCTTTCGGAGCGGGGGGTTAGCTGTTCTTTGTTACCTTGTTTTACCTGATAACGCCCCCCCGCGGTAGCTTCACAAGCACCACGACGACGAGGACGAGAAGGTTTAAAACGGTGTTTTTCACTGGTTATTTACTTTTTTGTCAAATCAGGTGGCAACTTTAGACAAGTTTGATGTGCGAGGTCAAGCATTTAATGAATCATGGCAGAAAACTATTCGAATTTACTTTGCGTATCTGGTGTTGATCTCCCACAACAGCTCCATCAGCCCGGGGTCAGCGGTAAATGCTGCAACAGAGGTACGACTGTGATCTTTGCCGGTATGCATGTGTCCCTGATTAATCAGTATTGCCCACGCTATTTTACCGTTTTCAAACCAGTTCATTTTGGCGCTATAGCCCAATACACCTCCGCTATGGCCAATCTGTGGAGCCGTGTCATCATCGAGTTTTCGAAATACTCCGTGGCCCACTTCAACACCCGGCGACCCGGTCGGTCGAAAATCAAGCAATGTCGCCATGCTGCGCTTGTCCAGCAAGCGTCCGCTTGCCAGTGCCTGTGCATATCGCGACAGATCTGTAGCTGTCGCCACCATGCCGCCAGCCGTCCACTCAACTGACAGACTGGCGTCCCCGGTTTTGATAAATTCCGGAGCCACCTCGGCAAATGAAGAATGTATGCCTGCAACCTCTTGAAATTTCTTACTCGCCACATGATAACCACTTGCCATTCGATCTCTCGCAAAAGACTCAAACCCGTCCAGGTAAATGTTCGGCGTGTCTATTTGACTTTGTATGCGGCGACGGATTTCCCTGGCGGCGTCATTGCCCGTCACTTTCTCAACAATCAGGCCCAGCAAAGTATGGTGGGTGTTGGAATAGTTGAACCTTTCACCGGGTGGATTTTGCGCCGGGTCCTGATCAAGCAAATAGTTCAGCGTTTCGGTTTTACCCCATATTTTTTTCGGATCCATCAAACTGCCCCGCCCTACCGGAATCCAGGCGGTATCGAATTCCCAGGTTGGAACACCGGCAGTATGATTGAGCAATTGCAGAATTGTCGCGGTATCGGTATTAGCTATACCTTTCGTCACTGATTTACCAAGCACTTCCTGAGCAGTGGCATTCAGATCCAGACGTCCTTCTTCGGCAAGCTGCAGAATCACCGTTGAAACAAAAGTTTTTGTAATACTGCCAACACCATACAGATGGTCTTTTTCCGTCGGTATTTTACGTTCGATATCAGCCCATCCTGAAACACCGGTCCAAAGCACACCCTGCGAATCGGCAATGGCCATCGAAACACCTGGCAGACCACTTTCTACAGCGCTGTCCATCAAAGATTGTATTTCGTTGAAAGTATCTGTGTGATCAGCGAATACACAAGTACTTGTGCTGCTGATAAAAAGAATGAGGAAAAAATTCAACAACAAGGCTGGCCTGACATTTATACAGTTCATAGAAAGTATCACTCAAACAAATATGTATTGGTTAATCAGACTTCCACGCTCAGTGAGCAAATAGTTGAAAGACTGTTTGTCCAAGTCTACATCAATATGATGCGAAACCTCCAATCAGAGACCCCCATCACGCCGCGCCATGTTCGGTAAACAGACTTTCCAGCAATTGATCACCGTTTTACCGTCGCCGGCTGGATACCTCAGAAGAAACTGGTAAACCTCTCGCCACTCACCAGCGGTATGACGGCACGGAACATCCGTGGGAATTCAAACGGGTGTGGCATCTCGAGCCCTCGTTAACCGATGCCGATACAGTGTATGCCGGGGTTGAAGACGCGGCTCTGTTTCGATCCACTGACGGCGCCGTAAGCTGGCATGAAATAACCGGCTTGCGTGGCCACGGTACTGGCCCGCAGTGGCAGCCCGAGGATATCTCGCACCAGCCGGCAGATTACCCTTTACCGGAAGATGTGGTATCAGGTAAAGAACCATTTTTTATTGTCGGTGCAATCGCAGGAGGATAGATCCCTCTCACCGTCAAACAGAAGAGCCGGAAGTGACCGATATGATTTTATTGGACTGGCTTTATCGGACAACTTAATTCGACAACTGCCATGTGCTGTACTCAAACACCACTGGGCAAAAACGCCATACAGCGCTCAATCAACCACAAAGAAGAGACAGCACCCACCACGTAGGCAGCAACCACCCTGGCGTGGTCCTCCGACACGCCATGCTGCAAAGGCCTTGCAGCATGGCGAATCAGGGCAAACAGTGTCGCAACAGCGACCACAAACACCACCTGACCAATTTCGACGCCAACGTTAAAAAACAGCAGCCCGGTGACAAGTTCGGTCTGCGGCAACCCGATGCTCCTCAACGCCGCGGCAAAGCCAAAACCATGCAGCAGGCCAAAGGCACTGGACACCGCTACCGGATAACGCCAGGTTAAACTGTGGCGGCGGCCCCTGGCGATTTCAGTAGCCAAAAACACAATACTGAGAGCAATGGAAGCCTCCACCGGCGGCACTGCCACCTTCACCACCTGCAGGGCAGACATCACCAGGGTAACCGAGTGGGCCAGGGTAAACCCGGTAACCGTCACCAAAATACGCCGCAAGCTGCCAGCTATCCAGATCAGGCACATCAGGAACAGCAAGTGGTCGACCCCGGCCCAGATATGTTCGATGCCGAGCAGAGTGTAGTCCCTGGCCACGCTGGACGTCGTCTCGGCTGCGGGAATCTGCCAACTGGTCTCCCGGGGTTCCAGCAACGCGGTGTGGCGTTCACCGGAGAGGGCTTGAAATTTGATAATGCCTGGAGCCGGCGGGTTAAAGGCGGGGTACTGAATTTCTATGGTGCCACCGGCCAGGCTTTGTTCACACTGATAGAGAAACTGTCCGACCGCGCTGTTTATCTGTCCCGGAGCGTCTTCCCTCGAAGCATTTGTCTTCGATACATTTGTCTTCAATGTATGGCCAACGTTTTGGCAATAAGACGGCAGCACCAAGGCTGGCAGGTTAAAGCCGGGAATAGTCGGAGGAACTCGCCACTGCAGTTTATAAGTATTGGGCTGGACTTCGCTAATGGCTATATACAAGGGTCTGTTGTCATCGGCCATTACCGCCGACGTAAAGAATGCTGTTCCTCCGATTAAAAACAGCGTCAACAGTACATTGGCAAATTCCACTTTTGCTGCTCCCGATATTTTCTGACGAATACCGATCACAACGAGCCCTCTACCGTAGCACTGTCACTCCCGGACGGTCTGGCAGCAAATTCAGTCCTGTTTATTTCTACGGTATAGGTGTCGACAATGGCGCTAATGGACGCTTCCATTTCCTGGTCCACTCTTTCCCGCAAGGCATCCTGAACAACTCGCTCTCGTATTTCCTCAAGTTTGGGGGTATAGGCTTCGCTGAGTTTGGTCACCATAACAAGGTGGGAACCATAAGCAGAATGAAATGGACCATACCAGGTACTGTCACTGACCGCCAGATCGAACACCTTGTGCTGCATATCTTCACCGAAGTGGCTGGCAATTTCATCGGCTTCGCGATTGACATAGTTGGTGTTATACAAAAACCGATCACCGTGAAAGACCGCCGAATGAAATGGTGCATTGGTTTTATTCAATTCTTTTAATTTTGCACGAGCAAGCTCTTCAGCTTTTTCTTTGCCGTGTTTTTCGTCGCTAAAATAGATGTGGGTAAAGGTAATTTCCGGCGCGACCTTATAGTTTTCAAGGTTTTTATCGAAATACGTTTGCAGCTCTTTCTCGGACATATCACTGACCGTGGCTACAAACCCGCGAGTAATATATTCAAACTGCTGCACCAGGCGACGCCGAGCCGTGTAGTCATTTTTATCCAGGTTCAGGGCTTTGGCTTCGCGGTAGAGCGCCTCTTCCCGAACATAGTCGTCGATAATCGACTGCAATTCCTGCTCAGACAACTTATCGAATATTTTATTAAAACGCTCCGTTTCAAACACTCTGGAACGGTGCTGCATAAACGTCAGCAAACTGTTGCGATCGACCACAATGCGATTCGGATCTTGCTCCAGATCATCTGGCGACATCACGTCGTAAATCAGAAAGAGACCAAATCCCAACGCCAGAAAATGTAACAGGGGTTCTTTGAACAGTCGTATAACTGCAGATTTCATAACCATACCATTGAGCATATGAGTTTAAAAGAAGGGAATACCAAAGGGAGCCGCCATACCAACATAGCACTGTATACCAAAGTCAGGGAGTATACCAAATGGTTTGGCGCCACTGGCTGGCCATCACCGTGCGACCGCCGACGTTGCCCAAGCTGATACGGGCAGTTCGCAGCATGGCCCCAGGCACCATTGCCATTACGCGACGCCCGCCCCCAGGCCAGAGATTCAATCCACTTTTTGGGAAGACTTTATCTTGCGTTTGATAAGTTGACTGACCAGGTGGGCCGCCACGATCAGCATTAGATCATCCAACAGATAAAACAAATAAAGGAGCAAGCCTGAAAAACAAGGGGCCACCTCAGACAAGTGACCCCCGACAACAACACCTGGCCAATTAGCCTATGTTAGACATCATGGACTGAGGCGCCTGGAGTCAGACACCGAATCGGCAACGCGATGTGCGGGAACGATGAGGGGAACCCTCGACGGATTTTGTCTGAGCATCCATCGCGATGATCTCCGTTCTCAGAGCGAGGCAGCCCCGCGAAGAAGAGATGAATTATGGGAACCAATCCCCGGATATTAGAATGATCCATCGTCGCTAACTCGCCCGCACGTCGTGTTGCTCATTCGGTGTTAAACGTTCCATTGATTAGTGAAAGACTATCGTCGAGGCACGAGGGTTAAGTTCGTGCCTCTTGACAAATAAGTCCATATTAGAACCGATAAGTGAGATTCATACCAAATTTGCGTGGTGGGACGCGCCATACAATGTATGGTGAAAACCAATGCGCCAGAATGGTATCTTCACCAGTTAGATTGTTGACATAGGCCTGAATGGAAAAGTTACCCAAATCAATACCAGTTCGCAAACTCAGCAGGCCATAAGAATCGGTTTCGGGAAAAATTCGTAACGGTTCCGAGTATACTCCACCGGAAAATGAATAATCCGAACGCACAAATGCTGCATATCCTGCAAGATTAAAACTGTATTCCACACCGAGGTTACCATTGTATTTTGGCGCCAGCGGCAATCGGTCACCTTTGGAGCCAATGCCGTCATTGAGAAATTGTGTATCGGAGTAAGCGGTGCCTAAACTGAGCGTGATGTTTTCAGACAGTAAGTATTGCACTTCCAATTCGACCCCTTGAGAGCGGGCCTCACCGTTGTTTACGATAGGATAGTACAAACAGGTGTCAGTAAATTCCACTAACTGAACCGGGATGTCGCTCCAGTCAACCCTGTACAGAGTCGCATTGGCAATAATGCTGTTATCCCGGAATGTCATCCTTGCTCCCAATTCAAAATTTTCAGTGCGATCGGAATCGACCGAGTCGGTGATTTCTATACCCGTGAAATCCAGCCGCCCGTCGCTATCGGTGTCGCAGCTATCCGATGGTGGAAGAGCTTGACCTTGACCCAACCGAAACCCCTGGGCCCAGGACGCATAAAGCATGACGTCATCATTGACGTCGTAATTCAGGCCGACTTTAAAGGTATTATCCTTGTCCTCCGTTCCCAAATACTGGGGAACCTGTGGCACACCCAGATAATCCTGGCCTTCCAACAGATAACTGCCATTCTGACGATCGTAATCGAACCAGCGGCCACCAATTGTTGCGCTTAGTTGCTCGGTAATGGCATATTCCAACTCTCCAAAAACTGCAAACTGATTTAATGTTTCATTGAATCGTGTATCTCCAATATTGAGGTTATTGCCGAGCCAGCCCACCGCTTCAAGGGACGATTGCGTACCGACCCAATACCATGTGTTGTAGTTTTCGAAATCAAGGTCTTCATAATGCACACCAACGGCGAATTGCAGGGGTCCGTCGAGTTCTGAAGACAGGCGGATTTCTTGCGTAAATACTTCCATTTCATATTTGGATGCCGCGTCATCCGCTACTGAAGCGAACGTGGCATTGTCAGCACGCCCGAAAATTTCAAATTCTACGACCGATGTCGCACTGGTTAATGATGCCCAACCAAAATCGTATTTTGTCAGAAGGTGCGCAAAATCTATGGAGGATTCTTTTCTACCCGGAGATTCCACAAGTCCGAAGGTTCGATAGCCCCCTGCATGAGGATCCAGACCGCTGTAAGACCGTCCGTCAATAACTGATTTTTGGTGGCCCAGCGACAGGGTGATGTCCAGCCGGTCGCTGGCATCCCACAATAATGTCGCTCGTCCCCCGGTAAACTGATTTGAATTTACGTCTTTTTCTACCGCCACGTTGGTTCCTGTGGTGGCGGCCAGATTATCGATATAGGGGGTGTGTACAAGGTCGGTAACACCGGCGTTGTCGAAGCGGTAACCAACCAGGCGAAGCGCCAGCTTATTCTGAATCAGTGGCACGTTGATCACGCCAGTTACATTATTGGTCAAGTCGTCTGAATGCGACATACCGGCCACACCTGCTTCCACGGAACCTTCCAGTTGATCCAGTTTTGGGGCATTGGGAATACTGCGAACAATTCCACCCATAGCGGAAGAACCGTATAACGTCCCTTGTGGACCGCGTACAATCTCCACTCGTTCCAAATCGACTAATTTGAGGTCTAATCCGGCCTGATTCAACGTTGTCGAGAACGAAACAGGAATTTCGCCGAGATAACTGGCGGTGAGCTTTTGCTCATTAATTCCGGTTGAAAGTCCGCGAATCACTACCTTTTCGCGACCTGGAGCGACTTCGATGTAGTTAACGTTCGGAACCGTTCTCAGGTAATCTTCACCACTGATCAGGCCCCTGTTTTCTATTTCATCTTCGCCCATGGTAGTAATACTCAAAGCGGTATCTTGCAAACTGGTTTCCCGCTTGGTAGCCGTAACAATCATCTCTTCCATTACATGTTCTTTACCTGAATCCAGTGTTCGCCCGCGACCGTCTCCTTCCGATTCGCTACTATCAATGCTACGAATCGCAACTGTATCCTCGCTGACAAACTCGTATTCAAGATTTGACTTTGCCAATAACGTATCTAACGCATCGCGCAAATTATAAGAACCACTTATTCCCCTGGTCATCAGGTCTTTTGAATTTTCGGAAAGGTGCAGTAGTTTTATTTCCGCCTGCGCGGCAAACTCTCTGAGCGCCGACGATACCGGCTGACTGCTGATGTTAAAATCTCTGATGGTTTTGGAACTTGTGGTATCTGCTGTCGCAGATGCAATACTGCACGCCAGAATGGCTGTAGCTACACATGTGCGTTCAAATATTTTCATTTTGACCTCTGTCTGATTGTGTTTGCCGGTCTTGATTTAAAAATGATTGCAGCTCCCCTTTTTCCTCATGCTGCACTTTGAACTGACGAACCGGTAACACAAAAGGACACCACCAGATAAATTTTTAGCTATAAACTTCCAACTTCCAACTTCCAACTTCCAACTTCCAACTTCCAACTTCCAACTCCAAAAGTTTACCGCTTCCGATACAGTCGATAATCCGGTATTGCGCTTTTTTTCACTTCAACACGACCAATCCACTCCAGTGCGCGCAGCATACCCTCGGTGTCATCGGTATCGAATGTACCATCAACCAGCAAGCCCTCAAGCTCCTTATCCATAATAACCATGGGTATTTTCCCAAAGCGATTGAATTCGACAATTACCTCTCCCAGAGGTTTGCGTTCAAACACAAATTTACCGTCACGCCAGGCGATAAACCTGTCCAGGGCCCCGGTAATTACCGATTTTTGAAATCCCGCCTTGTCATAAACCACTTGCTCACCCGCCGAGGCATATACCGACCAGCCACCCTCCGACTCCAGCGACGAAATTCTCACCCTGCCTTCCAGTACTGTTACTGTGGTCTGAACGCCCAAACGATTGACATCAAAGCGAGTGCCGAGCACTTGTACCTGGCCCGGGCCCGCCTTCACAATAAATGGCCGCGCCTTGTCACTCACGACATCAAACAGCGCCTCACCACGCCCAAGCAGAATATGACGCTCGTCCTTACCGTAGGTGGCAACTGCCTGACTGCGGGCGTTGAGGTGCATCACACTGCCATCTTCCAGAGTTATCGCACCGGTTTGTGAGCGGGAGGTATCATAAAGTTCACCCACCGCATCGGGCTTCGGTGCAATCACAATTGGCAAGATGACGAGCAGGGCAAGCGCCGCCGCCAGCCCGGTCCACGTCCGCCCCAACTTCCACCAGCCCTTACGGCCATTATCAAGTGTTTCCCCACATTTCACTTCTGCCGGCAAAACTTTTGCGAATTGCCGGCGCGCGACGTCTTCATAAGCACCAACCTCAAGCCACAAGGCGCAAATGTCGTTATAAGCGTTAGCGTGTTGTTCCGATTGATTGACCCATGTCTCAAACTCCCGCTCCTGATCTTGTGTCAAACCATCAAAATGCAGGCGATGAAACCAGCTGGTCGCGGTTTCGGCGATAAATTCCGCTTGTCGATATTCTATTCGTTTCGTCATTTTACTGCTCCTGTACCCCGTGGCTTACCAGTCCATGCACTTGTGCAGTTCAGAAAGCGCACGCCGCAGATATTTTTTTACCATGCTGTTGGATACGTTGAAGGTTTTCGCTATGTCATCGTGAGAGGCACCATCAAAGCGCTGCATCATAAATGCACGCCGTGGACGCTCCGGCAGGGAACGCAAAGTTTGCACAAAACGATCCATTCGCTGCCGGTCAATTGCTCTGGCTTCAGGCGAGGCCGTAGCGTCGGTGAGAGGAAGTTCCAGAGTCTCCAGTTCGGCGAAGGTACTTGCAGATAGTACGCAGCGGCGCTGGCGATCGACGGCAATATTCAAAGCTACACGAAATACCCAGGCACGAGTATTTTCCAGTTCACCTACCGGTACTCGATCCGATTCCAGCAAACGGACAAAGGTTGCCTGCACAACTTCGCGCGCTTCCGCCGGATCACGCAGCTTCCAGCGCAAGAAGTTATATAACTCCTGGCTATAATGCTTCGCTACTTGTTGCGCAAAGTCCTGCCGTCGTTTTTCCACTGCTTCTGCCAAATCCGGGCACCTTATTCACACTATGACCTATATAGGTGACGAACGGGAGCAAGAAAAGGACACCAGACAGAAATTAAAAAACAGAAGTGTTCGGGTCAAATTCAACAAAGATTCAGGATGAATACGGGTGTTCTTTGCTTTTGGGAGGAGCGCAGGAGGCAGAATACCTGCCCCCTGTAGTAGCCTACTGGCTAGAAATCATAAGAAAATTGCACACCCACAGTCCGCGGTGGCACCACCAGAGCACGCTGGGAAAATGCCGTGTATCTGGTCAGGGACTTGTCATCAAGCAGATTGCTGGCATGCAAGGTCAAACCAAATGAATCCCATACAAATCCCGCACTCAGATCCACCAACACGTACCCGTCAACTGGAATCGATGCTGGATAGCGAAACTCTCTCGGTGTGCTCCCCATATACCGTATACCGCCGCCTACGTGTCCGTTTACACCAGAAGACACTGCAAATTCATAACGTGTTCTTAAAGCCGAAGTCCATTCAGGTACATCAGGTACAGGTGTGCCCGCCAATTCACCAAGTAGAGGATCATCTTCTTTTAGAGCACTTTCAGAATAAGTCAAACTTGCACTTACAGTTAAATTTTCCGTAGGTCGGTAATTAAAATTCCCTTCGACACCTTTGGCATCAATACCACCCAGTGCATTCGCAATACCACCATATCCATTTACGGAAACACCGGTTTGAAAGTCCTTCCAGTCCAGGTACCAAAGACTCACGTCGTAGGAAAACAGGCCATCTTCCAGCACACCCTTAACGCCTGCCTCATAGCTCCATAGCGTATCAGCACTTACCTGTATGGGGAGGTCAGAAAACGCGGCAGGCAGCGTATTATAGGTAACTGGTCGATAACCACTTCCTACCCGCGCGTATAAAGACAGGTTTTCGGTTGGACGATACCGGGTGCTAAACAACCAAGTGTCTACTGTTTGCGCCACTGTGAACATGGCTGGTTCCGCGCCTCCAGCAAACAAGCCAGCTTGTGTATTAAGAAATTCACCTTCAAAGCGAGAAAGCCGGCTTCCCACAGAAATGTCAAACCGGGGAGTCAAGTACCAGGTAACATTGGCAAACGCAGCATATTCATTATTGTCATCCCGTGCTATAAAATCAAACCCCAATGGTCCCTCTGGAACAGCGGTCAAATATTGAACTGACTGCGCACTTTCATCCGCGTAATAGAAGCCAACCAGCCATTCAAAAACTTCACTATCACTGGATGTCAATCTCAACTCCTGAGTAAATCTGTCACTTATGTCCGTTCTCAAAAAGGGCAATGACACAGTAGTTCCCTCAGGATTACCTGCCAAAAAGTCATATATAGCAAGGTAATTTACCAAATCCTGGCTCTGCTCACCGGAGTAATCTGAAAACCCGGTAACGGATGTCAACTCTCCCCACCCAAAATCATACTTCAGGTTGCCAGAGTAAACTGTATACGGAATCTTGTAACCGGAGTCCGGGACATCGCTTTTACGAGCACCATAGATAAAACCAGTTGAATCCTGATTGTAGTTTACATATGAACTACCACTAGTCTCGGACGTTTGCTTTAGAACCGCACCTCTGAATTGAAACTTGTCCGATATTTTGTAAAATAAATCCACAGAATAGGCCGAAAATTCGGCACCGCCAACATTGGCAGCGATTGTTTCACCAGTTGTTGCATCCACTCGGTCCACATACCCTGTGGTGTCCTCAAAAACACCGGAAACAGTTACACCTAAACGGTCCTCTATAAGAGGGAAGCTCCCCCGGGCAACATAAAGCTGATTCAGCCCACCGTCCTGAGTATACGAAAAATCCGTAGAAACATGTCCTCTCGCTTCATTCAAAGCAGGTTCACGAGTAATATATCTGACCGCTCCACCAACCGACGTTGCACCAAAGAGTGTTCCTTGCGGCCCTTTCAAAAATTCCACTCGTTCAACATCTGCCAACAGACCATCGAAGAACAGCCAGCTCCCCGCAGACCAGCTACTGCCACTGGACATTGCAATATCATCCAGATAAACGCCCACTACCGGCGCGCCGCCTAACTGGCTGACACCGCGGGCAGAAATCGCCCCCTTGCCACGTACTCTGTCATCCGCTCTAAAATTAAAACCGGGAGTATAGGATATAACATCCTGGAGCGTAGCCAGACCCTCAGACCGGAATTCATCCGGTTTGACAACTGAAAGTGACATTGGCACATCCTGCAAATTCTGGGCCCGACGCGTTGCCGTCACTATCATTTCTTCAATATTGTGAGTTCTGTCCGAATCTTCGACCTTTCGATTTGAGTTTTCAGAATTGTCATAATTTGCCGATTCCGCCCGGTTTTTTATCAGCAGCGTGTTTTCGTCAGAAGGCTCGTAAGCAAGCCCCGTGCCAGCCAACAAAATATTCAACGCTTCCAACTCGGAAAACTTGCCATTTAGAGCGACAGAGTTTTTTCCTTTTACAAGATCGGGAGAAAACAACACATTGATATGAGTCGCTTTGGAAAAACTCTGCAACGCAGACTGAAGATCCTGAACAGGAATACTGAAACGGCGCGCCTCTTCGGCCTGTGCTGTAGTAATAAAACCACAACCCAACGCTGCCGCAACAGAAGCACCAAGCAACCATTGCCCATGTTTTTTTCTTGAAAGAAACGGCTCTTTCACTTTCTTCATTACCTTCCCCTCTGGTTGATTAACATATCGCCAACCATTTTGTTGGTGGCGCATATTTTTAGACGAGAGCACAACCAAAACACCACAGTTTTTTTACTATTTCCCTCAATACCCTGTTCCCCAGGCTCAACATCCTACTCCCCACTCCCGCTTCTGTCGGGTAGCAAAATCATATTGCCGCGACGATCCTCGACAACCTTGATCGGAAAATAGCTTTTTACCGCTCGTATGACGACACTCGGCTGGCGCGTATGAAACATGCCACTTAAACGCAATTTTTTTAACGAATCATCACCAATAAAGACCTGGGTTTCGGAATAACGGTTCACTTCCTCCAGCGCTTTTTCGAGTGGCCAATTATTAAAAATCATTTTATTTTCTTGCCAACCGGTAATTTCGTCACGCGGCGCTACAAAAATCTTCGATAGCCCCTGATCCGTATGACGCACCTGCTGACCACTGGTGGCGTCCCTGTAAGCCACTAGCGTAACTGCCCCGTTTTTTTCTCCGTTGGCCTTTTTGTCTACCCTTACACTACCGTCCAGTAGAGTTATTGTCGCGCTGCCAGGTGTTCGGTAAACATCGAATTCGGTACCCAATACAGTCACTCTTCCCCGGCCATAATCAACCACAAACGGACGAGCAGAGTTTTTAGCCACTGCAAACCAGGCTTGACCCCGCAGCAATGCCACTCGTCTGGTCGTTGCCGTAAATTCAACGTTCAACTCAGTATTGGTATTGAGCTTGACGGTGGACCCGTCCTCGAGACTGACGATTTTTTGTTCGCCAATCACAGTGCTATACAGCTCGCCTTTCGGAACCACATCGCCGAAATAAAAAACCCCAACCGCCACCAGCAACAATGCGGCAGCCGCCATTGAATAACGCCTCAGAATACGAGGTGCGCTCCCGTTACCTTCCTGCAGAAACGCCTCACCCATTGTCTGCAGAGATTCTGCCTCCAACAGGTTGTCTGTAGCCTGCCATTGCCGATCGATACGTTCATAAGCAGTGCGATGCTCACCGTTGGCAGCGAGCCAGGCTTCAAACTCGTTACGACGCCGACTGGAGATCACATCGGAACGCATGGCGGCATACCACCTGGCGGCCTGGTCACTTGCGTCGCCCCTGAAATGCGACAGAGTTATTGCCGGGGAGGCGGCGTTCTTTCGCCTGTTGTACTCAGTCATTGAAGGCCTCCATACGTGAATAGACGTGGGCAACGGCTCGCGCCATGTGTTTTTCTACCGCACTGACGGTTATGCGACAATGTCGGGCAATTTGGCTGTAAGTCATCCCGCTCACCCTGTGCAGAACGTAAACCTTGCGGCATTTGCGAGGCAATTCGCCAATTACCTGTTCAAATCTTTGCAGGGCCTGTGCGCTGGCTGCGAGGCGTTCGGTGTCGGGGTAATCGCTGATGCAACGCTCCTCCTCCAGAGGCACATGCTGATCGCGCCGCTGTACCTGACGATTTCGTACAATGTCGATGATCAGGTTGCGGGCGGTGGCAAACAGAAATGCCCTTTCGTTGGCAATAGTCGCCTGATCTACCCTGCTGGAAAGGCGGACATACACTTCCTGGGCAATATCCTCTGCATCTTCGCCGGGCGGCAAATTGCGCTCAATCACTTGCATCAACTGGCTGTGATACCGGTTGATCAAGCCCTGAATAAAATGCTCACTGCCCTGCTGAATACTGTTACCGGCAACGTTGCCCCCGGTAATTACCGCAGCACATCCTTCCTTCGCAGGCATAGGCGCTTTTTCATCCTCCGCAGTCGGACGTCCGGTTTTGTCTTTGCCAACACTTTTGGGGGTGTTTTTCATCCACCCTCAAGTTTAGACGAGACGGCGCCCGATTTACCCCAGTTTTACCCGACCGCCTACCCGGGGTGGCGCTGTCTCAGGATATGGCTATTCTTAATAAAAAGACCTTGAACAATCCAACCTTCGGGGGTCAGGACAATGCGAAGCGATAAAATGGAAAGTATTCGCAATATAGCGCTGGTGGGCCATGCCAGTGCCGGGAAAACGACACTTACCGAGGCTTTGCTGCACCATGCCGGTGTTATTAACACACCCGGAACGATAGAGCGCGGCAATACCGTCAGCGACTTCGATCCTCAGGAAATCAGTCGTCAGCACTCGCTGGAATCCGCCATCTGCCATATCAACCATCGCCAAACCCATATCAACCTGCTCGACACCCCCGGTTATCCCGACTTTGCGGGGCGCACCATCAGCGTATTGACTGCCGCCGATTCTGTCGCCGTGGTGATCAACGCCCAAAACGGTATCGAGAGCATGACCGAACGGCTGATGGCCATTGCTGCAGAACGCCGTTTGTGCCGAATGATTGTTATCAACAAAATTGACACAGACGCCGATATCGGAGCACTTTGGCAGCAAGTGCAAGATGTTTTTGGCAACGAGTGCCTGCCACTCAACCTGCCTTCTGCGGGCGGCAATTCAGTTGTCGACTGCTTTTTCAGCCACGGCGACGCCGCTACCGCCTTTGCCTCGGTAGAAGAAATGCACACCGCCATCGTCGATCAAGTGGTTGAGATGGATGATGCACTAATGCAACTGTACCTGGAACAAGGGGAGGAACTCAGCCCGGAGCAGTTGCACGAACCTTTTGAGCAAGCCTTGCGTGAAGGCCATCTGATCCCCGTCTGTTTTGTTTCGGCCAGAACCGGGGCCGGTATTGATCAGTTACTTGAGGTTTTTGAACGCCTGATGCCCAACCCTGGCGAAGGCAATCCCCCGCAATTTCTGATGTCAGTGGACGGCAAGACCCGGCCTATTGATGTATCTCCCGACCCCAAAGCACATGTGGTTGCCCATGTCTTCAAGGTAAGCGTGGACCCTTTTGTTGGTGTGATGGGCGTCTTTCGAATTTATCAGGGTACCGTTACGGTCAACCAGGCCCTTTATATCGGAGACTCTCGCCAGTTCAAGGTTTCCCATTTATTACGGCTGCAAGGTAAAAAGCATATGGAGATCCATTCTGCAGGCCCTGGGGATATCTGTGCGGTAACCAAGGTGGACGAAATTAACTACGATGCGGTATTACATGATTCTCACGATGAAGATCACCTGCTTCTCAAACCCCTGCCTCTGCCTCCGCCCATGCACGGTCTGGCAGTACATGCCACTCGACGCGGTGATGAACAAAAACTTTCAACTGCACTGCACAAAATAGCCGCAGAAGACCCGAGCGTTAATGTTGAATTTCGGGCAGCGCTTAATGAAACTGTGATTTACGGTTCCGGCGATTTGCACCTGCGCGTCGTGCTGGAAAAAATGCAGCAACAATACCAGTTGGAACTGGAAACGCATCCCCCCAGCATTGCCTACCGGGAAACCATTAACA
>JBNKFQ010000337.1:0-9457 GCA_050289385.1 Porticoccaceae bacterium | reverse complement strand
CACCATTATGAACTCTATAAATGCGCCCACCTGTTTACACGAACCAATTTTTAGTACCATTGCGCCCCCTCAGTACCCCTCCGGTGCAACCAGAGTTGTACCTCCGCCGCTCCGGCGGAGTTGGGAAGCCCAGATTTAATTGATTCCGGTAAAACGAGGAAACCGATCGTGCTCGAAGCTTATCGCCAACACGTTGCAGAACGCGCTGCCCATAACATTCCCCCGAAACCGTTGACCGCCGAGCAGGTCGCCGGACTGGTGGAGCTGTTGAAAAACCCACCGGCCGGGGAAGAACAGTTCCTGGTGGATCTGATCACCAACCGCGTACCACCTGGTGTAGACGAGGCAGCATATGTAAAAGCGGGGTTCCTGTCTGCCATTGCCAAAGGTGAAGACACGTCGCCACTAATCGACAGGGCCAAAGCCGTAGAACTGCTGGGCATGATGCTGGGTGGCTACAATATCGCCACCCTCGTCGAACTGCTCGACGACAGTGAACTCAGTGAGGCTGCGGCCAGGGAACTGAAGCATACATTGCTGATGTTCGATGCGTTTCACGATGTCGAGGAAAAAGCCAAAAATGGCAACGACACTGCGCGCGCGGTTCTGCAATCCTGGGCCGATGCCGAATGGTTTACCAGCCAGGACAACGTACCCGAAAGTATCAAACTTGCGGTTTTCAAGGTAACCGGCGAAACCAATACCGATGACCTGTCCCCTGCCCCCGACGCCTGGAGTCGGCCCGACATTCCCCTGCACGCCCGCGCCATGTACAAAATGACCCGCGACGGGTTGGAGCCTGAGGAACACGGCGTCACCGGCCCCATGAAGCAGATCGAAGCGATAAAAGAGAGCGGCCTGCCCGTTGCCTTTGTCGGCGACGTGGTCGGCACCGGCTCATCCCGGAAATCGGCAACCAACTCGGTGCTGTGGTTTTTTGGCGACGATTTGCCCGGCGTTCCCAACAAACGCGGTGGCGGCATCTGTATCGGCGGCAAGATTGCACCGATCTTCTTCAACACGATGGAAGATGCGGGCGCACTGGTGTTTGAAGCTCCAGTGGATAACATCAATATGGGTGACGTGATTGAAATCCGCCCGTACGACGGCAAGATTTTGTCCGAATCGGGCGAGGTGCTGTCCGAATTCGAATTCAAGTCCGATGTTTTGCTCGACGAAGTGCGGGCAGGTGGCCGTATCAATCTGATTATCGGTCGCGGTCTGACCACCCGGGCGCGTGAAGCGCTGGGCTTGCCCCCTTCCGACATATTCCGCACACCAACGGCCCCGGAAGACAGCGGCAAAGGTTACACGCTGGCGCAAAAAATGGTTGGCAAGGCCTGTGGCGTCGAAGGCATTCGTCCCGGTACCTATTGCGAACCCAAAATGACCACTGTCGGCTCCCAGGACACCACCGGCCCCATGACGCGCGACGAGCTCAAGGACCTCGCCTGCCTCGGTTTTTCCGCCGACCTCACCATGCAATCGTTTTGTCATACCGCGGCCTACCCCAAACCGGTAGATATTGACACGCAACACAACTTGCCCGATTTCATTATGAACCGCGGCGGCGTATCGCTGCGCCCGGGCGACGGCATTATTCACAGTTGGCTCAACCGTATGTTGCTGCCCGATACAGTGGGCACCGGTGGTGACTCTCACACCCGTTTTCCACTGGGCATCTCTTTCCCGGCTGGTTCGGGGCTGGTGGCTTTTGCCGCGGCAACCGGTGTTATGCCACTGGATATGCCCGAGTCGGTACTGGTTCGCTTCAAGGGAGAAATGCAACCCGGTATCACACTGCGTGATCTGGTGCATGCCATCCCCTACTACGCCATTCAGCAAGGTTTGCTGACCGTTGAAAAGAAAGGCAAGAAAAATATCTTCTCGGGTCGCGTTCTTGAAATCGAAGGTCTTGAAAGCCTGACTGCGGAGCAAGCCTTTGAGCTTTCCGATGCCTCTGCCGAGCGTTCTGCCGCGGGCTGCACCATCAAACTGAGTGAAGAATCCGTCAGCGAGTATCTGCGCTCCAATATAACGCTGCTGCGCTGGATGATTTCTGAAGGCTACGGCGATGTACGCACCATTGAACGTCGGGTGCGCAAGATGGAAGAGTGGCTGGCAAATCCAAACCTGATGGAAGCCGACGCCGACGCCGAATACGCCGCTGTTATCGATATTGACCTGGCTAATATCACCGAGCCCGTGGTGTGTGCGCCCAACGACCCGGACGATGCGCGCCTGCTGTCGCAGGTTGCCGGCGACAAGGTGGACGAAGTCTTTATCGGTTCCTGCATGACCAATATCGGTCATTACCGTGCGGCGGGCAAACTGCTCGAACAACTCAAAGGGGGCATCAATACCCGCCTGTGGATTGCACCACCCACGCGCATGGACGAGCACCAGTTGATGGAAGAAGGCTATTACAACATATACGGCCGCGCAGGAGCCCGTACCGAAATGCCCGGCTGCTCGCTCTGCATGGGCAACCAGGCACGGGTTGCACCGGGAGCGACAGTGCTTTCTACCTCTACCCGCAACTTCCCCAACCGCCTTGGCGACGGCGCCAACGTGTATCTGACCTCAGCTGAGCTGGCGGCGGTGGGTGCAATTCTTGGCAAGCTGCCAACACCGGAAGAGTACATGGAATATGCTCAAAACCTCGATTCCATGGCCGATGAAATTTATCGCTATATGAACTTCGACGAAATTGCATCCTTTCAAAAAGGTGCTGATCAGGGCAAATTGATCGCTGCCGAGCAGATTGTGGAAGCTGTTTGATAACCGGTCGTTCAAAACCGACGGGGCGAGTTGTTATACCGCCCCGTTTTTGTTTGCCGGGCAAGCTTTTGTGACCCGCTCGCCCGTATATTTCCAAAATACGGTGTCACAAGCCCCTGCCATCCCTTCCGATCACCATCAATACATTCCACAGGTTTACACCTTCGCAGACAACTGGTTAGAGTTAGATCAGGCAATTCGTGTCATTGCTTTGCTGAAACACGGCGAATTGCCGATCTGAATTTGAAGGGCTCCTCTTGACTTTAAACGATGTTTTTAAACAACGTTTATCGCCTGGGGTGTAAAAATGATGACTCTGCGTGGCCTGATTTCAGGTCAAGGCAGGTTTTTCCCAGCACGAACGTGCTTTTTGTTACCGTAAAAATTCTTACCCAATACATCAGACATAATCATTACATCTGCCTTTACAAGGATGAGGGGGATATTCGATGAACAAACGGACTGCCGATATTGAATCTGAACGATTCACAGAGATGAGAAAACGGCGCCTTGAACAACTGCGGGAACAACAATGACAGAATTCACCACTGCCCTTATTACCAGTAGCGCTGTTGTTCTTGGCATATTGGTGCAGTGGATGGCGTGGCGATTTCATTGACCATTGGCCATTTGTTCACCTGTGTCAGTCGAAAGAAATGGTCAACGGTCAATAGTCACCCTGAGGAGGAGCCCCTGACATTCGAGCACACATTTGTTGTAAAATCGCCCTCCAACACATATCTGGCTACCGATCTGATGACCTTTGTTCCAGAATTACTTTCGCCTGCCGGCACCTGGAAGAATATGCGCTATGCCTTTGCCTATGGCGCAGACGCTGTGTATGCAGGCCAGCCCCGCTACAGCCTGCGGGTACGTAACAACGAGTTCAACCATCTGGACATCATGGCCGAGGCTGTGGCAGAAGCCCACAGTCAGGACAAAAAGTTCTTTATTGCCAGCAATATTTCACCGCACAACAACAAGGTACGCACCTATCTGCGGGACATGCAGGCAGTGATTGACATGCAACCCGACGCGCTGATTATGGCCGACCCGGGTCTGATTATGCTGGTGCGTGAAAAGTGGCCGGAGATGCCGATTCACCTGTCGGTGCAAGCCAATGCCGTGAACTATGCTTCCGTCAAGTTCTGGGGGCAGCAAGGTGTCAAGCGGGTCATTCTGTCGCGTGAACTGTCTATCGACGAAGTCGGCGAAATTCGTGAAGAGTGTCCCGACATGGAGTTGGAAGTTTTTGTTCACGGTGCACTTTGCATTGCCTACTCCGGCCGCTGCCTGCTATCCGGTTACATGAATCACCGCGACCCCAACCAGGGAGCCTGTACCAACGCCTGCCGCTGGAAATATGACGCTCACGAAGCAAAGGAGACAGAAACCGGTGACATTATCCCGGTGCAGCAGGTTGCCCCGGAGGCGCCACAAACCTGGAACCCGGACGGCTCATACAACGGCGACGAGCAACCACCCATGATGTTGTTACAGGAAGAAAATCGCCCCGGAGAACTGATGCCAGCCTTCGAAGACGAGCACGGCACCTACATCATGAACTCCAAAGATTTGCGCGCCGTGCAACACGTACCACGATTTACCGAAATGGGCGTACATTCACTGAAAATCGAAGGTCGCACCAAATCCCATTATTATGTGGCCCGCACCGCTCAGGTATACCGTCATGCCATTGATGCCGCGGTTGCCGGCAGAGAATTTGATATGAACCTGATGGCAGAACTCGACCATCTGGCAAATCGCGGTTATACCGAGGGATTTTATCGTCGTCATGTACCGCAGGAATACCAGAACTACAGCAAGGGAGCCTCATCCAATCCCAACCAGCAATTTGTTGGTGAAATACTTGAAGCAGACAACGATAAAGGTTGGCTGACTGTAGAGGTTAAAAACCGGTTTGAAACAGGTAACCAGCTCGAACTGATTACGCCACAGGGCAATTCGCTTTTCGAGCTTGATGCCATTGAAAATAAAAATGGCGAAAGTGTCAGTTCGGCACCCGGCTCCGGACATATTGTTAAAATTCCCGTGCCTGACAATGTACAACTACCGGCAGACGGTGGTTACGCCATGTTAATGCGCTATTTATGACAAGTTGGAAGTTGGAAGTTGGAAGTTGGAAGTTGGAAAGGCGAAAGGGTATTAAATGGGTCGACTGATTATATTGATTGGTATTGCGTTTGCCGGACTTATGATTTGGCAAAAATACCAAAAGCAAAACCCCGAAGAACGCAAAAAATTTCTAATGCGCACCGGATTTTGGGCTTTGCTTGCCATTTTGGTTCTACTGGCTGTAACCGGGCGAATACACTGGATTGGTGCGGCGATTACAGCGCTGATTCCGCTGGTCAGAAGTTTATTTGGCCTGGCTGTTCGGGTGATACCTTTTCTCGCTGAACACAAACAGCAACAACAAACCGGCACTGAAGTACCTGCCAGCGCAAATCTTGACGAAGAAGAAGCCTGGAAAATTTTGGGCCTGCAACCCGGTGCCTGCAAAGAAGACATCATTCTGGCTCACAAAAAACTGATTCAGAAATTGCATCCCGATCGAGGCGGCAACGATTATCTTGCGGCGAGAATTAATCTGGCCAAAGACTTGCTAATAAAAAAGTGGCACGCCTGATTGTATTAAATGCAAAAGGCAGTCCGCAGAAGCGAGCGAAAACGAGCCACTTCCAATGTCTAACATCCAGCTTCTAACTTTTCTTGCACAACAAATGAATATAGCGTCCAAGCCATAAAAAAGGCTCCTGGCGAGAAAAACGCAACTCCATATCCCGAATAGCTTCCGGAACTGTATTGCCACCCGTCGGGTTGCGTACATAATCGTTGAATACTCTTATTCCACTTTGCTCAATAACGGTGAAACCCGACTTTTGTAGCCAGGCACGCACTTGATCAACCAGCAGGGAATTGGGTGGTGTCAGGCTAGCCGGGTCACCCGCATAATCTGCCTTCAGCACCTTGTTGAAATTACCTCGCACCAAATTGCGATAAATCAGCGCATTGCGATTATAAAAGGTCAGAGACAACCAACCATTGTCAGTTACCAGGCTTTCCAATATCGGAATTGCTGCAACCGGATCTGACAGCCATTCCAGGACAGCGTGACACATAACCAGATCAAACGGCTCATTAATATCAGACGGCAGATTTTGAAAAGGACAACAATGCCAGCGGATTTTGTCACGCATTTCCGCTTTGCTTGCTGCGTCTTGCGACAGTGCAAGCATCTCTTTCGAAATATCATTAATATGAACACAGTGCCCCGATTGCGCCAGTCGAATGGCAATCTGCGCCAGACCTGCGCCTACATCAAGAACCCGCCGCGATTCCGTCAGGAATTTGCCCAGATGTTCGTCAATATCCCGCCACAACACATCCAGCCGAATTTGTCCCTTCAAACCGCCATAAATTTTGTTGGCAAAGTGGGTAGAAATACCATCAAAATTTCTGTCTACCCGCATTTTGCCGCTCACTCGTCAACTCCGGTAAAACGCGCCTCATTGGCTGCCGTTTTTTTCTGTATCAATTGTTCCAGGTCCAGATCGAGTCGGTCGCACAGTGCCACCAGATACATAAATATATCCGCTATTTCATCTCCAGCCGCCTCGATGTCCGCAGGGAAATCTCCGTCCGAAAGCCACTGGAAATGCTCAAGCAACTCACCCGCTTCCACACTGATTGCACTGGCAAGATTTTTAGGCGTATGAAATTGTCGCCAGTCATTTTCTTCGGCAATGTTCAAAAAATGATCAAACAGTTCTGCTATCGTCATGGCATTTGGCACCGTGGATATCTGCGGTTAGAATAGCCGCCCACTGCGCAAATGTCTCGCCCCGGTGGCACAGCTGGATAGCGCGGCCCCCTCCTAAGGGGCAGGTCAGAGGTTCGAATCCTCTCCGGGGCGCCAATAGAAAAGGTCACCTGAATGGTGGCCTTTTTTTATTGGCGCCCCGGAGAGCTGATGACAACCTCTCAGGTTCGAAAAAGCAGTAGTTTGGGCAGCCGAAGGCCGAAGGGTAATTTCCCTGAGCAGCGCGATCCGAAAGACGAGCCGCGACGCGCGCCGAAGCTACTCTCTCCGGGGCGGCACCTGTATTCAGAGTTCAATGAATACTGAATGCGAAAAACCCTTACTGTAGACCTGACTGGCCCGCTATAATCTTCACCCTTATGAATCTGCTCCTGCTGGAACAACAAGACCTGATCGACACAGACCGTGCCAAAATTTCCGGCCGGCGCTTGCAACACATGCTGGCAGTACACAGAGTCAGCACCGGCGATCAAATAAAGGCCGGGCTGTTAAACGGTGCCATAGGCAATGCGGTTGTGGAATCACTGACGTCCGAAGCCGCGGAACTGTCGCTGGATCTTTGCCAGCAACCTCCCTCGCCCCTGCCGCTCAACCTGGTGCTGGCACTGCCGCGCCCCAAAATGCTGAACCGGGTTTTGCAGACGGCCGCCAGTATGGGCGTCAAACGAATCCATCTGATCAATAGTTATCGGGTGGAAAAGAGTTACTGGCAGAGCCCCCTGCTCAACGACGACGCCGTGCGCAAGCAACTGATACTGGGCCTGGAGCAAAGTCGCGACACCGCCCTGCCCGAAGTGCACATGTTTAAACTCTTCAAGCCCTTTGCAGAAGACAGGTTGCCTGGCATTATCGAAGGCACAACGGCACTTGTGGCCCACCCGGGTGCAGACATGCCCTGCCCCGTGGATATCGCTCGGCCCGCAACGCTTGCCGTTGGCCCTGAAGGTGGGTTTATTCCATGGGAGGTAGAAAAACTGCAGGCGTGCGGATTCTCAGCTGTGAGTCTGGGCGCAAGAATACTGCGAGTGGAAACAGCCATTCCTGCGCTGCTCGCGCGTTTGTTTCCCTGAAAATACCAGGAGGGGCCATCCCTGGCCATTCAGCAGTCCTCGCCAGCGGCATCCAAACCGGCTATCCAGCCGATTGTTGACTCAGGCTCTCCCTCGCCATCTGGCTGCGCCCGCCTCAAGCGCCCAAACTGGCTATCCCGCCGGTTTGTGACAGGCTATCCGGCCTTCTGAACACGCCCGCCCGGGGCATCCAAATCGGTCGTTCTGCCGATTTCTGTTTCAGGCCAAAACAAATCGTGCGGGCAATTCACCCACACCGTTATGAGTCAACCCACCATTCCACTTCAGTTCACCATCCGGCGGGCACTCAATTCGGGAAAAAGTGGATACAATCTCTTCCAGTGCAATAATCAATTCAAGGCGAGCCAGTTCAGCACCCAAATTGACATCTTTACCATGACTAAATCCCAGACAATCATCCAGATTGTCTCGCCACATATGAAAATTGTCTGGGTCCGCAAAATGAGAAGGATCGCGGTTGGCCGATGCAGGCAATAACAACACCAACTCATTTTTCGGTATGGTGACACCGTTTAATGTCACTGCCTTCCTGGTACGATGCAACAACCCGTGTACCGGCGAATCGTAACGCAGCATTTCTTCGACAAAACTCGGGATACGGTCGGTTTCGTCAGCCAGCACTTTGTGCACCAGAGGATTGCGAGCCAGAAAGCGTATAGAGCGAACCAATACATGCATACAGGCCTGCAAGCCCTGTGCGACAAACATACCCAGAGCATGTCGCAATTCTCCGTCAGAATACCCGCTGCCTTCGCCGGTGCGGCAATTGATCAGTATTGTCACCAGGTCCCTGCAAGGGCTGTGACGGCGATCGCGAATCAGGCTGCCATAAAAATAATTCTGCTGGCGAATTGCCTTGTTAATTGCGTTAATCCCGTCTGAACTGGACACGCCTGACTGCAGTATTTCCAGCATCTCTGCATGATTACCGATATCGTCCATCGCCGATGGGCTATCGACACCAATTGCACGAGCCATTACAGCGCGCGTGCACGGAGCAACAAAGTCTGCAACAAACTCCGGATTGACTTTGTGGCGCAGGCCCACTGTCAAAATCTGTACGGTTTGCCGAATGTACGAAGTCAATGACCGAACATAATCTCTGGCAAACACATTGTTCGCCAACGTATCGTAAAGCTTGTATTCCGGGGGATCCTGAGATTGCCTGAAAAAAGCCAGTTTGCAGGCATCCGGAATATTTTCCAGATTGTGCAGAACCTCAAAACCGCACGATGAAAAAAGGTCGCGGCGCTGCAAGGCAAATTTCACATCGTCGTAGCGGCTGACTGCCCACACACCTGTCGGCTCGAGCTGACACACAGGGTAATATTCACGCAACACCACGTAAGTGGCAAAGGGGTCAACCCGGTGGCGTTGTGTGTCAAAATATATTCCCGGCCGTATCGAGCTAGCCTCGACAATATCAATCATAATGCCCCCATTTCAGTCAACTGCTTACGGAAACGCGACTTTTCACTTTTCTGATACAACATCTCCACCGGGGGCACATACCGTCACCTGCCAGCGCTCACACGTGGTTACCTGTGTCCTGACATTTCCTTATCAGCTGTCCTGATCGACACGCTTCTTAGCCTCGTACTTCAACACCTCTGAACACGCCATCTGCAAGCGATGCTGCGGGTGCTATTCCTTATCCACTGGCTGTCAAAACCTATATACGTAAGAAAACCAATACTCCTCATTAAGGGCAGTAAAGTTGCTCGGAAAATCCTGCCAAAAC
>JBNKFQ010000336.1:0-31737 GCA_050289385.1 Porticoccaceae bacterium | reverse complement strand
CGCTTAATCGGTCATGATATATCCAGTAAGTAGCGCCATGTTCATGACGGGCAATAAAGTAATCACGGCAAACGGGTGTGTGCCACCAGTTGCCTTCGATACGCTCTGGTCCTTGCAATAACTGCAGTCGTCCACGCCAATATAAATGTTGCTGCCGCACCTGAATTGGTATCGGTTGTTGCAATAGCCATGTCGGGCGGTTGACGGGAAAGTTTTCGGTATTCGAGGTGGTTGGCAGGGAGCCCAAGGGGGCGGTGGCTTGCCAGGCTTGCTCGGGAATGTGGCTGTCTTGCAGGGCGAGACCACTCACGGAATCTGAACCGAGACGAACGATCAGGCGATCCAGCAGTTCATTGATATGGGTTGTGGCGGTATGGCCATCAACAGAGGGTTGATTTTCGAACAGGCTGCTTGTCTGGCAGTTTGCCAAATGTAAATCACTTGCTTGCAAGGCAAGTGTTTCCAGCGGCGAACGCAGTGTGATGCTTTCGAGTTGCAGGCGACTGAGCGATAAAAAATGTGTGAAATTGTTTTGCGGTTTGGCCAGTGATACAGCAATGCTTTCACTGCTGTGGTCATGTTGATGTAATTGCCAAACCAGACGACTGCAATGCAGTTGCCGGCCCCGAAGATAACCACATAAGGATTGCAGCAGACGTTTCATGGGAAATACCAGCATATCCGCTGTGGCAAGTCCGTTCGGGAAGTGCAGTTCACCGCTAAAGTATCGGGGCAGTTCAATGGCTTGTTGGGGATCGGGTAATTGCCCGGTTATTTGCTGTAAATAACACAGAAAATCCTTGCCGTAACGTTTGCCGACCGCTGCGGCAGGTAATGACAATATATCTTTCAGACAATAAAACCCGGTGCGCTGAAATTTTGTTTTCAGTGCATTTGAACAAGGCAATATATTTAAGGGTAATTCTTCTAACGGCTGTTCAAACGCCAGCCGTTGCTGAAAAGAACCTGTCGTGTCGTCAAAGTGATTTTCTGAACAGGCGTTGCTGTAAGTAAGCAGAAAGGCCGATTTGGGTGTGGGGCCCAGGCCCTTTGCGCACGTGTAGCCCTGTGCTTCGAGACCCTTCTGAATATGGGAGAGCAGATTGTGCAGGCCGTGAAACAGTTTCAGACTGCCCTGAACTTCCAGTACCAGGCTGTCAGGAGGTAACAGGGTAACGGCAGGTGTAAAGTTATAGCTCCAGTACGCCAGTGTTTTCAGGGCGTTTTGTTCACTTTTTACAGAGCGTTCAATAATCTTCAATTGTGGGCACAGGGTAGTGGCCATGGTTGCCGGCATTTGTGCGTTAATGCCTTGAGCCGTAGCAGCCGGATTGCAGTTGTGTACCCGTTGTTGTTCGGTAACCGCTATGGGCTGATGTGTGTTGCTTCTGGTAATGCTTTCCAGAGGCAACAGTGGGAAACGCAAGCAGAGCCATAACATAACAGGTTAAGACGTACGCGGTATGCCGCTAGCGCGACTGGGGTGCGCAATACCAGGCAAGGAAACGGTTACGGGACTTGTTGCCTCTGTCGTCTCAGGTTTATGGACTGGCAACTGATGATTCGGTATAGCCTCCCGCGTCAGAATATCCGGTTTGGGTATATGCAGGGTTTGCCCACTCCAGCCACCACGTTGCTTGAGGATACGAAGATGACAGGTTTCAGGGGTGGTAGCGCATGCAATACGCAAGGCGGCAGGTGATGGCTGATGTGCTGCCCGGTCGGGTCGAAACAATACCGCCAGATTTCCCCCGGCCTGGGCTGCCAGTTGCAGTTTGCGCAGGCCGGTATGAGTGACTGCGCTGGTGTGCAACCAGCTGAGTAAAGCGCCCGAACTGCCGGAACGCAACACCTGTTCGATGGCCCATAGCTGATCAACCGGATTTCGGGGTTGCAGCAGAAGTATTCGATGAAGCGACAGACCCTGTTGTTGCAGTGAGGTGGCGTAGGGTAAACAGGGCGGCGAAACCAGAACGATCCAGCGATTTTGCTGGCTGATACGGGCCAGTGCGGGCATCAACAGGTGCATTTCGCCAGTACCTTTGTGTGAGCCAAGCAACTCGGTAATGGCGCCCAGTGGCCAGCCTTTGTGGTGCAGGCTGTGGTCCAGTTGCGGGTAACCGGTGGCAAGGCTGTGTACTTGCGAGTTTGCCGCCGATGCCTGCCAGATATCGGGCCTGTTGAGCAAGGTTGCGAGTTTGTGATTCATATCTGACCGCATAACCAAATACTGTAAATATATACACTATTTTGGGGTTTGTCATCTACAAGGATATTCAGGTGGTTTTGATGGTTTACCGCAGCCGAAAGGGCAGTAGTACTCCTTCAAGGTGATAATGACGGGTTCAGCGATCCCGAGGTGTTCGGCAGCAAGGCGCAGTGCGCAGGAAATGGCCGTAGCCCTTGGCAAGCACTGCAACGCCGCTGCCGGAGTACTAGAGTGAAATAACAAATACAGTTCGAGAACAACAATAATGATCAATCGCTTCCTGAAAAATATTGGTCCGGGTCCTCTGATTGCGGCGGCTTTTGTGGGGCCGGGTACTGTTACCCTGTGTATGATCGCTGGTGTGCATTTCGGGTTTGCATTGTTGTGGGTGATGCTGATAGCGGTTTTTACCGCTATTATCTTGCAGGAGATGTCGGCACGACTGGGGCTTGTCGCTCAAAGAGGTTTATCTGAAGTTATTCGGGAACAACTCACGCATCCGTTTTTACGGGTATTGGCGGTCGTACTGATTTTGTCCGCTATTGTGATCGGTAATGCGGCTTATGAAGCCGGTAACATTAGTGGCAGCGTTCTGGGTGTACAAACAGTTATCAATGACCCGATTGTATCGATTGCCGGTTTTTCTATCAATTATCTTGGCATTGTCATCGGTTTGCTCGCTTTTATATTGCTGTTTATTGGCAACTACAAGGTGTTGGAACGAGCACTGATTGTTCTGGTGCTGGTCATGAGTATTTCGTTTGTGGTTACCGCAGTGATGACCCGGCCTGATTTGAGTGAACTGTTAACGGGAATGTTGAGGCCTTCTTTTCCGAAAAACAGCGCATTAATGATGATCGGTTTGATTGGCACAACCGTAGTTCCCTACAATCTTTTTTTACATGCTGCCGTGGTCAGAGAAAAGTGGGCATCGCCCGACAAATTGGGCAGCGCCAGAAGAGATACGATCGTAGCGATTGCCGTGGGTGGTGGAATTTCAATGGCTATTATCGTGTCCGCTGCAGCAGTCGGGCAGGGGGCGGTCAACAATATTGCAGATCTTGCCAAAGCACTCGAGCCCCTGTTTGGCAGTTTCTCCACATATTTTCTGGCGATCGGCATGTTTTCTGCCGGTATTACCTCGGCGATTACAGCGCCCCTGGCGGCTGCTTATGTGGCGAAAGGGTGTTTCGGCTGGCAGACAGGGCTAAAATCGTGGCGATTCCGATCGGTCTGGATGATTATTCTGTTGCTGGGTGTGGTGTTGGCTTCTCTTGATATAAAGCCGATTGAAATCATCAAGTTTGCACAAGTAACCAATGGCATACTATTGCCGATAATTGCCAGTTTTTTATTGTGGGCAATGAACAACAAATCGGTATTGGGTAACTACAGAAACAATTGGAAACAAAATATATCAGGCTTTTTCGTATTGCTGGTGGCGTTGGTTTTGGGGGCCAAGAGTATTTTGAAAGTTCTGGGCGTGTTTTGAACTCGGGAGGCAAGTAAATGTATAAGTTGTGTTTTTATGTGCCTGACAGTCACCTGACGCAGGTAAAACAGGCTGTGTTTAATGCAGGCGCCGGCAGAATTGGCAATTACGACCAATGCTGTTGGCAAACGAAAGGGCAGGGGCAATTTTGTCCTCTTGAAGGTAGTACGCCATTTTTAGGTGATCATAATACTGTGGAAGTCGTTGAAGAATGGAAAGTAGAGATGGTTTGCGAAAATGGCCAGGTTGAGGCGGTTGTGCAGGCACTGAAATCTGCTCACCCTTACGAAGAGCCAGCATTTGATATTTGGCAGTTGGCTGAAGTCGCAGGCTGAGAAGGTGATGTCAGAGAAAATCAGTACCCGGTTAAGGGTGAAGTCGCACGTCTGTAGTTGCAGACGAATATAGTTGCGGACGAAACACGGCATCAAAGCGTGCGACCACTGACGTGCGACCCAAAATCAGGATTTATTGGCTTTTAAATGCGCCTGGATCTGCTTGTTAAAACGGTCGGGAATATCATTGCGCGTTTTAGTCAGGCGCTCATAGTCTTTTATCCAGCGCTTTTTCTCTTTTGAACTCATACTGGCCATCTCTTCTTCTTTGGATTCCAGTTTGCAGTCCAGGTAGGTGTCGGCATCGGCGATAAATGACTTGACCGCCTGGCTGGCTGCCTTCAGTTCATCCATAGTCGCTTTTGCTCCTTTGGGAATCTCGGGTTCAGCAGGCGCTTGACCACAATCTGCCAGTACGGCCGATGACATGGCACCGCTTAAAAGAACACAAGTTAAAATATGCTTTGATACGGGTTTGATCATTGGTTGGCCCCTCAATTTGATGTAAACGTTAATGTAATGTGTGATTGAGCATGGTTTATCTACAAAACGGTTTATCTACAAAACGGTTTATCTGCAAAACGGTTTATCTGCAAAACAACTGGCACACTGCCTCGCCATCCTGCTGTGCAGTGCTGGCATAGTGATAAGGCCTGTTGTTGTGATAATGACGGTGAGTTGCGCTAACTTTATGAGTTATTTAAACTTTTTCATTCGGTTGGGCAGCATCACAGGATGCGTTACCCGATATGGTCTGTACGCCACTGCTTGTACGTCACTCCAGGGGAGAGAGTTTATACACCTTTACAAGGTTTTCAAGGGGATAGCCCGTTGACAGGTTCGGGTCGATTCAGTTGTTGATGGCGACAAGCCTTTGCGCAGCTTCCAGCAATGTACTGTCCTGTTTGGCAAAACAAAAGCGTACATGGCGTTGTTCAAGGGGTTGTTGACAGAATACAGACACGGGAATAGCCGCGACACCGTGTTTCCGTGTTAGCCATTGAGCCATATCGACGTCATTCCGGTCAGAAATGGCGCTGTAATCCACCAGTTGAAAGTAGGTGCCAGGGGAGGGCGTAAAAGTAAACAGTGACTCTTGCAGCGCTTTACAGAACAGGTCTCGCTTGCGCTGGTAGAAATCGGCCAATTCGAGATAGTAGTCTGGCGTTGATTCCATAAAATCCGCCAGTGCGCACTGAATTGGCGTTACGCCGACAAATGTGACGAATTGATGCACTTTGCGCAGTTCACTTGTCAACACCGATGGCGCTACGCAGTAACCGGTTTTCCAGCCCGTGACATGGTAGGTTTTGCCAAAGGAGAACACAGCGAAGGCGCGCTCTGCCAGTTCCGGGTGAGCCAGCACACTGTGGTGGCGCTTGCCATCAAACACCAGATGCTCGTAAACCTCGTCGGCCAGCACCAGAATGGGGGTATCGCGCACCACTGCCGCCAGTTGGTTGAGGTCTTCCCGCGATAGCAGAGCCCCGGAAGGGTTGTGAGGGGTGTTAATGACAATCATGCGAGTCTTGCTGTTGATGGTTTCTTTCACCCGCTGCCAGTCAATACCAAATGCTGGAGGTTGCAGAGGAATGTGCACAGCCTTGCCGCCAGCCAGTTCAACAGCAGGGTCGTAGCAGTCATAGGCCGGATCAAAAACGATGACTTCGTCTCCTGGACGCACGGTTGCTATAATCGCGCAAAAAATACCTTCTGTTGCTCCGGGCGTAATGGTGACTTCGGTGTCGGGACAGACTTGATAATGGTAAAGTCTCGCCACCTTGTTTGCGATTTGCTGACGCAATTTGGGCATTCCGGCCATGGGAGAGTATTGGTTGTGGCCGTCTCTGATATAACGGCAAGCCAGCTCTCGCAGTTGCTCAGAGCCATCAAAGTCCGGAAAACCTTGCCCCAGGTTGATAGCATTACACTCCTGGGCCAGTTGGGATATTACCGTAAATATCGTTGTGCCAGCTCTGGGCAATTTGGAGTCTACAGATGGGGTCATGGACGCCATTCCAGTCGCAAAGGCGCAAGTCTGACAAACTTGTATGGGGTAGGGCAATACCGGTCAGGGCCCGGGACGTTCGGGATCCGCACTGGATGAGCAGTTTTTAGAGATGCCCTATAATCTGATTGTTGACAAATGGGTACCTCAAAAATTCAATTTTGTCGATGAGTGCAAGAGTGGTAGCGCAGCGGAGACAGTGCCTGTAGAGGCGACCCGCAGGGCGAGCGTAGCAGGTAGGAGAGCCGCAGTGTATAGGAATACATGAGGATTCGAGCACGGTGTAGACGCCGCAATCGCTGGGAAAGTGAATTTTTAGATGCCCAAGTGTGGTATAGACAGGCCATAAGGATAAGGAAAGCGACCGAAGATAATTAAACAGGTACTTTTATGGAATTTAAAGACTATTACAAAATCCTTGGCGTCAAGGCAGATGCGGATAGTAAGGATATTAAGGCGGCGTACCGGAAATTGGCGAGAAAATATCACCCGGATATGAATCCGGACAAAGACGCCGAGGACAAATTCAAGGAAGTTGCCGAGGCTTACGAAGTATTAAAAAGCCCGGAACGCAGGGCCGAATATGATGAGTTGCGTCAGTATGGTGGCAGATCTGGCAAGGGATTTGAGCCGCCACCGGGCTGGCAGGGCAGTGGTTCGACAGAGTGGAAGAGTGGTCGTTTTGATGGCGATTTTTCTGATTTTTTTAACACAATATTTGGCGCCGGAGCGAGAGGCTTTCATGGGGCTGATGAGTCGGCATCGTTTGGTCTTCGAGGGCAGGATATAGAAATCGAAATGCCTGTGTTTCTGGAAGAAACACTTGAAAAATCGTCAAAAAAAGTGGAATACCGGGTTCCAGCTTATAAAGATGGTCGAATGACACACATAAAGAAATCCCTGAATGTAAAAATACCCACAGGGGTGAGAGACGGAGAGCGAATCCGCCTCAAGGGACAGGGATCTCCCGGTCAGGGCAGCGGAGAGAATGGCGATCTTTACCTGCATATACGCCTGGTTCCACACCCCCTGTTTGATGTGCAGGGTCATAACCTTGTAATAACGGTGCCATTGTCTCCCTGGGAAGCTGCCCTGGGGACCAAAGCCACCATTCCAACACTAACTGGAAAAATAAACCTGACAATTGCCCCCAACAGCCAGACCGGGAGTAAATTGCGTATCAAAGGTAAAGGGCTAAAAAGTAAAGTCGGTACCGGTGATTTAATTGCAGTACTGAAAATAGTCATGCCCCCGGTAGCTGATGCCAAAGCTCAAAAATTATGGTCAGACCTTGCGGAATCGGCCAGCTTTGATCCCCGTGCAGAGTGGAGAGACTCAAAATGACCACAATACTACGCGAGATTTCACTTGGTGAGCTGTGTCAACTGGAAGAGATCGATACAGCCACAATTGTTGAGGTTGTAGAGTACGATATTGTCAAACCGCTCAAGGGAGCGTCGACTACCGACTGGGTATTTGATACCACCAGTGTTTACTGGATAAAAAAAGCCGTGCGCATTTATCAGGATTTTGAAATTGACTGGGTTGCCGTAGCTATGGTTATTGATCTGCTGCAAAAAAATCAGGCTTTACAGCAGGAAAATGAAACTATTCGGCAGCAGATTGAGCGCTTTACCAAAAGCAGGCTGTAATTAATCAGAGTCGAGTATTGGGCATCAAATCACATCGGGCTGATTTTCAGGCCGAGCATCGTTAAAGGCTTGCAGTGTGTTGCAGTTTTCCCATATTGAATAAAGCAGGGGATAGCTTTTCATATCAAATCTGTAACGCAACGCATTGTATATTTGAGGTATCAATACAGCATCTGCAAGGGTGAGAGTATCTTCAAATAAAAACTTTCCTGTGCTGCCATATTGCCTTGCATGTGTTTCCAGCCCGCGGAACCCTTTTTTCAGCCACTGGTGATACCATTCTTCTTTTTGTTGTTCACCCGCATTAAAGTGATCGGACAGATACTTTAGTACGCGCAAATTATTGAGTGGGTGAATATCGCAGGCAACGTCATTGGCTAACGCCAACACTTGTGCGCGTTTGGCGTTAGCCAATGGCAAAAGAGCGGGTTCGGAATACTTTTGTTCGATATAGTCCAGAATGGCCATAGACTGGTTGAGTGTCAGGTCGCCGTCCACCAGAGTGGGCACCAGTTGGGCGGGATTGATGGCGGTGTATTCATCACTGAATTGTTTGCCGCCATTTTTTAGCAGATGTACCGATTTCTGTTCATACTCGATGCCTTTGAGGTTAAGCGCGATGCGAACGCGATAAGCTGCTGAAGACCGCCAGTAACCATAAAGTATCATTTATATTCCACAACTGTTTGGTCAATGGCGCCGAATATGGAATTACCATCTTCGTCTTTCATCTCCATTCGAATACGGTCGCCAAATTTCATAAACGGGGTAGAGGGCTTACCGTCGCGAATAGTCTCAATCATGCGTACCTCGGCAATACAGGAATAGCCCACGCCCCCTTCTGCAATTGAGGTTCCGTGCTCTGTGCCCTGTTTATTAGACACAGTGCCGGAACCCAAAATGGCGCCAGCTCGCATATTGCGTGTTTTACACAAATGCGCAATTAACTGGCCAAAATCAAAGGTCATATCTTCGCCAGCATTCGGTTTGCCAAATGGTTCGCCGTTATATTTTGAAAGCAGTGGCAAGTGAACTTTGCCACCACGCCATTTATCTCCCAGCTCGTCCGGTGTCACAGCAACGGGTGAAAAAGAGGACGCAGGTTTGGACTGGAAAAAACCAAAACCCTTGGACAATTCTGCGGGAATTAATGCGCGCAGAGAAACATCGTTGACCAGCATTAACAGCTTGATATGGTTTTGAGCGCTTTCCGGGTCGATGCCCATGTTGACATCGTCAGTAATGATGGCAATTTCACCTTCAAAATCAATGCCGTGTTCCTCGGAGGGCAAAAGGATATCATCGTGTGGGCCAATAAAATCATCCGAACCGCCCTGGTACATCAGGGGGTCGGTCCAGAAGCTCGGTGGCATTTCAGCATTGCGTGCCTTGCGCACCAGTTCGACATGATTGACATAGGCGCTGCCGTCAGCCCACTGGTAAGCGCGGGGCAGGGGAGACTCGCATCGGGTTTCATCAAAATGGAATTCACCACTCAAAATACCGGCGTTTAAAGCGTTGGATATTTCCTGCAGTTGCGGCGCCAGGGTATTCCAGCTATCCATGACTTGTTGCAGCGTGTCGGCAATATCGGGCACGGCGATAGCGCGGCTCAAGTCACGACTGACAACAACCAGTTGTCCATCGCGTGTATTATTTTTCAGTGTTGCCAGTTTCATTTTATTTTTCACCTGTAAAGTGTTTGTTTAATCCTGCCCAACACTCAAGATAGTCTTTTTGCCGATAACGACTTTCCAGTGCAAATTTTGTCGGCTGAATGATGTAACGAGATTCGAACATAAAGGCCATCGTCGCTTCCTGCTTGACGGGAGCAAGATTTTCGTTGCTGGCTTTTTCAAACACACTGGCCTCCGGGCCGTGAGGTGACATGCAGTTGTGCAAACTGGCGCCTCCTGGCACAAAGCCCTGTTCTTTGGCATCGTATACACCGTAAATCAGCCCCATAAATTCACTCATTACATTGCGGTGGTACCAGGGGGGGCGAAAGGTATCTTCGGCAACCATCCAGCGTGACGGGAATACCACAAAATCCACATTGGCAACTCCGGCAGTGTCTGATGGCGAAGTCAGTACCGTAAATATGGATGGGTCGGGGTGATCGTAGCTGATGCTGCCTAAAGCGTTAAAGCGTTCCAGGTCGTATTTGTACGGTGCTGAGTTGCCAACCCATGCCACCACATCCAGCGGTGAGTGATCAAGTTTACTGGCAAACAGCTTGCCACCGAATTTGCATACCAGCTCAAATTCACCATCGCGGTCTTCATATGCGGCTACCGGATATTTAAAATCGCGATCATTGGCATAACCATCTGAACCTGCGGGGCCACGTTCCGGCAGATGGAGCGGCGAGCCGTAGTTTTCACAAATATATCCGCGTGCACTGTCGTCCAACAGTTCAACACGAAACTTGATGCCGCGCGGAACCACGGCAATTTCTCCCGCCTTTATTGCCAATATGCCGCATTCAGTATGCAGGGCGATAGCTCCCAGTTGCGGTACAAACAGCATTTCGCCGTCGGCGTTGTAAAAAAAACGCTTGTCCATGGATTGACTGGCACAGTATATGTGAATGCCGATACCGGTTTGCGTATTAACATCGCCATTGGCAGCAATGGTGTTCAGGCCGTCAATAAAATCGACCGGTGTTGATGGAATGTCCAGAGGGTCCCAGCGCAACTGGTTGGGTGGTGCAGGCATTTCGGTAACGGGTGCGCTGCGCAGTGCGTCATGATCTATGGGGACGTAGTCGCTTTGTGTCACCGACGGCCTGATACGATAAAACCAGGTGCGACGATTTTGATGTCGAGGCGCAGTAAAGGCAGTAGAACTGAACTTTTCTGCGTATAACCCATAGGCAACTTTTTGTGGTGAAAAACGACCTTGTGGCAGTGCGCCGGGTAGTGCTTCGGTTTCGTGTTCATTGTTAAAGCCCGACAAATAAACCAGGTCATGATATTTATTGTTGTTGGTAACAATCATAGTCATTGCAATCCTTTTACGCGTTCAGAACACCGCGGCGAATCTGGTCTTCTTCGATCGACTCAAACAGCGCCTTGAAATTGCCTTCCCCAAAACCTTCATTGCCCTTGCGTTGAATAATTTCAAAAAATACCGGGCCAATGACAGTTTTTGTAAAAATTTGCAGCAGAATTCCACTGTCTTCGGGGGCTCCGTCAATAAGTATTCGCAGCTCGCGCATGGCATCCAGATTTTCGCCGTGATTCGGTATGCGGGAGTCAACTTTTTCATAGTAGGTATCCGGAGTAGGCATAAACTCCATGCCACGATCGCGCAACTTGCGGACGGAATCGTAAATATCATCGGTGAACAGTGCGATATGTTGTATCCCCTCGCCGTTATACTCAGTCAAATATTCTTCTATCTGGGATTTGTCATCGGATGATTCATTAATGGGGATACGAATTTTTCCACAAGGTGAGGTCATGGCGCGGGACACAAGCCCGGTGAGTTTGCCTTCGATATCAAAGTAACGAATTTCCTGGAAGTTGCCAATTTTTTCGTAAAAACCGCTCCATTTGTCCATGTTGCCCTGAAACACGTTATGAGTAAGATGGTCCAGAGTGATCAGGCCAGTTTCATTAGCTTTTAATTCTGTTTCCCAGTCAGGGTAGAACTCAAAGTCGACCTCGTAGATATTCTTGTCGCCATAACGGTCGACAAAAAACAGAGTGCTGCCACCAATGCCGTACACTGCCGGAATATTCAGTTCCATGGGGCCGATATTGCCGGTAAAAGGCTGTGCGCCATGGTCTACAGCGTATTGCCAGGCGCGGGCGGCGTTTTTGACACGAAAAGCCATACCGCAGACGCTCGGGCCATGGGCATCGGCAAACTCATGAGCTTGTGAATGCTTTTTTTCGGCGTTGATCAAAAAGTTGATATCGCCCTGTTTGAACAGCCAGACATCCTTGCTGCGGTGTTTAGCTACCTCGGTGAAGCCCAGCAAGCCAAACAATTGTTTCAGGTCGGCTATGCCCTTGCTGTCCGGTGCCGTGTACTCAACAAATTCAAAGCCGTCGGTGCCAAGGGGGTTGCGGGGGTCGAGTTGTACATTAGCCATTTGATCGTACCTCTGAACATGTCTGGTGATGTGCGGATTTTCCCAGTTGGAGGTCTGTAATTACTATAGTTCAGAGCTTGAAAAAGAGCGGTGGAAAATGTTGGAATTTGTAAAGAAATGTGTACGTCTTGAGTCGGACGTCTGAAGTCGGAAGCTACAGACTCTTGCCATTGCTGCACTTGCCATTGCTGCACTTGGCATTGTGAAGCCTGGTAGTATGGTAAAGAGCCGGGGATCGTTGTTTTGTTTTTAGCTTCCGACTTCAGACGTCCGACTTCCGACTTTTCCCTCCAATCCCATATTCCCGCAATTTATTGGCAACTGCGGTATGTGAAATACCAAGCCGTTGTGCCAGTTTACGGGAAGACGGGTAGGCAGGATAAAGAGTGCGCAGCAATTCAGCTTCGTAGCGCCGAACAGATTCGTCCAGGGTGGTGACAGATTTGTGGTCTATAAGGCCAAGGTTTTGCGCGTATCCAGGCAACTGGAAATGCTCCGGCTCCAGAACTGAGCCCTCAGCAACGGTAGCGGCTTGCTGTATAGCGTTTTGCAGTTGCCGCACATTTCCGGGCCAGTCGTATTGTTCAAGCGTGCGTTTACTCAGATCAGACAGTTTGAGTCTGCGGCGATTAGCAGTTGCATACTGGTTCAGGAAATGACGCGTCAGCGGCAGAATATCGTCACGTCGATTGCGTAGCGGCGGAATATTGAGCGTCAGAACATGAAGTCGATAATACAGGTCTTCGCGAAACTGACCGCTTTGGCACAAGGCTGGCAAGTCCTGCTGGGTGGAACAGATGATGCGAACGCGAGTTTGTATTTCTTGCTCACTGCCAACCCGGCGATAACTTCCATCCTGTAGCAACCGCAAGAATTTAGCCTGTAAAGACAGTGGCAGTTCGCCCACCTCTTGTAAAAATACGGTGCCGTTGGCAGCCAGCTCAAAGACGCCTTTGGTGATAGACCCACACCGATCTTCCATGCCAAACAATTCGCTTTCAGCGGCGTCTTCGGGTAAGCCAGCGCAGTTGATTGCCAAAAAAGGGCTGTTCTGGCGCATGCTTTGCTGATGACATGCTTTGGAAATCAGCTCCTTGCCAACCCCGGTTTCCCCTGTGATAAGCAAAGGTGCATCGAGTTCGGCAACTTTTTTGGCTTGTCGAATAACCCGTTTCATACCAGGGCTTTTTGCCTGGATAAACTCGAATTGCCCAATCTGTTTTTGCCAGGCGGCGATTTGCTGCCCCAGTTGCGCCGGGGCGCGAAACAACACAACACCGCCGGCGAAAGCAGAGTTGATATTGCCTTCGTCGGGTACGCGGATCGGGTAAAAATTTGCCAGGTAAGGAAGGCCGGCAAACTCCAGTTGGCTGCTGACCACCTGGTGTTCGGGATCGTTGAGCCACTGGGTCAGGTTAAAGCCCTTTAGCCATTGTTTGAGCAGTTTGCCCTTGGCTTCGTTTGCTTCAAGTTTGAGTAAAGATTGCGCCGCTTCGTTTGCTACTGCAATGCCGCCTTGCTGATCAATGGAGATAACAGGGTCGGGCAGGGTATTCAGGAGGGTCTGGATTTCCTGGTGTTCCCGTTCCATGGGCAAATAGGGGATAAGTACGACATCTTTGACATCCTTGATGCGCCGGATTTCGGGCATCAAGTGTTGCAAAGAATCAGCCGCCAGGTTTTGAATCCGCAGATAAATTTGCCCGGAAGGGCCAACTTCGATACCGCACAGGTCGATATGTCGCAGGCTCAGGATATCCAGTACTTCACTGGCGATGCCGGGGCGATTTTCACAGATTACCTGCAGGCGCATATTGGGCTTTCCAGCGGTACCAAGTGATATAAAGTGTAACGAATAGTTTACGGGAAAGACAGTTACAAGTGACAAGCCTCAAGCTGCAAGTTGAAATGCGGCTCAGCTTGCGAAAGGACAATCACTGAAATATCGGAATCTATATAACTGAAAACCCGTCCGCAGTTTTAATTACGGACGGGTTTGTACAGAGGTACTGCGCTTGAGTTTGCAGTTTGAGGCTTGTCACTTACAGTTGTCTTTTAATCATCACCCATGCCAATCAAGTGTAACAACGATGTGAAAATATTGTAGATCATTACGTATAACAATACTGTCGCGGAGATATAGTTGGTTTCGCCACCGTGAATAATACGACTGGTTTGCCACATGATAAGGCCGGATGCCAGCACCAGGAACATGCAGCTGATGGCCAGGCTCATACCCTGGATGTGCAGAAAGTAGTTAGCGATCGCGGCAATAAAGGCAACCATAATGCCCGTTACCAGAAAGCCCCCCATAAAACTGAGGTCTTTGCGAGTAATCAGTACGTAAGCCGAAGTGGCAAAAAATATCAGCGCAGTCCCACCAAGAGCGAGCATGATGGTATCACCGCCGCCCATGCCGAGGTAATAATTGAGAATCGGGCCCAAACTGAAGCCGAGCCAGCCGGTCAGCGCAAATACCCAGAACAGTCCGGCAGTTGTGTTTTTCTTTTTCTCAACCATCCAGAGGCAAACAAAGTAGGGCAGGAGCGTCCACAGCCCGAAGAATGGCGCATTGATAGCCATGGCGATACCGGCAGTGATTGCGCTAAAGGCAATGGTCATAGCGAGCAGTGTATATGTGTTGCGCAGTACCTTGCTGATTTCGCGTGTGGATTCGATACCGCGCGCAGCTGCATAGGATTGTTCTGACATGGAGGCCTCCCTGTGACCGTCAACGTTTCTGTTGGTAATGATACAAAGGCGGGGGGCTAAAGCAAGTGAATTTGTATTTACATTCAGAACAGCCCTCAAACCGTTCCAGCCGCAGAGCTGCTCATGGCTTTGCGCTCAATGATCACCGTGACGCACGAAGCCGTTCTCTTGCTGACCAAAACATTGACGATCTGTCATGAGGCTGTGATGAGCTGTGCCCCGAACGAATTATAATGAATCGGGAGAAGCTGGCACTTCCGGAGTGCATTATGTGGAACATGCCGGCAAAGCGACGGCGCGTTAATCATTGTGGAAAAGCGAATGGAGAGTTGGAGACAACTGACAGGACAAATTTCTGGAGTGTAGACTCAATCGTCCGGCAGGTTGTAGGCAGCGCGGTTATTTTTGTAGAGAATCATGCGGGCTCCTTCAAGGGCTTCTTCTTCGCTGAGAATCCCGCCATGCACATAGCTTGCGAGTGCCTTGCTGAGATAAAGCTTGCCCCAGCGACCGGCGAGCCAGTAGAGTTCGGGCAAATGGTAAGCGTCGCTTGAAAACAGAATTTTGGACAGTGGGACTGCTTCCATCACTTGCAGGTAACGTGCCTCCAGCCCCTGATGGGCAAACGGCGTCATAATCGACAGATCAAAGTAACAGTTCGTGTACAGATGGCTCAACCAGGCGGCGCGCCCCACCAATGGATAACCCGCGTGTACCGGAATGATCTTCGGCATTCGCATGAGGCCGTCTCTGTCGAAACGTACCATCTCTTCAAGATTATAGGGGTCCTGTTGCCGCAGAATAACACCAGGCGCCTCGCCATCGCCAGCGTGAAACTGCATGGGCATATCACGCTCCATGCACTCCTCCAGCGCCAGCGTGAGGAAATAGCGCTTCATGTCTTTGCCGCGCTGATATTGCTCCTCCCGGTCGGTAAATTGTTGATTGCCAGTGTCGTGGTATTGTTGCCAGGAAGTGCGGGCTGCAGCCTTCTCATAGAGCGGCTTTACAACACCAATGATGGGCATCAGGTAGGACTTCATGCCCCATGAGCGCTTGCCAAAATTACCGTCCTGGTCTAAACCCCGCCTCACCGTAGCAAGAAACTGCCGTTCGAGCTCATCGAACGTCAGGTTTTTTTGCAGGAGTTCGCCCAGAACCGAATCGACGCGGAATATGCGGCGTACTTTTGTTGGATTGACGGCGGATTCAAAACGGGCAATACCCTCAGCGCCCATGCCCTCGTTGTAACCGGTGTCCACCATAATATTGGCGGCGTTGACGTCTTTGAATAGATCGTTGATGTATCGCCAATATTGCCTCCCCCGTTCATTCCGCGCTTCAATAACGGTCTCGAGGCGCGGTTCACAATCAAGGAATCCGGCCATTTCCTTAATCATGTATTTTACAAAGACGCTTTCCCCAAAGTGACGGGTAATTGTATTGAATACCTTCTCAATACCGTATTCCTTGTCCAGTTTTTTGCGGGTTGTCGGGTCACCATTCCACCATTGGTTAAAAACTCCTTTGGGAAAATAGCCGTCGGAAAAAGCGGGGAAAGCAGCCAGTGACATTCTTGCCAAAAATCGCTGTGGCGTGGTTTGTGCGTCAAGATCAGTTAATGCGTGACAGTGAGTATCATCGTAGGGCAGGTCAATAACTTCCGAGTAGAGGCGCTCTGCTTCAGCACTGCGAATATTGTTTTCTCTGAGATCGAGTGCTTTGGCCGAGTTTGATCCAGACATGGCCAATGACACGCCTCCCATTCCGAGGCCTGTCAAGAATTCCCGCCGCATAATCACCGTGATGACTCACTTTGTGATTCATTCTTGTACACTGTCCCGCCTTTCATAACAAAGGTGACATTCTCCAGTTCGGTAATATCGTCAAGTGGATTGCCATCGACTGCGATAATGTCTGCATGAAAACCCGGGCGGATTTGACCAGTGTCGGTTTCCCGCCGCACCAGCTTGGCGGAGTGAATGGTCGCAGCCTGTATTGCTGCAAGCGGTGTCATGCCAAATTGCACCATGCGTGAAAATTGTTTGGCGTTTTCACCGTGGGGATAAATCCCGGCATCTGTACCAAACACCAGCCTGGCACCCTCGGTCACGGCCAGAGCGAAGCTTTGTCGTTGCCGGTCACCAGTTTCCCGGTCCTTCGCCAAATTTTCTTCCGGTACCCCGTTCTTTTGGCCCTCACGTGTGGTGTATTCTGTGTTGTAAATATCCATAGACAGCACAGTACCGTGTTGTTTGGCGAGCCGGATTGTATCTTTGTCGAGAAAGCTGGCGTGTTCGATGGAATCGACGCCGGCTTGAATTGCGAATTGAATCCCCTCCGTACCGTGCGCGTGTGCAGCAACAGTGAGCCCCCGGGCATGGGCCTCATCGACAATGGCCTGCATTTCCTCCAGGGTATATTGCCGTAAACCTACTTTGGTGCCTTTTGAGAATACTCCGCCGGTAGCGCAAAACTTGATCAGATCGACGCCGTATTTCGCATTTTTGCGCACGGCCTGGCGCGCCGCCCAGGGACCGTCCGCCACGCCTTCTGAACGATAATTAAAAGAGTGATTGAGTGTGTTGTTGTCACAATGGCCACCGGTAATACCCAGAGCTGGGCCGGACACGGCCATGCGAGGTCCGGGAATGTCGCCATCGCTAATAGCGTTGCGCAGAGCGATGTCACGAAAGTCAGAGGCTCCGACGTTTCTGACCAGGGTAAAGCCCGCCAATAGTGTTTTACGTGCATTGACTACTCCGCCGATCATTGCCCGGTGAGGTGATTGAAGGTAGCCAATCATAAAACTTCTTTTCAGGTTACTGATGATATGCGTATGCATATCCATCAGTCCGGGCAGGACAAACCGGCTTGACAAATCAATAACCTTTGCATCTTTTGGAAGGTTGGCGTCTACGGAAGTAATGCGGCCATCTGTAATATGAATTACCTGATTGGTGAGTACCTTGCCTGATATTACGTCAAGTAATTTACCTGCTTTTATGGCAACGGGCTGTGCATTTGCAAGTTGACAGGTCAATTGCAGGAGGCATAGGAAAAAGAGAAATTTACCCATTTTTATCCTCTGGATTTACAGGCTTGAAATAAATATTACCGGTAACAATCGAGTTGTTCTTTGTTAGCGGCATAGTCAAACAGGCAAGCTTGCAAATACTTCTTGAATGCGATGTCAAGTTTGATGACGGTTGTATCTGAAACGAAGGGTATGGTATGCAAACAGTAGGGGAAAAGTTTTGCAGAGAGCATAAAAACTTTTGCGCAAATCACAAATATTTTTGCAGTGCGCCTGCTCTGACCTGTCGTGCACTCATGCTAAATTGCCGATTGAAAGCCACTGAAAAACTGCTGGCACTGGTATAGCCGACCGCTTGTGCGATATAAGCGATCGGCTTATCGGTATCGCGCAGGTATTTCATGGCCAGGTTCAAACGTAAATCCCGGCAGTAGTCCGACATGGTTTGCCCCATAAGCAGGCGAAAGCCGCAGGTGAGTTTATTGCGATTGGAGCCCAGCCGGGCGGCCAGCTCGGTTGCAGAAGGGGGATAGATAAATTCCGTGTCCAGGATTCGTTTGACTTCGTCCAGAACCTCCTTGTCGCGCGCTTTCAGTTTAAGCGCGGGTAAATATGACTTGTCGGCAATACACAATTGCTCTATTAGCAGACATATCAGTTCGATGCCTTTGGCTTCGATATAAGATTGGCGTAAATTCCCCTGAAAGTCCGATTGCCTCATTTCTGTCAGGCAGCGTCTCATTTCAAGCTGTAAAGGCAGGTGTTCTACCAGAAAATCGTGTGGCTTTTCATTCACTAGCCCTTGCAATAATTTCGGTGCGTTCTCGGGGGTCAGACCAAACCGCTCAATCAAAAATGTATTGTTAAAACACACCATAACCCAATGTTGCAATTTATTGGCACGAAAGCATTCGGTTTCCCTGACGCCGACAGGGTGATGAAGTACTTGGCATGCTGGCCCGAAAGCGTTAACAGTTGTGATGCCATCAAACGCCATGGTGACGTCGCAGGACATAATAAATGAAAAGCGCGTTAACCCGTCCAACTCGATAGGAGCTATGCAATCCGATCGATAGGTGCTGCAAATTTGTGTCAGGCAGGCATCACTTGACAACCAAACTGAGTCGTAAAAACCGTCTCCCACCGTCTCGGAAACGGACTCCTTCAATTTATTGATAAAGTGGTTTGGTAGAGGCATGGTTTGCAGTGCTATCGGGTTGAAACTGCCATCTTAGCATGCCTGCTCTGTAGCACTGGCAAAAGAGGTTATACGTTGAATCCCGTATAGATTGAAGAAGAGACAAGGATCAACCGGGGCTGCGACCATACAAAAACGCCCCTATTCAGGGGCGTTCGTTTTGTGGCGGAGGGACAGGGATTCGAACCCTGGATAGGCTATTAACCTATGCCGGTTTTCAAGACCGGTGCTTTCAACCGCTCAGCCATCCCTCCGCGGTGGTGGGCATTATAGCGAGTAAGAAAAATGGCACAAGAGTAAATTTGATTTGTCTCGTGCCACTTTATTTTCAGGCATTTTCCTGATCGCCTTCCTCACCTTCCCCGCTTTCCGGGGTGACAGGCTGGTCTGGCTTTGCCGCGCGCCTGGCTCGGGGATCATTGCTCGGGCGGCTGTACTCACTGGGAATCAATTCCACCGGCGCCGGCTGTTTGGTATCCAGCGGACCGGCGGTTGGCTGCTTTCGCACCGCCGTATTAATCTCTACAGCCTCTACAGGCTTTGGATTAAAGCGTGGGTCATTGGAAGCTCTTGGCAGCGGAGAACTTTCTTCCGCAGCCTCGTTATCCGGTTCATTGGCTGCAGTGGTTCCGGTGGCAGTCTTTGCTGCTGCTGGTGCGGTCGATGGGGCGTGGGAGAGCGCTGTGTTTTCGGCCGCCTGTGCCGGTTCTGCACTGGAAGACGAACGCTTTTTCGGCTCACCGCTTTTATCGGAGTTCACCGATGTGGGCACAGCTTTGTCGGCAGCGGATTGCTGCTCAAATATGGAAGCTTGTACCGGAGGGGTCTTTTCCAGCGCTCTGTCACTCACACTTGCTGGGGGTTCAACAGCCTTTGGCGCAGGAGCTGACGCCACGGGAACTTCTTTATCCTTTGTGTCTTTAGCCGCAGCCGTTTCGACTTGACCGGCATTATCCACTTCTGCTGCTTTGACCCCAGGCTCCTGGACAGCTGGTTTGTGTACAGGCGTTGCCTGTTCAGGTGCTGCCTTTTTGGTTGCAGCAGCTTCGTTCGCTGTTGTCCCGGTTTTGGGGGATGTTGCAGCCGTTTGTTGTTCTACCGCAGGTGACTGCTGTGTCGAGTGGGTTGGCTCTTGTGTGGCAGCTGCTGTACCGGTAGTTGCAGCTTCAGTATTTTTCAGCATCTCGTTGGATACCGGGCGGCGTTCGCGACGACGACGTGGAGTGCGACGTTCACCATCAGGACGGCGCGGTGGCCGGTTGTCCTTTTGTGATTTTTCTTCATCCGAAGGGCGCTTTGCGGCATTCTGTCGAGTAGCAGATTTCTGATCTTTTGGTTGTTGCTCATCTGAGCGCCTGTTTTGACGCTTGCTTTTAGGTCGTTCCTGAGGCTTGCCTTTGTTTTCCTGCGGTTTACGGTCACGCTGATTACGTTGTTGCTGACCACTTTGTTGATTGTCGGGGCGACCTTTGCCACGCCTTGATCCACCACGACGGTTTTGCTCGCTGCTTCTGGCTGCTTGTCCGCGGTTGTTGCTGCGACGCTGTTGAGGTTTTTTATGCTCTTTTTCGCTCTCACCAAACAGGGCATTCAGCAAGCGCCGGAACAGTCCGGGTGTTTGCTTTTCAGGGCGTTTTACGGGTTCAGGTGCAGGTGTGGAACGAACCATGCCCTCAACAGCAGCCTTGGGGGGAGCAACAGGCGCCGATTCCTTGTCGGGGGCTCCCGCAGCAAGGTCCGGTGCTGTGTCAGCCATACGATAACTGTATTCTTTGGTAACACCATCCTGTTCGCGCAGGCGTTGCACCTCAAAGTGTGGCGTATCCATGTGTGGGTTTGGTAATACAACGACCCGAATATTGTTGTTGCGCTGTTCAATGGCGCTGATCTCTTCCCGTTTTTCATTGAGCAGAAAGGTGGCGACTTCTACAGGAGTAACTGCGCGAACTTCTACGCTGAACTCTTTTTGTGCCTCTTCCTCCATCAGGCGAAGAATGGATAACGCCAGTGAGCGGGTGCCACGAATGGTGCCTTGTCCGCTGCAGCGAGGGCATACTTTGGCTGTTGTTTCATCCAGTGAGGGACGCAGGCGCTGACGTGACATTTCCAGCAGGCCAAAGCGGGAGATACGGCCTATTTGTACCCGTGCACGGTCTATTTCCAGAGCCGCCTTCATTCGGTTTTCCACTTCTCGCTGATTGCGTGCGGCGTTCATGTCAATAAAGTCGATAACGATTAGTCCACCGACATCGCGCAAACGCAGCTGGCGGGCAATTTCGTCGGCTGCTTCCAGGTTGGTTTGCAGGGCGGTTTCTTCAATATCACCGCCCTTGGTTGCGCGGGATGAGTTGATGTCAATGGACACCAGTGCCTCGGTAATGTCAATCACGATGGAGCCACCGGATGGCAGTTTTACTTCGCGCTGGAAGGCAGTTTCGATCTGATTTTCAATCTGGTAGCGGGTGAACAGGGGAATGCTGTCTTCGTAATGCTTGACCTTGCTGTGAAAGTTCGGCATCACTTGCTGGATAAAGGCGCGTGCAAGATCAAAAGAGCCCTTACTGTCGATCATAACCTCGCCGATATCCGGACGCAGGTAATCGCGAATGGCGCGAATGATGATATTGCTTTCCTGGAACAGAAAGTGGGGGGCTGAAGAGTTGTCGGCCTCTTCTTTAACAGTGGTCCATAACTGTGTCAGATAATCCAGGTCCCATTGCAATTCTTCGGTGGAACGACCAATACCGGCAGTGCGCACAATCGCACCCATGCCTTTGGGAATGTTCAGATCCCGCATGGCTTCGCGCAGCTCGGCGCGTTCTTCGCCCTCAATGCGGCGCGAGATGCCCCCGGCTCTCGGGTTGTTGGGCATCAATACCAGGTAGCGACCGGCCAGACTGACAAAGGTGGTGAGGGCAGCGCCTTTGTTACCACGTTCCTCTTTTTCGACCTGAATGATAACTTCCTGGCCTTCCTTGAGAACATCCTGGATACGGGTTCGTCTTTGCCCCTGCCCCTGGGGCTGCTTCGAGAAGTAATCGCGGGAAATCTCTTTTAGTGGCAGGAAGCCATGGCGTTCCGAGCCATACTCTACAAATGCAGCTTCCAGGCTGGGTTCAATTCGAGTGATCTTGCCTTTGTATATATTCGCTTTTTTCTGTTCGCGGGAACGGTTTTCAATATCCAGGTCATACAGCCGTTGGCCATCGACCAGGGCGACGCGCAACTCTTCTGGGTGAGCTGCATTAATTAACATGCGTTTCATATATATGTGTTACTCGCTACGTTGGGCGCGATGAGTACGAAACGCATGGAAGAAGGCAGGATCAGTGCTGTCAGCAGGGCAGAGAAGGTATGTGCATAAAAGCTGCTGCCCACAATATGGGCAGATGGTCAGGATACTGAGAGTGTCCCGGTCCGGCTATAGCTCTTGTGTTCGTGTGTCATCTGTTTTGGTTTCAGTTGACCTTTCCATTCTCTGATATCTGACCCGAGGGGGCCGCGCCGTATTGATTGCTGCGCATTTTTTGCGCTATCTGTGTCCGCTTGTCACTGTATATTCAGTCTGTTGGACGACACGCCTGCCATCGGTTTTGCCGCCGGGGCGGCAAATATGTTCTGTCTGCTCTCTGTTGCGCTGCAGCACTCGCTGCGCGGTTACTTTGACTTTCGCTTGCCGGTTTGTACCCGTTTTTGGCGAAAGTCTATAAAATTCGTGCAGTGGACTCTTACCTACCAGTTTGTGCATCCACTCGTTCTTATCCCCTTGAGTCACCCGCGCCACTTGTTGCAAGGCTATTTGTTAAACCTGTATTACAGCGATTTTACGCCTGCAGGAGCCGGGCTTGAAGCCGAATATATCATTATTCCCTAAGCCCTTCAATCTAAAGGCAATATTTCCCGGCAATTTATTGTTGCCCGATTTCTGCAGGGGGAAGATCAGGAGATGCCAAAGCTGGTAGAATGCGCGCCTTCAGTTGCAGGGTGGTGGTAATGGCGGAAAATTCCCCGACAACAGTGGGTGTACGCGTAGTTGAGGTAACCGGGGACCAGGATGGGCAGCGGGTGGACAACTTCCTGATGTCGCGCCTGAAGGGCGTGCCCAAGTCACGTATTTACCGGCTTTTGCGCAAGGGAGAGGTACGCGTTAACAAAAAACGCGTCAAACCGGAAAAGCGGCTTGAGATTGGCGATTTGGTGCGGATTCCTCCGGTACGTGTGTCTGAAAGCAAGCCTGTAGCCAGCCCTGGGCTGAAACTTCGAACATTGTTAACAGACAGCATTCTCTATGAAGATGATGAGGTGTTGATGGTTAACAAGCCGTCCGGGCTTGCCGTTCATGGCGGCAGTGGCATTAGTCTGGGTTTGATTGAATCATTGCGCGCAATGCGACCGCATGAAGGCTTTCTTGAACTGGTGCACCGTCTCGACCGGGATACTTCCGGCTGCATTGTACTTGCCAGGAAACGCAGTGCCTTGCGTTGGCTGCAGGACGAGATGCGTGCCAACAGGGTTGAGAAGGTATATTGGGCCCTGCTGAAAGGGCATTGGCCAAAAGGACGTATGCGCATTGATGCGCCCTTGCGCAAGAACGAACTGCAGTCTGGCGAGCGGATTGTCAGAGTGGATGTGAACGGCAAGCCATCAGTGACTCATTTCAGGATACGGCAGCAATTTGAGCTTGCAACCTTGATGGAGGTACGCCTGGAGACCGGGCGTACCCATCAGATCAGGGTCCATTCCTGTTTTGCCGGACACCCACTGGCGGGAGACACCAAATATGGTGACGAGGAATTTAACCGACGAATGAAAGCTGCCGGCCTCAAGCGACTGTTTTTGCATGCCAGCAGTCTGTGCTTTCGTTTGCCGTCGAGTGGCGAGGCCTTGCGGGTTGAGGCGCCTTTGCCTGAAGAACTGAAGCGCTTGCTGGAATCGATGAAATGACAAAACTTCTGGTTTTTGACTGGGATGGTACGCTGAGCAATTCCCTGGCCCGTATTGCGCAGTGTTTGCAGTGTGCGGCTGTGGATAACAATTTGCCACCGCCCTCGGAGCAGCAGGCACGGGATATTGTCGGCCTTGGTTTGACCGAAGCTCTGGGCGCATTGTTTCCAGAGGTTCAGGATACTCAGTTGCTGGCAAAGTTGTGCACCAGCTATTCGAAGCATTTTATTGCGAAGGATGAGGAGCCGTCACCGTTTTATCCCCATGTTATGGAGCGGCTTACCGCTTTTCACAACGACGGCTACCTGTTGGCGGTGGCTACTGGCAAGAGTCGCAGGGGGCTGGACCGGGTATTGCGAAAAAAAGGTTTGCAGGACTTTTTTCACGCGACTCGTTGTGCGGACGAGACTCAATCCAAGCCCCACCCGCGAATGCTGCAGGAGCTGACCCGTCATTTCAGCCTTGAACCCGAGCAGGCGGTGATGGTTGGAGACACAGAATTTGATATGGATATGGCCCTGCGCGCAGGCGTGCCCGGTCTGGCGGTTACATACGGCGCCCACGAGGTCGAACGATTGCGGCATTTCCAGCCATTTGCCTGTGTTGATTGTTTTTCGCAGGTGGAGGAAGCGATTTTAAACAGGCAAAAGAGCGCGGTGTGAGCGTGTTAACAGGCCTTTCAGGGTAATTTCAGGCCATGGTGGCGCAGCATGCGGCTCAGGCAAATAAGTGGCAGGCCAATTAATGCGGTAGGGTCCATTCCCCGCATTTCATTCAGCAAACTGATGCCAAGTTGTTCGGATTTGAAGCTGCCGGCGCAGTCCCAGGGCTGTTCTTTATCAAGGTAGCTATCGATTTCAGTGTCACTCAATTGTCGAAAGCAGACCTCTGTTGTTACGACATCCTCCTGCTTTTCCGCCGTTGTGCTGTCCAGCACACAAAGGCCGGTGTGAAACCGGGCCTGTCTACCCGACAGCAAGCGAAGCTGGCTGCGTGCATTGGCAGGGTTGCCGGGCTTGGTAAGGATGTCACCATCCAGTTCTGCCACCTGATCTGAGCCAATAATCAGATGTTGCCTGTAAGAGCGGGAGACGGCGATTGCCTTGGCCAGCGCCAAACGTCTGACCAACTCTACCGGAGATTCGCCAGGCAGGGCGGTTTCGTCAACGTTGGGGGAGTAACACTGGAAAGGGATTTGCAGGCGTTCCAGCAGTTGCTGACGGTATCGCGATGAAGACGCAAGCACAAGTGCAGCCATGATCGTTCTCAATGTTTCCGCAAGCCGCATTCTACAACGCTTTGGCCTGCGGGTGGCGGGCGGATTTTCTTTTGACTTATGGGGTCCGGGTCACTATGATTGCGCGCCTATGCAAACTACCCCCTGCAAACGAGAGCTGCCGCGAACGGTTGATCCGCGAAAATTGGCCAGCCAGCAGGCAGAACTGGGGGGTGTTATACGGCAAGATCGGTTGCCGCGATTGATGGATGCGGTGCTTGAGCTCGATGTGCCGGTAAGCGCAGAGTTGAGATTTTTGCGCAACCGGCAGGGTGTGAATACGGTGTCAGGGCGTGCCGAAACCAGAGCTGTGGTCACCTGCCAGCGCTGTTTGCGGCCGATGTCTTTGCAGTTACAGGCAAATATCCAGGTGGGCCTGGTTTGGGACGAAGAGAGCATTCAGCAGTTGCCGACAGCTCTCGACCCCTGGCTGGTTACTGGTGAAAGTGCAGATTTGTATGAACTGGTAGAGGATGAATTACTGCTGGTGCTAAGTTGCGTGAATTATCACGATCGCAACGAGTGTCAGGGGATGGATCGCTACTCTACAGGTGAGATTGAGCAAGAAAAGCGATCCAGCCCGTTCCAGGTGCTGGGACAGTTAAAAAAACATGATTGAGTACAGGAGATAGACCATGGCAGTGCAAAAGAGTCGTAAAACTCGTTCCAGGCGTGGAATGCGTCGTTCACACGATGCGCTTGGCGGCCCCACCTTGTCAGTTGACCCGGTAAGCGGCGAAAAGCATCATCGTCATCATGTCACCGCCGATGGTTTTTATCGCGGTCGCAAGGTGATTGAGACCGGTAACGACGAGTAAGACCCCTTTCTTTGGCAGATCCCGTTTGCCTTGCTATTGACGCCATGGGCGGGGACTTCGGTCCTCGCGTCACGGTGCCAGCTGCCATTGAGTTTTTGCGACGACACCCGAATATTCACATCAGGCTTTTTGGCGATGAACCTTCTATTCGCCGCTTCATCTCCAGTTCTGGCTCTGCCAGCCCGCACCTTTTTGTAACACACTGTAGTCAGGTTGTCGGCATGGATGAAAAGCCACTGGCAACATTGCGAAAACGCGACTCATCCATGTGGATGGCCGTGCGTGATGTGTCGCAAGGATATGCTCAAGCCTGTGTCAGCGCCGGAAATACCGGCGCGCTGCTGGCAACAGGTGTTACCCAGTTAAGGCGTTTTTCCGGGGTTGAACGGCCCGCGATCTGTACTGCTATCCCGTCGTTGGGGCGGCGTACCTGGCTCCTTGACGCTGGCGCCAACCTGGAATGTTCACCCGCTCAACTGCACCAGTTTGCCCGTATGGCTTCCTGTCTTGTTACCGCTGTAGATGGCGTTGCACGGCCTTCGGTTGGGCTGCTGAATGTCGGGGCAGAAAACGTCAAGGGTAGCAAGGAGCTGCAAGAAACGGCAACCATGCTGGCGTCGGACAAGTCGCTTAATTACACCGGTTTTGTCGAGGGCGATGGTTTGTATCTCGGCAAAAGCGATATTGTGGTGTGTGACGGGTTTAGCGGCAATGTTGCACTCAAGGCGGGCGAAGGTGTTGCCAGAATGGTCGCCAGCCGTTTACACGAATCCTTCCATCGTTCCCTGGCGGCTCGCCTTGCCGGTTTTATATCCAGGCGGGTATTAAAAGACTTTCAACGTGACGTGGACCCGTCTGCGTATAACGGGGCGAGTTTTTTGGGGCTGTGCGGTGTCGTGGTTAAAAGTCATGGCTCGGCTCACAGCGAAAGTTTTGTCAGGGCCCTGGAGGTGGCGCTTGATGAGGCCAGGACGGACTTGCCGCGCCAGTTGGAACGTGCGCTATTGCAAAAAGACGCATAGTGCTCGGGTAATTATTGATGTCACCTGAGCAGGTAAATAACTCTATTAACATCGGATATAAAAGATGAAAAACACCCTTGCATTTGTATTCCCTGGCCAGGGGTCACAAAAACCGGGCATGCTTGCTGACGTGGCCAGCCAGTTTCCTGTCGTCACAGAAACGTTTGCCCAGGCATCGGAAGTGCTGGGTTATGACTTGTGGGATCTGGCGCAAAATGGTCAGCAGGAAGACATGAGCCTTACTGAGCGTACCCAGCCTTTGTTGCTGACAGCAAGTGTCGCACTGTGGCGCGTGTGGCATCAGCGCAATGGCGCGAGTCCGTCCATGATGGCCGGTCACAGTCTGGGAGAATGGTCTGCGCTGGTGTGCTCCGGTGTGTCAGGATTCGGCGATGCGGTTGATCTGGTGCGTTGCCGTGGTGCATATATGCAAGAGGCGGTGCCAGCAGGTGTGGGTGCGATGGCTGCAATTATTGGCCTGGAGGATGACGCGATCGTTGAGGTTTGCCAGTCCGCTGCCGAGGGTGAAGTGGTTGTGCCGGTCAACTTTAACTCACCAGGCCAGGTAGTGATTGCCGGACACGCTGCAGCGGTCGAGCGAGCCGTTGAGGGTTGTAAGGCGGCAGGTGCCAAACGTGCGCTCCCGCTGCCAGTTAGCGCTCCATTCCATACGCCGCTGATGAAGCCTGCCGCTGACAAGCTGGCGCAACAAATCGAAACAACAGTCTTTAATACGCCGAAAATTCCGATAGTTCATAACGTTGATGCCTCCGTCGAGTCAGACCCGGCCGCGATCAAACAGAAGATGATTGAGCAAATATACCAGCCTGTACTGTGGGTAGCTTGTGTACACGCGCTCGTACAGAATGGTATTAATACTACGGTAGAATGCGGTCCGGGAAAGGTATTGAGCGGCTTGAACAAACGGATTGAGCGTTCTGTTAACACTCTGGCTATTGAAGATCCGGCTGGTCTTGAAAAGGCTTTGGCCGACACATAAACACTGCTCGACAAACGCGTTTTGGGGTTTTCGAGGCAAGGTGCAGATCGAATTTACATTGAGGAAATATTATGGGTTTACAAGATAAGGTGGCTCTGGTCACTGGTGCCAGCCGGGGTATAGGAGCAGCGATCGCCGATATACTGGCCTCAAACGGAGCCACTGTGGTTGGTACGGCAACCAGCGCAGCCGGTGCAGAACGAATTTCTGCACGGCTTGCCGAGCGTGGCGCCAGCGGTCGCGGCATGGTGCTGAATGTAACCGATCAGGAATCAGTCGATGCTGTCGTGAAAGCGGTTACAGAGGAATTTGGCGCGCCCACTATTGTTGTGAACAACGCGGGCATTACCAAAGACAACATTTTGATGCGTATGAAAGACGATGAGTGGTTTGATGTGATTGACACCAATCTCAACTCAATCTACCGTGTCTGCAAGGCTTGCGTCAGGGGCATGACCAAAGCGCGCTGGGGACGGATTATCAATATCACTTCAGTAGTTGGTGCGATGGGTAACGCCGGGCAGAGTAACTACGCTGCTACCAAAGCGGGGGCGGCTGGTGTAACGAGGGCGCTGGCGAAAGAGCTGGGTTCTCGCAATATTACCGTCAATGCGGTGGCGCCGGGTTTCATTCAGACTGATATGACCGATGAGTTGGGTGAGGCTGCGAAGGAGAACCTGCTGGCACTGGTACCACTGGCTCGCCTTGGTCAACCTGGGGAAATTGCCAGTGTCGTCAACTTTCTTGCCAGTGACGCCGCAGCGTATATAACAGGTGAGACTTTGCATGTGAACGGTGGTATGTACATGGCGTAACATGTTGAATAATAGATAAAAAATCAGCTTTTCCCAAAATGGGTTACGCATTTTGAATTTTGCGGTACAATGCGCACCCAAATTGTCCGACGACAATAACTCGCTTTCACGCCGTGTTGGTACTGAAGGGGCCAGGCGGAAGAAACGAACTGTTACCAACAGGAGTGAGACTAGACTCATGAGCAGCATTGAAGAACGCGTTATAAAAATGGTTGCTGAGCAACTCGGGGTTAAAGAAGAAAATGTCAAGCCGGAGTCTTCGTTTGTCGAAGATCTTGGGGCAGACTCGCTGGATACCGTTGAATTGATTATGGCTCTGGAAGAAGAGTTTGACACTGAGATTCCAGACGAAGAAGCCGAAAAAATTACGACTGTTCAGCAAGCGATCTCATACATTAACGAGAATCTTGAATAATCGTTTAAACACTGGAAAAGCTGCCTGCGCGGCGGCTTTTTTTATGCCCGCAGTTCAGGGGTCGTTCAGCTTTTGTGTGAGCCTCTAATCTGGTTTAATCAGAGCATGGACCCCCTTTCCTCTATTAGCCTGTTAAATGGCGTTCCTTCTGATCTGATCCCGGTTATGGATCGCGGATTTGCGTACGGCCACGGTGTATTTGAGACTATACGCGTGTGGCAAGCACGTGCCAACCTGCTGAACTATCATCTGGATCGCTTGAATTGCGGAATGCGGCGGTTGCAGATTCCGGTTGCGATGGAAACTGTAGAACAACAGTTCAGACAATTATTGGCAATGGCGGCCCAACGTCAATTGCGTGAAGGTGTTGCAAAGATAACGGTAACCGCCGGAGTTGGAGGGCGCGGATATGCACAGCCAACCCAGGCTTCTCCCAATATTATTATGCAATGGCATCCCTTGCCTCAGGTTTCGGAAGTTGCGGTTCGTGAAGGAGTACGTGTCAAATTATGTAACTACCGGTTGCCCAAAAACCCGGTGTTGGCCGGGATCAAGCACCTGAATCGCCTGGACCAGGTGCTGGCTCGTGCAGAAGTGGATGATGATTTTCAGGAAGGCATTCTGTTGGACTGGAATGATCGTGTTATAGAATGTGTTTCCAGTAATGTATTCGTGCGTATTGGTGATCGCCTGTTAACGCCAACACTGGAAAATTGTGGCGTGGCGGGTGTGATGCGTCGACTGATTATTGAAAAACTGTGCCCGGAATCTGGTTTGTTGTCTGAACAGCAAAATATCACACTCGATCAGTTAAAGCAGGCAAGTGAAGTATTTATTTGCAATTCTTTGTGCGGTATTTTCCCGGTTTTTGAAATATTCCCTTTGGTGTCGTTGCCGCTTGGAGGCTGGACGCGGCACTTGCAAAATGCCCTGAAGAAGGAGTTGCCGTGTTACGAAATTTGATGCGACCATTCTTGTGGGGCTGTTTGTTTCTCTCGATATTGTCATTCGTTACGCTTTATGTTGTTAACGAATTATTGAATAAACCGCTACTACTTGATGAACCCCAATCGTATTTGATTAAAGAGGGCAGTAACCTCACGAGAGTCGTTCGAGAATTAAAGAAAAAAAATATTCTTGAATTTCCCAATATTCTTTTGGCATATGCTCGGGCCGCAGGGCAAACGGATATTCGAGCCGGAGAATACCGGCTGACTACTGGTGAGACACCATTGTCATTACTGAATAAATTGAGCAGTGGTGATGTAATTTATTATCAGGTAACCATTCCCGAGGGATTGACAGTGAAGCAATGGTTAGGCCTGTTGAGACAAGAACCCAAATTGTCTGGTGAGAAGAACCCGGATTCAACCGCGTTACTTTCCTTTATAGAGGGTAATCCTGAAGGCTGGTTATTTCCTGATACTTACCGTTATCATCTTGGTGAGACAAGTCTGGTATTGCTGCGTAACGCCCATAAAAGAATGCAGGAAACATTGCAAACAGAGTGGCAGCAGAGAAGTGCTGATTTGCCATATCGAACATCTTATGAAGCCCTGATTATGGCCTCGATTATTGAAAAAGAAACAGGGGTTGCAGAGGAACGACAAAAAATTGCCGGTGTGTTTGTGCGGCGATTGCAGAAAGGTATGCGGCTACAAACAGACCCGACGGTGATATATGGACTTGGCGAAAATTATGATGGCAATTTGACTCGCCAGCACTTGCGTCAAAAAACAGCTTACAATACCTACGTAATAAAAGGCCTGCCGCCGACCCCTATTGCCAATCCGGGAGCTGAGGCAATTTATGCAGCATTGCACCCTGCGCAAGGGGATGAACTCTATTTTGTTGCAAAAGGGGATGGTAGCCATCATTTTTCGACTACGCTCGCAGAGCATGAAGAAGCAGTAAGGCGCTACCAGCGCAGCGGTCGCCAAAAAAATTATCGATCATCGCCAAAATAGATCGGCTTCAAGTCAATGATAGCTGAATTAATTTATTCAGGATTACCAGATAATGAAAGGCAAGTTTATAACCATTGAAGGCGTAGAGGGTGTTGGCAAGACCACCAACATCGATTTTATTCATGGCTGGCTGAATCAGCGCAAACAAAATCATATCGTTACCAGAGAACCAGGTGGAACACCGCTGGCCGAGGATATTCGAACTTTGCTGTTGACTCCGCGGGATGAAGCAGTCAGCGACACAACGGAATTGTTACTTATGTTTGCCGCGCGGGCCCAACACCTGAATGAAATAATTAAACCGGCGCTGGCTGCAGGTAAATGGGTCATTTGCGATCGCTTTACCGATGCGACTTACGCTTATCAGGGGGGAGGGCGCAATCAGGACCAGCAACATATTGCACAGCTGGAGCAACTGGTGCAGGGGAATTTGCGACCAGATCTGACTTTAATACTTGATATGGATGTGGAGACAGGCCTTCGTCGTGTTCATGAGCGCGGCCAGCCTGACCGTTTTGAGCGAGAGCGCCATGAATTTTTTGACCGTGTGCGCGACGTGTATTTGTCTCGCGCAAAACAATCGCCGGAACGTTGCAAGCTGATTGATGCTTCACAACCTCTGGAGGCTGTTCAGGCTGATATTGCGCGTGTGTTGCAAAAGTTCGCTGGCGAGGACGTGTAATGGCTGAGGAGCAGGGCATGCAGCCGCCAGCGATGCCTTATCCCTGGCAGGGG
>JBNKFQ010000335.1:0-12931 GCA_050289385.1 Porticoccaceae bacterium | reverse complement strand
TGTGGTGGGTGACGATGACTACGAACGAGCCATCAAGAGCCTGCACCGTTACCTGGTGGAAATTCACGACCATGGCAAGGCAATATGTCTTGCATGACCCTGACGCGTGTCAAACCAGCCGTGGCTGGTGTTTGCCAGATACCGGGTAAGCTGTCGTGATATTGTCGTTTGCCGGTTTTTTACTCGCTTTTACTCTGATCGGAGTATCATCGGTCTGGTCCAGTCGGGGCACTCGCCAGGACTATTACCTTGCCCAAAACACCGTTAAACCCTGGCTGGTGGGTTTATCCGCTGTTGCCACCAATAACAGCGGCTACATGTTTATCGGTGTTATCGGCTATACCTACGCCACCGGGTTGGCTTCGATCTGGTTGATGGTCGGATGGATTGCAGGTGACTTCCTGGCCTCTCTTTTTGTTCACGCACGCCTGAGAAAAGCCACAACAGACAGCGGTGAAGTGAGTTACGCCGGTGTACTCAGCAGCTGGTATGGCGGTAACAACAGCAAGCTGCAACGGCTGATTGGCATTTTGTCACTGCTTTTTTTACTGGCATACGCCAGCGCTCAACTGGTGGCTGGCAGCAAGGCTCTGCACGTTCTTTTTGACTGGCCGGTATGGGCTGGCGCGGTGACCGGCGCAGTGCTGGTTACCCTGTATTGTTTCGCAGGCGGAATTCGCGCCTCAATCTGGACCGACGCGGCACAATCGTTTGTGATGATTGTCGCCATGACCTTGCTGCTGGTTGTTGCCGTGCAATCGGTTGGTGGCGTCAACCACGCCATTTCCAATATGGCGCGCGTTGAGGGCTTCCTGGACTGGTTTCCAAAAGACCTGGCATTGCCCGGCATAGCGGGTGGTGCACTGTTCGCTGTGAGCTGGCTGTTTGCCGGCTTGTCTGTAATTGGCCAACCCCATGTGATGGTTCGCTTTATGACGCTTGAAGACGGCGCCACCATGGGCCGGGCTCGTCTCTGGTATTACCTGTGGTTTACGGCATTCTATTGCCTCGCTACCGGTGTTGGTATGCTGTCTCGCATCTACCTCACTGATACCGGTAATTTTGATGCCGAACTGGCGCTACCCACCATGGCGCTGGAATTGCTGCCACCGGTACTGGTGGGCCTGATTCTCGCTGGCATTTTTGCAGCTACCATGTCCACAGCAGACTCCCTGGTCTTGAGCTGCTCTGCCGCAGTTACCCACGATCTACTCCCCCATAAAATCGAAAAACCCATACTTATCAAACTCACCACTATTGCCATTACCGGATGTGCTCTGGGCCTTGCACTGACAAATAATCAAAGTGTTTTCAGCCTGGTCATTATGGCGTGGTCCGGATTAGCCAGTGCGTTTGCACCTCTGCTGATTGCTCTCTGCCTTGACTGGAAACCGCGACAAAGTTCAAGTATTGCTGCCGCAATCACCGGTTTGTCGGTCGCGCTGTTATGGCGCCAGATGGGATGGCACGATGCGATTTACGAAGGACTGCCAGGCATTGTTACGGGCTTCGCGCTGCTCGGTTTGTCGCAAAAGTTTGGCAAACCACAACATACCCCGATTGCCGAAAAAGCGGGCGCTCTGGAATAGAACATCACCAACAGACTCCGCCAGGTTTACTGGTACTGCCCTCAATGCTCAGGCAGAATACCCGGTTTTTTGATACAGATTTACAGGGCGGGGAGAACAGCGAACCAATGAAAGTGACTGACCATCAACGCGAGCTTCGTAATGCGCTCGCTGCATTCGCTACAGGCGTTGCCCTTGTCACCACCGCAGACGACGCCGGCGCTCCCGTCGGCATGACCATTAACAGCTTTGCCTCTGTGTCGCTGAACCCACCTCTGGTGCTGTGGAGCATTGACAAAAAGTCAGTGTGGTTTGATACCTTTACGCGCTGCAACCACTTTGCCATTCATGTGTTGACACACGACCAGCAAGAGATTTCCAATACCTTCGCCGCCCGTAACAACAACAGGTTCGATCTGGTGAACTGGCAACCCGACCCACATGGTACGCCGCTGTTGGACGACTGTTGCTCACGCTTTGTATGCCGTACCGAGCATCGTTACGATGGTGGTGATCACATAATTCTGGTGGGCAGAGTGCTGGACTTTGAATATCGGGACAGCCTGCCGCTACTGTTTCACCGTGGTGAATACAAATCACTGAGATAGGGCAGTCGCACGTCGCACGCTATATGTCGCACGCTATATGTCGCACGCTTTCAAAACGGTTACCGACTCTACTTACCGCACGGATTAAACCCCCTATAACAGAGGACCACAAAGGTGGTGTCGTTTTTAGCGTGCGACGTGCGACTACCGACGTGCGACCAGTTAAAAAATCGTTTTTACGATCAGGGAAACGCCATTTCTTACAGACCAGGGCATCCTGGCACCAAGGTTGTGCACCCCCTGAATATTCGCACTGACCTGATACTTCCCCTGCCTGCTGCGAACTGAACAGCGGCCACAAACGGCGTCTTTCACCACATACCTTTCTGGCACACAACTTGCTAACCAAATAGATAGTGTGTTGCGCGAAGCGCGCGTGACTCATATCAAGGAGACAAACCCATGAAATATTATTCCCGCAGATGGATCAAACCCGGTGATTTGAACCCTGCTCAACGTCTGTTTGGGGGAACCACCATGGCCTGGATTGACGAAGAAGCCGCAATCTTTGCTGCCTGCCAGATGGGAACGGACAACATTGTCACAAAATATATCTCCGAAATAGATTTTGTCAGCTCGGCCCGTTCTGGCGACGTGGTCGAATTTGGTCTGGAAGTTGTGCGATTTGGCAACACGTCACTCACAATGCGCTGTGAATTACGCAATAAAAAATCGAGGGAGATTATTGTGCAGGTAGATAAAATCGTGTTTGTCGCGCTGGATAAGGACGGTATGCCAACACCTTACCCCACGGATTCGATAAATACTGATTTTTCACTGAACACTAACACTGCCGAACTACAGGAAGTCAGCATTCCAGTCGGTTGATTTTAAAGGTTAACTCTGGCTTTCGGAAACCGGGAAAACTTCACCAATCGCCATACAGGTTCCGATCGCCAGGCCCAAACCCAGCGTAGCCCACAAATAACAGCCGTGAGAACAGAGCGCCAAAACGCCCCCGATCACTACCCCTGCACCAATAGCAAACACGCATTTAGCGCATTTCCTCGCCATAAAGCACCTCCACACACCGGCATTTTTTTATTTATTCGTTATTTTTTTGTTATCACACCAACTGCACACAATATCCTTGCAAACGTATTTGCAGTGTTTTTATACCCCGAAAAAGAGGCAAAGTTCCGTTAGAGGTGTCGCAACAGATATGCAGACTACCTGGCAAAGCGGCAGGTAGGAAGCAAATAATGTGACCGTGTGCCGCTTAGTGGTAAGCAACCAGTTGGCAACGATCGAGTGGTTTTACCAGCAGCAGCTGCACATCACCGAGTGCTCGCTCAACAAAGCCGCCTTCACAGTAACACAGGTAAAATTCCCACATACGCTCAAATTCGGGGGGATACCCCAAATCACGCACGCGCTGAATATTGCGGAAAAACGTGTGTCGCCAGCGCGCCAGCGTAGTCGCATAGTGAGATCCAATGTCCTCAAGATGAAAAATTTTAAGGTCGCTGTACTCTGCAATTGCCACGCTCATAGCCGTGACGGAAGGGATACAACTGCCGGGAAAGATATGGCGCTGGATAAAGTCCACTGATCGAGCCGCCGCAGCAAACCTTTGGTCAGCAATGGTAATGGCTTGCAGCAGCATCTGACCGTCGGGTTTTAGCAGCTCGCTGCAACGCCTGAAGTAATCAGGGTAATTGGCGTGACCAATCGCTTCGATCATTTCAATCGACACCAACTTGTCGAACTGCCCTTCGAGCTCACGATAGTCTTTTAGCAGCAAGGTGATTCGATCCTGCATACCGGCGGTAACAATACGCTCTTTGGCCAGCTCATATTGCTGTCGGGAAATAGTTGTAGTGGTGACTCGACAGCCATAGTGACTTGCGGCATGAATGGCAAAACTGCCCCAGCCGCTGCCAATCTCCAGCACTTCATCGTCGGCTGTCAACGCCAGCTTGCGGCAAATACGATCCAGCTTCTCAACAGATGCCTCGTACATGGTGGCATTTGGCTGCAGGAAAATGCCGCAGGAATAGGTCATGGTCTCGTCCAGAAATGCCGCAAACATCTCGTTGCCCAGGTCGTAATGTGCGGCAATATTACGGCGACTGCCTCTCAGGTTATTGTGGTGCAACCAGTGAAATACCTTGTTTACCGGCTTTAACAGGCGACTGAAACCGCGATCGACACTGTCCAGCACATCCCGATTGCGCAGCAATATGCGCACCAGCCCGGTTAAATCGGACACCTCCCACGCTCCGCGCATATACGACTCACCCGCACCGATGCTGCCGCCAAACACAACATCCGCGTAAAAACCCGCATCCAGAACTTGCAGCTCAATGGTATCGGGCAATTCGTCACAGACGGAACCAAAGTGGTATTGGTCCGCGCCCTCTTGCAGACAAATTTTGCCAACTTGCAGCCGGGCAAATCGGTCAAGCAACAGGCGTTTGGCCAGGCGAACCAGCCAACCGGATTGCCGTTCGGATACGAGGGTTTGTATCAGCTGTGAGTTGTTCATCATCTTTTCCGTCTCCAGGATCTGTTGACGTTGGGGCATTGCAGCTTATTCTGCATTCGACCCCCCGTTATCCCCGGGCATGGTTCCACCAGATTTGGGATGGGCGACAAATGGCACCCGCTTCAACCACAAGCGCAGGGCCTGCCAATAAATGGCCGCCGTCACCTTGACGGTTATCAGGGGATAGGTCAGCAATACCGCGGCCAGATTGCGGCTGTTGATATCGCGCCGTTGTAATACCAGGCTGGCGTCAAACAACTTGCCTTTCGTATCCAGGTTTTCCATGTGCACGACCAGATTTTTTTCGGGTCGGCTAAAACGCCAGTCATACTGTTGCTCCATTGGCATAAATGGAGAAACGTGAAAATTTTTACCAAACCGGAATCGCATTGCGGTTTTACCCGTGCCATCACGATCAGGTGCACGGCAATCCAACACATAGCAATACTGCTCTGCCCAGGGCGTATTGTTGATTTCCGCAACAATGGCCTCCAGTTCTTGTCCGTTTTCGGAAAAACAGTAAAAAAAACTGACCGGATTAAAACGATAACCGCAATAACTGAAATGAGTGAGCAGGCGAATAGCACCGCGAGGTTGTCGCCCCGTGTGTTTGGCCACCAGATCTCGCACCGCCGTATCCAGCGGTGTGTGTTCGTCACCGAGATGATCACTGCGACGGAATCGGGCCAGGGCGGGCTTACTGCTCGACCATAGCCAGTATGGCCTGAACAGGGACGGCAGTTCGGCGAGATCCACATAAAGCATAAACAGCCTGTAGGTAAAGCTGTTTTCGCGTGGGCGAAAACGACGATGCCTAATTCGCCCGGTATACAGACAACTGTTCACAGCTCTGCCATTCATTGAAGTGTTCCAGGGCTTGCATGGCGCTTGCCACACCATCCTCGTGAAAACCGTAGCCCCAATAAGCGCCAACATAAAATGAACGGTTGTGGCCATTAATGGCGCTTTGTTGACTTTGCGCAGCTATGCCCGCTCGCGTAAACAGGGGATGGTGGTAAACCATTTCGCGGTAAACACATGATTCATCAACCCGTTCAGGCGCGTTGAGCGTAACAAACAACCGTTTTTTTGTCGCAAGACGCTGCAAACGATTCATGTAGTAAGTCACAACAGGTTTTGAATCGTCTTGACCGGGAATGCGGTAATTCCACGACGCCCAGGCGAGTTTTCGATCAGGCATAACGCTAGCGTCACTGTGCAGCAATGCCAAATTGGGTTGATAGGGCATAGCACCCAGAACTCGCTGTTCATTCGGGCTCGAATCGGCCAGTATTTTCAGGGCCTGATCGCTGTGGCAGGCAAAAAATACGCAGTCGAACACGTCGCGACCATTTTTGCTGTCAATCTCCACACGATCGTGATAACGCCAGACCTTGTTTACGGGTGTAGACAAACGAACATTGTTTGCAAATGGCGCGGCAAGTTTTTGCACGTAGCTTCGAGAACCATTTTTAATCACATACCACTGCGGTCGGTCATCCACACTTAACATGCCGTGATGATGAAAAAAGCGAATAAAGAACCGGGCGGGAAATTCAAGCATCAGCCCGGGCGTTGTTGACCAGATTGCGGCACCCATTGGCAGGATATAATGGTTGACAAATTTTTGCGAATAACCCCCGTCGCGCAAGAACTCTCCAAGGGTGATTGCATCTTTATCATGCTTCAAAAATTCCACCGCCTCGCGATTAAACCGCAACACATTTTTTAACATCCTGTAAAAACCGGGCCTCAAAAAGTTGCTGCGTTGCGCGAAAAGCGTATTCAGGGAAGTACCGTTGTACTCAAAACCATTACGTTCACAGTGCACACTAAAACTCATATCACTTTCTTGCCAGGGAACTTGTAATTCACGCAGCAGCTTGACAAAGCCGGGATAGGTTTTGTGATTAAAAACAATAAAGCCGGAATCCACCGCAATTGTTTCACCACCGACTTGCAAATCGTGAGTGTGACTGTGGCCACCGATATAATCATTGGCCTCAAATACCGTAACGTCATGCTCTTTACTGAGATAATAAGAAGCAACGTTGCCAGCTATGCCTGTGCCTACTACCGCAATTTTCATTTGATGTGGTCTCGCCGCGCAGAAAGGACTTTGGCTGGCACAGTTTTCATATCCCACACCAGGCCGAAAACAGACAACAGCTTCAATATGGCGTAAGTCAGATCCACTTCCCACCACTGAAAACCCTGACGGACCGTTCGCGGATAATAATGATGATTGTTGTGCCAACCTTCACCAAACGTCAGCAAGGCCAGCCAAAAATTGTTACGGCTTTGATCTTTGGTCGCATAATTTTTTTTGCCAAAGCGATGAGCCAACGAATTAATGGTGAACGTGGCGTGATACAACACCACTGTCGAAATAACAAATCCCCAAACCAGCATTTGCCACCCGTTTGTGCCAAGGTTCGGCGCCAGTAATTCCAGCAATACACCAACACCAAACATCGACGCGGCATACAACAAGGGCACCACGGTATCGAAACGATCCAGAAACACCAGTTCAGGATAGCGTGACCAATCTTTGACATTTTTCCAGCGGGTCGGGAAATTTTCTCGCGATAAAAACCAGCCGGCATGGCTCCACCAAAAACCTTCTTTAACCGGCGAATGGGTGTCGGCATCGCCATCAGAATGCACATGATGATGACGATGGTGTGCGGCCCACCACAATGGTCCGCGTTGCACCGCCATGGCACCCAGCAATGCCCCCACAAACTGGAAAGTGCGAGAGGTACGAAACGATTTATGGGAAAAATAGCGGTGGTAAAATGCCGTAATGGCAAACATGCGAATCATGTACATGAACAGCGCCACCGCCACCGCTATCGGGCTCCACCCCACCTGAATAACGGCGAAACAGGCCACATGCATACCGATAAATGGCAAGCATCGCAGCCAGTCAATGCTTTTGGAATGACCCGTTGTGTAACTGTCGTTGACCTGACCGCTATCAAGCCACATCAGTAAAGTGCGCTTTAATTTTCCCGCTGCAACTTTTTCACTCTTCACCGTCCCGCACTCCTGTCAGGGAAACTCGTGTAACCGGTAACTCAGCACTTGCCCCTCGGGCAGGGTAGACTCCAGGGCAAGCCAATGACCGTCCATTGAATACCACAACTGAATCTGCATTTCTTTACCACTTAACTGGTATTTTTGTGCAAGTACTCTCTTTTTTGCGATATTCAAGGTGTCTTGCCCCAGGCCGGTAAAGGCAATGTCCACCAGTTCACCGGTTTGAGAGTTCAATAATTGTCCACTCGCCAAAACATCAAAGTCCCAGTAAGCGAAGGTTCTTGTGCAATCGGTTTTTTTTTGAATGGACTGTCCGGTAGTCCATACAAATTCACCCTGCCGCACTTTTCCGGTCACCTGATAGTCGTCGCCGTTGTCATCGGTTTTCGACTTGATTTCAGCAAGACAACTACCCTGCCAGCGCTCTTCACTGCGATGCCGGTAGTGGTAAACCGTTATAAACATAAACCTGACCCGATAATTCGCTTCGCTGATAACCCGGGAATTTGAGTCCGAGCCGGCAACCACGTACTGGTGAGTGCCAATCAAGAGATCGTCCAGAAAAACATCAAAGGTCCAGCGCTTCTGATTGGCGTAGCCCGGCACGACAAACACTGCCAGGCAAAAAAACAATGCAATAATATGTTGCAAACCTGCAGCTCGGGAGTTCTGATTGTCAGGCATCGTTCTTCCCCCTTTTGACGAACCAGGGGAAAAACGCGTTGGTGTGCAAAATATACTCTCTGTATTCGGGGCGACGCGTCTGAATGGTATCCTCCAACAGGGTAACGCCAGACACACGCAACAGAAGCACCGTCATTAACAACGGCGAAACAATAGTCCAGGCAGCCCCTGCGCCGACAGCCATCAACCAGATACCCCACCAGACGCAAAATTCACCAAAATAATTCGGGTGGCGCGTAAAGCTCCATAATCCGGTTTGCAAAACACGGCCCTGGTTTTTTTCATCGCTTTTAAAGCGGGCCAGTTGCCAGTCACCGACTGTTTCAAAAAACATACCGAACAACCAGACGCAGACACCAACGGCATCGAACCAGCCGAAAGCGGACCCGCTGTTTATCGCGCCATAAATAACCAGTGACGCCAGCCACGCCAATATCGCCTGTAACGCAAAAATGATATAGAGGCTTTTCCACCAGAAACCGGGGTCGTTGTTGGCGCGGATTTTTTGATAACGGTGATCCTCTTCTTCTCCCAGGTTACGCCAGGTCAGATATATCGAAAGACGCCACGCCCAGACACTTACCATAAGCAGTATCAGTAGCGCTCGCAGCGAAAATTCCGGCAAGGACAAAAACCAGTACACCGCAGCAAACCAGAACATCAAGCCCCAAAGAGAATCCACAACAGCGACATTGCGCAAGCGAACACTTAACAGCCATACCAGAAAACCGGCCAACAAGTTAATCAACAGTACGGGCAACAGTTGCGTCATGATATAAACCTCAGGATTCTATAACCAGGGGGTTGCCATTACGCACAAACCATTGGCGCGTCATCACTCTGGCTGCATACATCAACAATGGTGTTATCACCGCCCAACCCGCGCCAATCAGCAACATGGCATTTACCGGCTCGATCAACTGCAATGCCCCAAGACGAAAACCAGCGTAATAAGCCAACGGGCCACCAACCGAGCCGAACAATACCGACAACCACATATAAGGCTGCAACCAGCCCAAAGAGCGATTGAGAATCATGGCGAACTGCACCCACATGGACAGTATCCAGTAGGGCGGCAACGCTTCCACTACCACGCCGGATGGCCAGGCTATCCAGCCAGTGGATAACACCAGCGTTTCCCAAAGCAGACCGAAAAACAGCGCCAGTCCCATTAACTTCAGGTCAACAATTGCCGAAGAGCCGACGCAAAAACAATGCAACGGCACCATTACCAGCAATGCCAGCAAGCTCAGCCAGGGCATGCCATTGGCGGCGCCAATTACCGTCAAAAACCAGCCTGCCTGAAACATCAAAAAATTTGCCAAATTTGCCATATGGTTATTCTCAGCCACTCTTGCCAAAGCGGTAATGACTTACCCACCAGTGCTGGCCCTTGTCATAACCAAACAGTTCCGCACAGGCGAGAAAAAATATGCGCCAGCGCATAAACCAGACTGCGGACTGCTCTTTGCCATAGACCCTGTCGAACAGTAAACATATCTGCTCCCTGTTGCGATCCATATTGGCAACCCAGGCCTCCGCAGTTTTACGATAATGTTCACCGCCCCAGCGCCAGCGCTGCTCCAGTTGCAAAAATTCCTGAAAATAGAGGGGCAAATCGTCGCTGGGCATCATGCCGCCGGTAAAAAAGTAACGACTCATCCAGTCGCTCGCACCCTTGTCGACAAATTCGTAAGGCACATTACGATGACAAAAGACATGCATAAAAAACTTGCCATCATTCGCCAGCCAGTCCGATACCTTTCGAAAAATCTGTGGCCAGTTGCGCATATGTTCAAACATTTCCACAGACACCACGCGGTCAAAACGCCGATCTGTCGAGAAATCGTTCATGTCGGCTGTAATAACCTGAACATTGTTCAAAAGCCGCTCTTCCACCAGACGCTCAATATAGGCGCGTTGCGATGCCGAATTAGAGACCGCAGTGATATGACTGTTGGGATAGTGCTCTGCCATCCAGAGCGATAGAGAGCCCCAACCACAACCCAGTTCAAGAATATTCTGACCGTCTGCCAACGCAGCGTGTTCACAGGTTACGGTTAATGAACGCATCTCTGCATGATCCAGCGACGGAATGACACCGTCCCATAATCCACAACTGTATTTTCGGTAATGCCCCAATACCAGTTCATAAAAAGCCGCTGGCACTTCATAGTGCTGCTGGTTGGCGGCCTCCGGCTTTGGAGCAATTTCAGCGCAGTACATGGCATCGATAAACTGCGCCAGTTTTTGTTGTGCGCTTTCGCAGTCATTGGGGTGCAATTCCCGAGCGCGACTTCGAACAAGCTGGCGGATGCCTGATCGCACGAATCGATCCGGCAACAGGCCACGTTCCATAAAATCAATAATCGTCGATACCACGCCAGACATGCTCTTTGCCTCCATCCGGTTTACGGCAGTCCCTTTTACGGCAGTCCCTTTTACGGTAAGTCCCTTTTAGGTAAGTCCCTTACAAATCTGAACCTTGCAAATGCTGGTAAATGCGTCGCGCGCCTTCCGCCAATTCACTGCCGACAACAATTAAACCGGCTTTCTCCAATCCACCCCCAGATTCCGCCAGACCGGAACCACCAATAAATACCGGCACGGCTACCGCAGTCGCCAGTTGTGGCAGTTGCTGGTCAAGAACCTTTGTTGCCGGTTTAACAGAAGCCGACAGAACAATCCCTTTCGCTCCTGTGCGCGCCACAACTTCTGGCAAATCCTCAAGAGGTGTATTGGCGCCAAGCAGAACCAAGCGAAAACCGCGTTCGCGGGCAACGAGTGAAAACAGCAATAACCCGAAATCGTGGTATTCGCCAGGCACACAAGCTGCAACCAGCTTGGGGCCACGGGCAGGGTTGTGGCCGTGGTGCAATCGCGCACCAAGCTTGTTGCGCAGGTATACGCCAAAGAAATGTTCTTCAGCAACCATGCCCCTGCCCTCCTGCCAGCGTTGGCCCAATTGTCGAAGCAGTGGTAAAAGTATTCGCGTCATCACCACCTGTACCGGATACAAAGACATGGCTTCACCATAAGCAGCTTCCAGTTGACCTTCATCGAACCCGGAAATAGCCTCTTGCATTCGCTTGAGATAGCCCTGCCATACGTCCCTGTTGTCCTCCTTGTTTTCTGTGTCAGCTCCAGCACTTGCTCCAGCAAGGGCAGCTTTCACGCCGGTAAGGGAGCTGCCCTGTTCCAGCATTTCGACAACCCGCTTTACCTGCTCAATGTCTGCCCTGGTGTACAAACGATGGCCCTTTTCGGTTCGCTTTGGCTTAATGAAGCCATAACGCCTCTCCCAGGCTCGCAATGTAATACTGTTTACACCGGTTTCTTCTGAAACCTGACGTATGGGGTAGATGGCTTCACCGTCACCGGCATTGCTGTTTGTGGGTGGCTGCATAAAAGAGTCGCCTTTCTATTCTGTACAAAAGTTGTACAAAGAGTATATTCGATGTACAACTTTTATGAACCTCTCAGAACGCCCGGCATACTCCGGTAACTCAGAATGAATAACGAAGGCCGAGATCAAATACCAGACTTTCGTTTTCTATCTCAAAGTTTGTCGAGAGTAACGATGAAGTTACCTCCACGTCGCCACCGTTTCTGTAACGGACATTGCCGTACAGATCCATTGCGTCTGATATTTTGTACGACAAACCTCCAATGAGCTGATAAACCATCACATCATCATCACCGTTAATGACCTCTACCCCGGATGGAATGTAGGTTACATCGACCCTGCTGTAGCCCAGCCCAACACCAATGTATGGTGTAAGTGCCGTTCCCGTATCAAAGTCATACAGCGCGTTAACGTACAGCGTACTGCTGTCAATTTCACCTTGTGCGGCAGACACCAGATCACCCACGCTAACGCCCAGATCTCCGGTATTCCCTGAAATCAGCACACCAGCATCGATATTGGTCAGGTCAATACCCGCAGCATTAACACCCACGTGATTGCTGATATTCGCATCCGCATTCGCGTATTCCAGTTCCAATCGAAAAGCATCCAGATGCCAGCCAAAGGCCAGAGACCAGGTTTCACCGCTATCGAACTCTGTAAGCCAGCCAACAGATTCACCCGTCGGAATCGTCAAAGGCGGGTTAACACCAGTGACCGTACCTGTGGTGAAATCTGATGAGAATCGCCCATCGTTGGCAGAATCTTTCTGGTCATTGACGCCGAACGATCCCGACATATAAAAATCACCGCCAGAATCGCGTTCCGCCAACGCCGGGACAATGAAAAAAACAGGGGCCAGTAACACAGCGTATCTAAACATTGATTTCTCCTTTTCTTCACGATGTCGATTTAAAACGAAAGGTATTGGTTGACCGTTTAAGCTGTGCGTAAGTTATACAACAATTGTATAAGTTTTGTATAGATTTTTTGGTGGGAATAATGAAGGGAAATATTGAAATTAAAAAAAATTAATTAAAATCAGTTGGTTATATTTATTTTTGTGTGTGACCCAAATAGTCTTTTGGGGTCTACAGGACTTGTACAACCTTGGCTGGAAGTTGGAAGTTGGAAG
>JBNKFQ010000334.1:0-13595 GCA_050289385.1 Porticoccaceae bacterium | reverse complement strand
CTTTATTTGAACGCCGGAGGTAATCAGGTTGGCCGCAGAAGTCAATCGGTAAAAAAGGAGTACTAGGGGCCGTTAACAACTACCCGGCAGGCGCTGCCGGGTAATTGTTAACGGCCCCTAGCAATACGGAGGATAGAATGGAGCGAGTAATTCCGGCTGTCGTGCTGTGCGCGATAGCTTTTCTAACCGCCTGCGCCCAACACGGCTACGCGGCCGTCAGCGCAGCGGGCGACCTCAAGAATGACTTCAGTGACGTCCGGCCAGTCACCCCGGCGACCGATCACCGTGAATATCGTTACTTTGAGCTCGACAACGGCCTCAAGGTGTTGGCGATCTCCGATCCCGACACGATTACCGCGGCCGCCTCTCTTAACGTCAACATAGGCAGTTTTCAGGACCCGAAAAACCGCGAGGGCCTGGCTCACTTTCTTGAACACATGTTGTTCATGGGTACGGCGAAATACCCTGAGCCGGGTGAATACGAGGCCTACCTGGATGCCAACGGCGGTGACAACAACGCTTATACCTCCTACCATTTCACCAACTACCACTTTTCGGTAAATGCCAACGCCTTTGCCGGCGCGGTGGATCGCTTTGCACAATTCTTTATCGCACCTCTGTTTACGCCGGAATTTGTCGATCGCGAGAAAAAAGCTATCCATTCGGAGTATTTTACCCGCATCGGCAAGGACAACATTCGCCGCTACGAAGTGACCGAGAGCGAGATGAACCCGGACCATCCGGTCTGGAAATTTAATGTCGGCACCCGGGATACGCTCGCCGACAACAAATACGGCAAAGTACGTGACGATTTGCTGAGGTTTTATCACACTTGGTACAGCGCTGATAAAATGGCGTTGGTCTTGTTGGGCAATCAATCGCTGGATCAGTTGGCAGAGCTGGCCCGCCAAAAATTTTCGACGGTTCCACGTCTCGACCAGGTGCCGGAAACCCGGTTTGGTCCGATCTTCGCCGCCGGGGAATTGCCCAGGGTTATTGAGATCGAACCGGTTAAAGAAACACGCTCTCTGAACCTGATGTTCCCGCTGCCGCCGATGCAGCAATTTTATCGCGAAAAGCCGCTGACTTTTGTCGCCAGGTTGATTGGTTATGAAGGTCCCGGCAGCTTGTATAGCGCGCTGAAAACACGCGGCTGGATCGAAAGCCTGACCGCAGGTGGCGGCGATCACTACGGAGACAACGACACGTTTAAGGTGACGGCCTGGTTGACTCCAGATGGCGTTGACCATCAGGATGACATTATCGCTGCGCTGTTCGATGTTGTTAAGCTGGTTCGCGATCAAGGTGTGGAAAAATGGCGGTTTGACGAAATTCGCCATCTATCCGAATCGGCATTTCGCTTTCGCGAGCAAGGTTCGGCTAAGGATTATGTCATTGATCTGGCCAACAATTTACAGCGCTACCCCGCTCGTGAAGTAGTCAGTGCACCCAGTACCATGAGTCATTTTGATGCCGATTTGATTGCCGGGGTATTCTCCCGGTTGCGCCCGGACAATATGCTGGTGACGCTGACCGCCCCCGGTGTAACAACCGATGCAGATGTACCGGTGTCGACAGTAAAAACCACGCGCTTTTACGATACCCAATACCGCAGCTACCGGCCGACTGCGCAGCGCGTTGCGCACTGGCAGCAGCCGTTTGACGACAATTTTCGCCTGGCCGCCCGTAATCCATTTGTCCCGGAATCCCTGGACCTGGTCGCAGCCGAGCGGCCGGCACAGCCGCTGCATCTGGACAATACCGGCTCTGTGGATTTGTGGCATTACCCGGACACCAGTTTCGGCGTGCCAAAAGTCAGCGTCGGTATCGCTATCGATCGCCCCGGTATGCCGACTGCACACCAGACCGCTGTCGAGACGCTCTACTTTGTTCTTTTGTCGGAACAACTGAACGATCTTCGCGAATACGCCTCCGATGCCGGCGTCGGTTTTCGGGTTGACTCTGGTGGCATCTCGTTTAGCGGTTTTTCCGACAAATTAATGGTGCTCGCCGATGCAGTGCTGTCGGAGTTGACCGAGCTGAAATTCAGTCAGCAGCAATTCGACCTGATCAAGGCCGCGTTTATGCGCAGTATCCGCAACGCCAACCTCGCTGCCCCGTACCAGCGTTTGGGGCGGGATGTCAGTAAATTGTTGAACGCGGAAAGCATCACTAGCGAGCAGTTCGGCGATGCACTGGCAGAGGTGACGTCGGAGGACTTGCGCAATGCGCCGCAACAGTTGTACCGAGGGGTGCGCGTGCAGATACTGGCCGCCGGCAATATCACCGAACAACAGGCGCGGGAATTGAGCAAAAAAGTTTACGACGTACTCGAGTTAACGGATACCGATCAGCCGATCGAATTGGGTTCGCGGATTATCAAACTCGAGCCAACCGAGCAGCGCGATATTTATTTGAAGGCGCTGGGACACAAGGATGCGGGCGTGGTGCGCTATTATCAGGGTCGCGACAACTCCAGCGCCGAGCGCGCGCGACTGACCCTGATTGGTCAGATGATCGCGCAATCTTACTTTCAGCAGCTGCGCACCAGGCAACAATTGGGTTACGTGGTGCGCGCCGGCAGTTTCCGTCTGGACCGGGTGCCAGGGTTGAGCTTTATGGTTCAGTCGCCGTCGGTTGATGTCAACGCCATCGAAGCGGCCACCGACAAGTTTCTGCCAACCTTTAAATCGGCGTTGGACGAAATGACAGAAGAGGAATTTGCCGGATATCGCGATGCTTTGGTTATTCAGTTGCAGCAGCAGCCGAAAAATTTGTCCGAGCGTGTGGGCCAGTTGTGGAACGATTTACGCAATGGCTATTTAAACTTCGACAGCCGCGAGCAATTTACCGCTGCCGTTAATCACGTTACGCTCGGTGATCTTCGCGTCGCCTATCAGGAGATCGTATTGGCTAGCGCACCGCGCGCGATTTCGGTGGTGTCCCCCGGTGAGAAAGGCGGAATTACAGGGACGATTAACGGGTTTAATGAATTTCGTCGTGGTAAAGATATCTACACGCGGAATTGATCCGTAGGGGAATTTTGTAATTTAATTGGTGTTAACAGCCCCTAAGCTTGAATACGACGTTAAATGGTCGCACGTCGGTAGTGACTCACTGTCGCTCGGTCCTTCGGACCGCCTTCGGCGCCGAAATGGTAAAACTGTTTTTCGTACGTCGCACGCTAAAAACAACATGCCTCTGTAGTTCTCTGTCACGGGGCATTTGGTTTGTGCGAAGAAGTGTTGGACCGGCCTTAAAAGCGTGCGACGTATAGCGTGCGACGTGCGACGTGCGACCGCCCTTAAGTAAGCGCCATTCGGGTCAGGTAAGGCTTTCACTCTGACCGCTGTCTTTGATCGTTAAGAGGTCTCGACAGGCAACCAGCCTGTCTGCACCCTCTTGCCTTGATCCTGAATCCGTCAGAAACATACAGTAATTAATCAGAGGTTCCTTAAGCTTTCCTTAAGTTTCTGCCCCTAAACTATCTGGCGGTTGATTCATTTGTTAATTTCAGCGGGGTTTTCCAGTTGGTATATTCGAACAGGGTGAGTTAATCTCGATGTCAATGCGAGCAGAAGATACCATGACGGGCGGTAAACCGCTGAAAGATACTCAATATTTCGAAACAGTGATTATCGGCTCAGGGTTTTCGGGGCTACTGGCAGCCATCCGTTTACAGAAAAAAGGTTGTAATGACTTTGTCCTGCTGGAAAGAAGTTCCGAGTTGGGTGGAACATGGCAGGTTAACTCTTATCCAGGCGCCGAGGTGGATATTCCCACCAGCCTCTATTCGATCTCCTTTGTTCCTTACCCGTTCCGGAAAACCTTCTCTCCTCAAAGCGAGTTGCTGGCCTACACGAACCACATCATCGACAAGTTCCAGTTAAGAAAACACTCAAAAACAAATCAGTCGGTCACCAAGCTTGCTTTTGATGAGATCGCCTGTTTGTGGTGCGTGGAGGTCGAGTCGGGCGAAAGGTATTCGGCCCGGTTTATTGTTGATACCAGCGGTGTGCTGGCGAATCCGCATATTCCCAATATCAAAGGTGCGGAAACCTTCGCGGGGCCGATCTTTCATTCCGGGCACTGGGATCACTCCGTCTCTTATGAAAGGAAACGGGTCGGCGTGATCGGTTCGGGATGTTCAGGAGCCCAGATAGTTCCCGCCATTTGCGACAAGGTTTCCCGATTAACGCTGTTTATGGGCAAGGCGCAGTGGATCCTGCCGCGTTCAGACCGAAATTACAGTGCGTTCGAGCGCTTTGTTCGAAGCCTGCCCGGTATTCGGCATCTTATTCGTTTACTGGTCTTCATTTTTTATGACATTCGATTCATTGCTTTTCGTCGCTATCCGGGGACAGCAGCGATTAGCCGGCTGATGAAAAACCATTACCGCAGAAAAATGAAACAGAATCTCGAAAAATACATTAAGGATGACAAGTTGCGGCAGCATATGTTGCCCGATTACGAATTGGGCTGTCGGCGGGTTATACCTTCAAACAACTATATCCCCGCGCTGGCTCGCGATAATGTCGATGTGGATATTAGCGGAATTGAGTGTATTACGCCCGAGGGTATTCAAACCAGAGATGGCGAGTGCATACCGCTGGACATTATTGTCTACGCCACCGGATATTTTGCCTATTCGAATATGAAAAAGGCGTTGACATTTCAGGTCTACGGCCTGGGTGGCCGGAACCTCAACAGCGAATGGGAAAAAGAGGTTGTTTCCTACAAAGGCATTACGTATTCCGGTTACCCCAACTATTTTAAAGTGAACGGCCCGAACACTGGCACCGGCCACAGCTCGCAAATCTCCTATATGCAAGTGATGACAGATTATATCGTTCAGGCTATATGCGCGGTGAAACGGGATAAAAGCATTCGGGCCATCGATGCCCGGCAGAATCTTCAGGACGCTTATGTTGCCGATACAAAAGAAAAGATGCAAAAGACCGTGTGGCAAAATGCTACTTGCACCGCTTTCTACAGAAAGAATATGAGGGAAGAGGTGACCAGTCTTTCCCCGGAACCTGTGACTCGATTTATTCTTTCGCGTAAATGGTTTCGCTTGAGCGATTACCGTCTGATAAATTGAATGCGTCAGTTGCTTGCAACCGTTTGCCAGGCGTGTCACCACGAATACGCTTGACCTCGGATAAACCCAAAACATGCACGGTATTGGCATCAGTATTCAGAGAGGTGTAATAACGGACAATGTAGTTGTATAGCTCGCGCCTTTTGGGAATTTCTGAGAACCCTGTCGTCCGTCGACAGGCAGGCTTATAAATGTTCCGAAAAAAAATCGAGATACTGCTGATAGGCTGGCGTTACAAATCCGAGTTCCCCAATCATTTATATGCTGTCTATGTCTTCAGGTTTAGAAAATGTCAGTACACGCCGGGGGTTTTCCACCATAATGTCTTCTATTTGCCGCTTCTTTATACCTTTTTGCAACAGATAGGGTATTAACTCTGTATGGATATAAGTCAATCCATAACCGCCATATTTGGTCATTTGAAATTTGGTACAAAGGTCTTGTGAAAAGAGTATTCGATCCGCATAACCCCGTGTAATCAGGGCAATAATGGCATCCACCATCGGCCGACTACTCAAACCATTCCAATCTGTGACCCAGGGCAACGGAAAACCCAGCGTATCGAACTCAAGGTAGACGCCGCGTTTTAACAGGCTTTCCAGAAAACCGACATCCTTTGATGCAATACCGGCGATATGGCCCATAACCACACGGGACAAATCGGCGCCTTCCTGTTCGAGAATATCAAGCGATAAGCGCAGATTATTCATGTGCCCGAAATCGCTGTGCAGGGTAATAGCCGCTCCGGTCAGGCGACTGGCGCGGGCGGCAGCGCGGAGAACCCGCACCTCATTGGAGTCGGCCGGCTCGAATGTCAGATCCTCGGCAGGAATTTCTCCGATTATCCCGGCCTTGATACCGGTATTATCAACACCTTTAACAATTTCGCGAACCATTATCCTGGTCAAATCGGACTGTGTGAGTTGATCCATATCCTTTGGGTGCCAAGTTCGCCGGTAAAATCCGGTCCCCATGACAATATTCATATTTGTCTTCCTGGCGGTTTCCCGTAATTTTAACGGCTGTCGGCCCAACCCGGCGGGCGTTACATCGACAATGGTTTTCCCGCCCAGTTGTCTGTATGCAAGAGCCTCGGTAACCATGTCAGCGATATTGTCCAATGTGAGAGCGTCACGATTGGAAAACAGCCCGCGACTGATAACCCGAGTTCGACTATGTACATCAAACGGTTCATTCCAATGTTTAAGTTCCTCGCCGTTCGGTACGTTTAATCCCATTTTTTTCCATCTTTCCGGTTCGCTGGTCGGCACAAAAAATTTCAGGAACAGATGTTCATGCATGAGCGTCGCGCCAGATGCATCAGGTGTTATCTGTCCCAATACAGTCATTATCTTCCCTGATTGATCGGGTATGTTTAGGTTTTCGTACTGGATATCCGCAGCCTTAACGTCGAGAAAAGCGGATAAAAACACAGCAAACAAAACACTCTTGCTAGTTATCTTCATGTTTACTCCCTTTTCTTTTTAAGATTTTGCAATATTTTTTTTCTCACCCTGAACGCCTGCGAAATTAACGGCTGTTGCCGCAGGTTTTTCATTTCATCTTCCGTGTAGGGTTTGAAATGTTCGGGCAAATTTTGCGCGTCAAATGTCTGCACTACCCAATTCATCAGTTCTGCCACGTCTCTATTGGAAAGCGACACGAACGCCACGCCCGGCACTCTGGATAGATAGGCGCGACCTGCCTCGTTATGCAAAAACTTCGAGACCACTCCCGCCATACGCGGTGCGCCGCCCGGTGCGCCCTGTGCCTGCACGCCATGGCAGCCCTGGCAGTGCATGATCCAGTGATAACGGGCGCGCTCGGTATTATCGACTCCCGCCCATTCCTGAGCCCATACGGCCTGACATACCGCTAATCCCGGCAGTAACAATAACAGCCACTTCTTGAGTAGGAGATTCATCATTAATCCTGGTCCAGTGCCAAGCCCAATACATTTGCCGTGCCGCAGGTGAACGTAGTGCTTTTGGTGCCCACGCACCACAGGTAATTGCCGCTGGTTACGGGCCTCACGATGGAGGAGCGCTCGTCGGCTTTGTGCCGCCCGCACTGGCACCGCTTGCAGGTGGGTTTGCCGCAGCAGTCGTTGTAGGAAATGATGTAGTTTTTGCCATCCACCGGGTTGCGGCAGGTGCCGATCCAACCCATGGGCGACATTTCAGACCCGGGCGGGCAGGCATTGGCGCTGCCGCCACAACAGGCGCATAAAGGCGCGCCGGTGCCGCAGTAACGCCAGTAATCGCAACTGGCCGGGTCGCCCGTTTCCGCGATATTCAGGCTGGGCTGCGGAGAAACGCCGGGATAGCCTTTTTGCGGTGGTGTCCGATCTTCACTTGCGCGAGCTACGGGCAGTAGCGGAATGGCGGCGCCACCGACCAGCATGGTACCCAAATTCCCCAAAAATCCCCGTCGTGATGTGTGACGAGCAACATTCCGGGCGCTGCGTTCGGCCAGTTTTTCAAGCAGGTTCATGCGGTGTCCTCGTGTCAGTGTGTTTATCGGTTTTGGTTTCGACCTCGTGCAGGTAATCCTGGATCGTGGCTTGTCCCAACGAATCGGCTTCAAACAGGCTTTCCATATGTTCACGGGTATTGACGATGCCCAGCGCGCTGATACTGCCCTGTGCATTGATCAGGACGGCATAGGGCAGTTTGCTGACACCATAGGTCAGTCCCAGTGCTTCAGACAGCACGTAGGGAAAGCCTTCCAGCCCGTATTTTGTTATGAAGCGCCTATGCGTGTCTGGATCGCCACCATCGCTGGCCAGTAGGATGTCGAGTTGTTTGTGTTTGATGGACTTCAGGATGGGCAGCAGTGTTTTGCAGACCGGGCAGTCCGGCGACAGAAAAAACAGCAGTTGGCTGTTGGCTTGTCCGGCAGAGGCATCCGGGCCGATGGTGACGGTGTCGCCTGTCAATGAGGTCAACGACAGTGTTGGCGCGGTATCGCCGCCCGCCAGACGACGGTTCATCGCCAGAGCGCCCATCGGCGCAATACGTTCGTACAAGACGCCGACTTGCCGAACCAGTGCCAGGCAGACCAGCGCCAGAACAATAACGATTGCCCAAAGCAATGCTTGTGAGGTCAGCAGAATATCCAGCATCTAGGTTTCCTCCCGGGAAAAATAACCGCGATTGGCCAGCAGGGCATCACCGCTTAAATACAGCAGGCCGGACACCAGCACGGCGGCGGTAATCTGGATGCCGTCAAATACGCCAAGCATCCGCGTCGTTTCCGGCAACAAGATAAGCGCGGTAATACCGAGCAATGCGCCATTGCGCAGCAGATGCCAGCCGGACAATGGCGCTTCGCGCCGCGAAAAGGAGCAACCGCAATCGACATGTGTTCTGCCACGCGCCAGGTTGATGGCCATTGCAGCCAGATACAGGCTGGTTATCAGAATTGCGCTAACAGCGGCAAACAATGTTAGATGGTCCGTTATCAGCAATACGCCGATAAGCGGTTCAGTTATCATCAGACAAAATGCCATCGGGACATTTAGCTTGTCCGGCGCCAACTGGTATGCGGCCATGGATGCCTGGAAATGTTGTTTGTTTTTCACCTTGTGTAGTCCGGCCGACAGGAAAAATAAGCCCATGAAGAGCCGGGCAGCAGTTGTGAACAAGGGATCAATGCTCATGATTACACCATTCACTGCGCAGCATGCATTAGCATCGGGGTGGCGGATGCCCAGCCCCCGATATTGCGGACGAAGTCGCCACTGACGGCGTTATACACATCGACACCGTCCTGCCCGATTGCCGCCAGCCACGGGGTTTCCCCACGGGTGACTTCAATTGCACCACTGAGCGATTTCAGGGTAATACGCTTGAGCCGCTTGTGCCGGGTGACGTCATAGACCCAGACTTCGGCCACATCCTTTTCAGGATCTGCGGTTTGTTGCTGCATCAGCGCATAGAGTCGGCCTGCCGCATCGCGGGTCAGTGGTTGCAATTCCGCGGGACGCCAACCCGCTGCCCGCTCGTTTGCTGTCAACAGCGGCCAGGCGGGCATGACTTGTGGCGTGTTTTTCGACGTATCGATCGGTCGCAGATTCCCGTGAAAGCTGATCAGGTAGGTAATACCGTTTATCGTCGCAGGATGCAGGAGCAGCACATCGTCATCCAAATCGTTAAAGGGTTGGCTCATGGCTTCGCCGGAGGCCCGGCCCTCCTCATCCAGCGTGAAACTCACCAGGGTACCGTTCGGACATAAAGAGAAAAAACCGCGTTGACCGCTGGCATAGTTCAGGCTGCAACCCGGAACCGGTACCTCACTCACGATTTGTCGTTTGTCCATATCCACGACAGTCACGGATGACGCCGGCGTGAAGTTAAACACCAAAAGAAATTGTCCGTCCCCGGTCAGTCGCATCGCGGCTTTTTGCGGCAACATCAACGCCCGCTTTTCACCGGGCAGACTAACCTCGGCAACCGGTTCCAAGTTCACCTTGTCGTAGATGGTCAGCAAATCTGTGCGTTTGCCGTGTGTGCCTCGGGAGTAAACGGTCTCGGTCACATACAGTTCATTGCGCTTTTTCGATTCGGCAAAGTTGGCAAGCTGCGCCCCCTGAAACGCACCCTTGTGCTGTTGGTACTCCGCCGCTACGTCCAGAATAATGAATTTCCCGTTGATCACGTTCAGATAGTTCAAATCCTGCAAAAACAGCCAACTGTCCGGATACGTCGGTGGCAGACTGAGAGACCGGGGAATGGTGTCGGTGGGTGGCGCGGCCTGCAGTTGCCACGGAAGGAGTATAAAAAGAAATACCGATAAGGACAGGCGATTAGTCATGGTACGCGCTCATGTTGAACTTGTTGACGTCGAGGAAATAAAACCGCAGCTGAGTATAACCACTGCTTGAAAAGCGGTTTTGTTCAATCGTTACGAGTTTTTAGTCGATTGGCACTTTGTGACGTTAAGCCAGCTTGCCATGGGATAGGGCGAATTGGCGGGGCGACAGACCCGCATACTGTTTGAATGCCTTGCTGAAACTGCTTTGGTGGTGATAGCCCACTTGCTCCGCCACGCGATGGATATCGGACAGGCCCTGTTGAAAGAGTGCCTTGGCCTGCTCCATACGCAGGTACTGGACGTACTCATATATGGTATAACCAAAGGTTGATTTGAAAGACTCTGTCAGCTTGCGGCGGTTAAATCCCACCATCTGGCAGAGTTCGTCAATGCATGGTGGCTCGCGATAGTGCCTGGCAAGGCATTGTTTCGCGATATACAGGCGTTGCAGATCATTTGCGGAGATTAATGAACGCCTGCCGCCTTCGTTATTATCTTCCAGTTGTTCCAGGTAGAGGGACAGAAATTCCAGGGTTTTTGCTTCTGCGAAAAGCCGATAACCTTTTGCAGAGGGGGTGGCGCTTTGGATCTCGCGTATCACCTGCTCTATTTCGTGTGTCATCGGACACTGGTTAAACCAGGGGTCGCGGTTACTGTGTTTGGGTGGGTTTAAAAACCGCTCTGCCTGTTGCTCCGTCAGGCCGTATTTCCTCATGAAAAAGGACAGGTGAAATATGGCACAAATTTCTACCAGTGGCTCACCGGGCAGTAAACGGAAAATGTGTTTTACGTTTTTTGCGTAATGAATCATGGAGCAGGTAAGCGCGCCCAGTGTGTAGGTGTTCTGATTTACCGATTCCACGCAGTTGCCTGACAGACGCATACTTAATATATACAAACCGTCGCTTCGAAAAATCGCTTCATAAGGGCTGGTAGTGCCCCACAGGCCGTCATTGATAATGAGCGCAAAGTCATCACTGAACCAAACCCCCAACCTGTAACCGGTTTGAGTTCCCGACAGATAACGGGTTCGAGTCACCTCTGTTCGAGGTCTGTTTGAGGTGCCACTCATGAAGTGGTCGCCAGGAACGAAAGGTGCCTGGTCGGTCACATCAACAGTGAGTACATCGGTTGCCTCGCCCATAAGTATTTACCTCACCAATAGAGTCGCCCCAGTATAGATCAACCGGATATCAGTTACTGATATACAGTGGCATGGCACTCCTTCAGGATGATATCGTCGTATCCAGCGTTCATCAGCGTGTTCCGTACAAGACGCATGAGCGCAGGCATAGTGGGCCTATGCGTATTCAGGCAAGACCCTGACTCGGTAGCCAGCATCACAACCCGGTAGACAAATTGACGCCGATAGCAAATTGATTTGCCATGGGTTTTATTGCTCTTGCGTTGTAACTGCACGTTCCGGTTGATGAGAGGTCGAAGTCCCACTGTCTTCGACATAGGCCTCCCACGCCGAGTTGACCAGGTAGGCGTGAATGGCTTGCGCCTCTGTTTTTGACAGAATTCCTTTAAAGCTGCCCATTCCTTTTTCCGCCCGAATACCCTGTAAGACAATATCCAGGAACTCCCGGTGAGCCTGTGCGTCCATCTTCAGCAGATTGGGAATGCCGCCACCGGCGTTGGCGTGGCATTTGGCACAGTTGCGCTGGTACAGCGCTTTGCCCAGCTTGAGCTGGGCGGTGGTTCCCATGCGCGACACCGGGGGTTTGGGAAAGGAGTCGTCGCTATGAATGATTTCATCGGGAAGTGGCACCTCGCCGCCATGTAATTTGAACGCAACGATACGTCCTTTGTTACCGTACTTGTACGAGGCGGATCCCGGCGGCTGTGTGCCGCCAAACAGGCCACCGATACCGGCCATGATGGCAATGTATTGCTCGCCGTCCACGCTGTAGGTCATGGGGGCGGCGGTCATGCTGGTGCCGACGAAAATGCTGTGCAGCTGCCGGCCGTTTTCGGCGTCGAGAACAACCAGGTTACCATCTCCGCGCCCCTGAAACACGAGGCCGCCAGCCGAGGTCATCAGGCCGCCACCGTTGGAAATTGCGAAATATTCCCCGGCCCATTGGCCGGAAGTTTCGACCTGCCAGGCAATTTTTTGCTTTACCGGGTCCCAGGCTTTCAGGAAACCGCGGGGCCTGTAATCAAAAGATCCCGCGGTCAATTGTTCCATCAACCCCAGCTTGCGTGCCACGTCACTGTCGAACCCGTTCGGCCCTTCCAGTGGCAAAATCAAGATGGAGTTTGAGTTGGCCCCCCCTTGTTGATAGCTGAACGGGGTATCGGGCAGAGCAAAAAGATTGGGCATTTCTATCGTAGGAATATACACCAGTCCGGTGTTCGGGTTGTAAGCCATCGGTTGCCAGTTATGGGCGCCCCAGGCGCTGGGAAACACCAGTTTGGGCTCCCGGGAGTAATCGCCCTGCCCGGTTTCGACCGGTCGGCCCGTCTTTTTGTCAACATGGCTGGCCCAATTGATCTGGGCATAGGGTTCGGCGGACAACAATTCGCCGGTGGCGCGATCCAGCACATAGAAGAATCCGTTTTTGGGCGCCTGCATAATCACTTTGCGCGTTTTTCCTTCAATGGCAAATTCCGCGAGAATCATTTTTTGTGTTGCGGTGTAGTCCCAGTTATCGCCCGGCGTGGTTTGGTAGTACCACGCCAGGGAGCCGGTGTCCGGGTTGATAGCGAGAATGGAGGACAGAAACAGGTTGTCTCCGCCAGCTGGGCTGCGCAGTTTTCTGGGGTGAGGGTCACCGTTGCCGGTGCCGACATAAAGCAGATTCAGTTCGGGGTCATAGGCCATACCGTCCCAGGCGGTACCGCCCAACCCCACCTCCCACAGGCTGTTCGGGTCCCAGGTTTTTGCCGCCATTTCCAGTTCCGGGTGTTCAAAGCCCTTGTCGGGCCTGCCTGGTACGGTAAAAAACCGCCAACGCTGCTCGCCGGTTTCCACATCGTAGGCTGTCACGTAACCACGGGCATCGAATTCAGAGCCGCCGTTACCGATCACGACCACCTGGTTGGCAATGTAGGGCGCGCCGGTGATGGAATAACCTCTCTTTCGATCGGTAATGGTGTCCGCTTTCCATTCGACGGCTCCGGTATCGGCGTTTAAGGCGTAAAGATAGCCGTCCAGTGAACCGACGTAGACCTTTCCCTGCCAAACCGCCACGCCTCGGTTGCCCACGCCGCAGCAGATTTTATTCATGATGCCGAGGTCTATGTTCGGCGTGAAGGTCCAGTGTTCTTTGCCGGTTTTTGCATCCAAAGCGTAGACCGTGCCCATGGGGCCACTGGAGTACATCACACCCTTCTCAACAATCGGTGTAGCCTTAAACCCCTGTGTGGTGTCTATGTCATATTGCCAGGCAAAACCCAGTTGATTGGCGTTGTTTTTGTTGATGCGATTCAGTGGGGAATAATAGCTTTGCTGATGGTCACGCCCACCGGTCAGCCAGGTGCCGCGTTCATGGTCGATATTCGACAGGCGTTCCATGTTAGTAGCGTCGGCCTTGGGCGCGGGCTCGGGCAGATCCGTTTTATCACAACCGGACAAGCCAACTATGACAACGGTTAATGACAAAATTGATGACAAATTTTTTAGGTAAGGATACATGGTGGCAGACTCGTTAGTTGGGTACATACCAGATTG
>JBNKFQ010000333.1:0-6906 GCA_050289385.1 Porticoccaceae bacterium | reverse complement strand
GCGCCTGAATATTCAGCCAGAATACTGGCTGGAAAACTCCACACAGTTTGAACAGCGTTACCGACAACGTTTTGGGGTGCAGCGCAAACCAATGCGTACCGACACAGGATAAAAAACCAACCGTTCTACGCTATTCTTTTTCTATTTTTCTGATGGGTTTTTACCCACAACAAATACTCTTGGCCTGAAAATGGCCTTTGACTGAAACGCCAAGGGTCAATACAAAAAATTCCGGGGAATTTACTCTTATTCAGAGAATGTCATATCTGAAGCTGGCGCACGCCTGGCTTTTCTCTTAAAAGCGCCTGTCCCTTTGTTTCTTTTGTTTGTTCTTGTTTGTTCAAGCGCCTGTCCCTTGTTTCTTGAGCGCCTGTCCCTTGTTTCTTTGTTTTTGTTTGTTGTTTGCCAGGGCAGTCCGGCTGATATATCAACCTGAATCCGATGTGGTTGGCGCCGCTGTCAGGCGCTACTTTGCCACGGCCACCGGGCCGGTAGCGGGCACAATACTGATCCGTACAAAGAAAAGACCCGCCTTTTTGAACGCGCTTGGGAATGCCTGGTTCGGTGGGGTCATAACTCATTGTCGGGCCCTTGGGGTTGATAACTGGTTTGTCGCTCATGGCACGGCGGACGTATTCGTCGAACCGATACCAGTCTGATGTCCATTCCCAGACATTACCTGAAACACCGTAAAGTCCAAAACCATTGGCGGGAAAGGCCTTGACAGGCGAAGTGGCCGCATAACCGTCGTCAGCAGTGTTGGAGCGCGGGAAATCACCCTGGAAAGTATTGGCCATATAGCGATTGTTTAATTTTAATTTATTACCCCAGGCATAAGCATTGGCTTCGAGCCCGCCTCGAGCTGCATACTCCCATTCCGCCTCGGTAGGAAGGCGTTTTCCAGCCCAGTGAGCATAAGCTATGGCGTCTTCATAAGCGATATGAACCACTGGGTGATCCATACGTTGTTGTATGGTTGTTCCCTTCCCTTCGGGGTGACGCCAGTTGGCGCCGGGCACGAATTGCCACCATTGGTAAGCATCATCCAGAACCACTTTTTGGGTTGGTGGGGAAAATACAATGGAACCGGGCACCAGCATTTCTTGTGGGGCCCCAGGGTAATCTTCCGGTGAAGGGGTACGTTCAGCCAGTGTTATATAACGAGTGGACTCAACGAATCGGGAGAAGTCCGAATTAGTGACTTCCGTAGCGTCAATCCAGAAACCGTCCAATGCAACCCGATGTTTGGGTCGTGCATCCCGAAACATCGGGACGTCTGAACCCATCAGAAATTCGCCAGGGGGAACCCACACCATACCCTGGGTGTGTCGGGTCAACTCGTTTTTCTCGGGACAGGAGCTGCCGTTAGCCGTTGCATTTATACAGCTGGCTTTGCAATAAATGATAACGGTAATTGTTGTAACAAAAAAACGGTACACTATTTTTATAAACCCCGTGCCTTAAGAACCAATCGACGTATTTCTTCACGCAGAGAGGGTATCATCTGCTTGTAATCCGGATTTTGCATTACATTTTTCTGTTCATATGGATCTCTGGAGAGATCATAGAGTTCGGATTCATCAGGATAGCGCAACCAATGAATATATTTGAGATTGTTCTGGCGAAGCATCAAATAAGACATATCCGCCACCCAGGAAAAAGGGCGTTCGTCAGGTCGATGTTCCACCAGAAACGATTGTCGCCATTCGGTTTTAGTGCCCTCTAACAGTGGACGGAGAGAATCTCCCTGAACAGTTGCTCCAGGCTTGATTCCTGCTGCTTCAAGAATGGTTGGGGCGATATCGATATTCAGGACCAGTTCATTGCGCGAAACCCCGCCTATTGGTTGCCATCCGTTGTAATAAACAATAAGCGGCAGGTGAATGATTCCTTCATATGGTAAACGCCTCTCAATAGTGATTCCATGCTCGCCGACGCTGGTGCCATTGTCACTGGTAAATATAATGATTGTATTGTCTAACCGGCCCTGGTGGCGAATTTCCTCGATAATTTTCCCGATACCTTCGTCGATGGACAAAAGCATCTCGGCACGATTACGAACAGTTTCCGCCCTGGAATCCAGTTCAAGCATCGATCCCCATTTGGCAATATTTTCTTTACTGCGCTTTCGAACAAATGCCCTTGAAAGTACAGTTTTTCCCGGTGGATCGACCTCAAAGGAGTGTACATTGGGGAGTACCCGAACGGGATTGTCTTTATATAGTCCACGGTGTCTGGTTGCCGCCTCATACCTCATACCGAAAGAAAGATCCACGGAACTGTCTTGATTTTGTTTCGCATCGGGGTGTATTGCTTTGTGAGAAAGATACAGCATAAAAGGCTTGTTTCGTGGTTGACGAAGAAAAGACAAAGCTTCATTTGTTAAAACATCGGTCACGTAGCCTTTAATTGTCCGCAATTGATTATCTTTCCATATTTCCGGATTCCACAGTTGCCCCTGCCCGGGTATTGCTGCCCAAAAATCAAAGCCGGGACGCGGTGTCGGGTCATTACCCATATGCCATTTGCCGACAAAAGCTGTCTCATAACCCGATTTATGAAGTGCGCGTGCAAATGTGGGCAATTGACGACTCAGCTGGCTTCGATCTGTGTTGTCCACTACCCCATGAATAGCGGGATATTGTCCAGTCAACAAGCTTGCTCTATTTGGTGAGCAGATAGTTGAGACAGAATAGAAGTTCTGGAATGAAGTGCCCTTATTAGCAAGCGCGTCAATATTTGGAATATTGACAAATACCTGGCGCTCGCCCTGAGTAACTTCGTCATATCGCAATTCATCAATCAGGATAAAGATTACGTTGGGTGGTTGATTCTTATGAACCTGTTCTGCTGCCAAAGTGCTGAAAGAAAAGTAAACACAATAAAATATTATTGCAGCCGAAAAAGAAAATTTTAATGAAGTGCTAATATTGTAATTAGGATATTCGGACATATATACACTCACTTTATAAAAATTTTCTATTGTTTTCTGTTTGATCACAATTTAAATATATATACTGTTTCAGAAATGGATACTTTGTTCTATATTCAGACAACTGTATAAAGTCAAGGGGTTCCCCACTTAATACATTCAAAATTTTCAGCAAGATCTATGCTGCCTGATTTTTTGTAAGCTGGCACTTTGGGGTAGGCGCATATAGGCCTTGTGAATAACACACCTTTTTTGGGGTTGTCATCCAGGTATTTTGTTGCTGTAATTCTTTCTGGCGCTTCGCCTGATTCCACCCAGGATTCAAGCGCTCGAGTTATATTATGTTGGGCGTCATTGAACAACGACGATGTATAACCTGACATTTGTCCAAAGGAATTGGCGCCAGGCCCCCCTTTGCAGTGCAACATTCCCGGTACCATAAACAGACGAAAGAAATTTTGGGTTTTTTTCAGGCCGCCTGCCTTTTCTATTACCTTTTCATAATATTTTATGATGTCATCGGGAAGAATGCCCGCATCGCCCCAGCCATTGTATACGATTAATTTGGTTCCGGATGCTTCCAATTCAGACAGGTCCGTCTCGTTCAAATCGGCAATTTCTGAAAAATTCTTATCAAATAACTTTTTTGTTTTCGCGAACAAAGGATCGCGCTGGATATCGAACATGGAAACGTTCCAGTCTGGATTGTCATAAATAAAATTACGAAAGAATCGATTTCCAAGGAAGACCAGTAGCGGAGGTTTGGCGTTATTTGGATCAGAGCCGGTAACCCAATCTTTCCAGGCTCCCGCGGTTTCCATGGTAGGGGCAAGGCCCGGATACAGAATTTTTCCAGTAGATTTGTCGGTAAACCCGCTATAGAGTACTTTCAGCGTATCGCGTTGCGGTCTCGTCAGACAATCATCAGTCTCTTTTCCCTGACATGACAGTATTTCAGGATCAAAATTACAAAAACGCGGATCGGATGCTATGCCATTCACAACATGGGCTTCTTTCTTACATGAAGAAAGTGCGGCACGCTCAATAGCTGGCAGTTTTTGGGGCCCTATACGACCCTTGGGATTGTTTTGCCACAGCTGCCCATAGGCGGAAAAAGCTGAATAAATTCCAGTGGTATCGTTCCCGGGCGCCCCGGCCAGAATGCCGTCCCAGTCCTGCGGATAGCGTTGGGCGGCGATAAACGCCTGGCGCCCACCACCTGAACAACCGGAAAAGTAACGGTATTGAGGCAAACGATTATAAAAGTGTTTAATGGTCTCCGTGGCATTGTTGAAGGTTTCTTTTAGTGCAAGCGAGAATACGTCAACTACTTTTTGATTGTCCCGTGCCCAGGATGCGCCGCCGTCTTTGTCTCTAATATGGCCGTCATCTGTTGCCGCAACAGCATTTCCCTCGTTTACGAGGTTTGCTAATGCGGTGTAGTTAATTACCCCTCCCAAACCACCTTGTCCATGTTGGTAATACCTGCCATTCCAGTCACGAGCCGGCATCCAAACTTCAAAATTAATTTTGGATTTGGCGGTTGGTGTTGATATGCCACGCACTCGACAGAATGCAGGGACATCAAAAGCTGTACCATCTGGAGCATAGAATTTTCCGGGAGATATCGATTCGGCAAGAGTAATTTTGGCATTGACAAGGTTAAGTTGGGCCAATTCTTCGCATGAATTGCCGCTGGCCGCTGGAACTATTACTGCCTGAAAGACTGCCATGAAAAACGGATAAATGATAAGTTTCTTCACGTTCATACATCCTAAAAAAGTGTTTCAAATTTCTTTTTCAGACTTAAAGTGCCTTAAGATTCGTAAGTAATGGGCCTTTTGACAACACTGTTACAGTTTCAATGGCAAATATTTTACGGAATCTCTATCTGGCCCTGCCCCGAAAATTACCTCAACAGCTTAGAGTGGACAGGGCTTCAGGACAAATACCAATATTTGATGCCACCCATAGTTTTTAAATATGTCTTTTCGATATAGAATGGACTAATATAGATTTTACCTATTATCTGGTTAGGCCGGTACTAGCGATGAAATTCAATCAACTCAAATATTTTGCAAAAGTGGTTGAGCTTAAAAATATCTCAGCTGCAGCCAGAAATTTAAATATAGCGCAGCCTTCATTAACCAATACTATCCATTTGCTGGAAAGTAATTTGGGTGTAAGGCTTTTGGAACGCACCGCCAAAGGTGTAATACCTACGGTTGCCGGAAAAAGGTTATACGAGCATGCAATAATTATTATGCGACAGATTCAGTATGCTCAAGACGATATAAAATCCCTGACGGGTAAGCCGCATGGGGAAGTTTCCATTACTGTACCGGGAACTATGTCCCGGCACCTGACGCCAAAATTGATGAGAACCGTAAGCGAGAGGTTTCCGGATATTTCACTGAAGATTATTGATGTTTTGAGCTCGCAGGCACTGGAACTCGTTGAAACAGGAGGAGTTGACTTTGGTATCATTCCAAATGCATCCGAATTGCCATCGGCCAAAAGCATACCTCTATACCAGGAAAATTTGTATGTATTGGGCGCTCCCGGCTATTTTGATCGGCGCCGCCGAACAATCAACTTCAGTGAAATCAGCAAACTGCCTTTGGTATTGACGGCAAGAAAAAATGATGTTCGAACGCGACTTGAACAGGTGGCGATTACAACAGGAACAGCGCTGAATATTCGCTTTGAGCAACGTTCTGTTGAAACGTTGAAAAGTATTGTATTGGAAGGATTGGCATGTTCTGTTCTCTCTTGTTATATGTTTGATCAGGAGATACTGACCGGAAAACTTTCAGCTCTCAGGATTACCTCTCCAGACCTAAATCGCGTCTTAACAGCAAGTTGGAATCACACACGCCCCCTCACCATCGCGGCGGAGACAATTCTCGGACTTGTGGTTGAAATCATAGATGAATTAGATAAGAAGGGTATATTGAAAGGGAAAATACTGACTTCATTGTCTGATCTGGTGATATGCTCGGCAGCACGGGCTTCATCGGCATAAACCGATAGGTTTTTGCGGGATGGAAATGAAGATCGCGCTCCAGGGAACCTCTGATTAATTACAGTTCTGAAATAGAGCAAAAACTGTTTACCCGCGAAGCTCACTGGTGGGCCGGATTAAACCGCCCTGATCTGATCCACGATCAACTGTACCGACCGAACACCACGATATTCGTTAATATCCGGTTTGTAAACACAATGCACCCGCTGCACCGTAGTATTGGGCCACTGCTGCACATTGACGTTAAAGGCGATAGCATCAATTTCCTGGCCATCATCAAGCGCCAATACCATCTTGAGGTGTTTTTCCCCCACGATGCCTTGCCGTACCAGGTCAAATTCGCCGTCAAATACCGGTTCGGGGAAATGCTGACCCCACGGGCCGCCTTCGCGCAACTGTTCTACCACCGGCATTGCCAAGTCATCGGCTGTCATACTGCCATCGGTAAATATCTCCGCGTGTAAATCTGCTTCAGTAAGCTGGCGTTTTACTTCGTCATCAAAGGCTCGACGAAAATCATCGAGCTTGTCCATCGGCAAACTCAACCCGGCAGCCATGGCGTGACCGCCAAACTTTTGCAATACATCGGGGTGGCGCGTTGCCACTGATTCCAGAGCATCGCGAATATGCAAGCCCGGAATGGAGCGTGCCGAACCTTTAATTTCCCGATGTGGCACATCGTTTTCATCCGCATTGGCAAACGCTATTGTCGGTCGATGTATCCTGTCCTTGATACGCGACGCCAGCAAACCAACCACCCCCTGGTGCCAGTCTGTATCGTACAAACACAACCCCCACGGCAAACCCTCATCATCCAGATGGAGCTGGTCGACTATCTTCAAAGCTTCACGCTGCATTTGTGCTTCGATCAGTTTGCGATCGCGGTTCAGGCCGTCCAGCTCACCAGCGTATTCACGAGCAGTATCGGGATTATCGGCCAGCAAACATT
>JBNKFQ010000332.1:0-5813 GCA_050289385.1 Porticoccaceae bacterium | reverse complement strand
AAGCTTGGACTGTAAGATGTTCGATGTTCGATGTTCGATGTTCGATGTTCGATGTTCGATGTTCGATGTTCGATGTTCGATGTTCGATGTTCGATGTTCGATGTTCGATGTTCGATGTGAACAGTATTGAGCAATGCTTTACTACGTAATCAAGCTTTTCGTCTAACGTCCAACATCCAACGTCGAACGCCACTATGACATGGCTCCAACTGCGAATACAAACCGACCGCGCATCTGCCGATGCCATAGACAACCTGTTGTTGGCCGTCGGAGCCGTTTCGGTCACTCTGGAAGACAACGCCGACCAGCCAATCCTGGAACCCGGCGTTGGCGAAACGCCGCTCTGGAACAGCATACGCATTACCGGCCTGTTTCCGGCCGACACCGATACTGACCTCACCACCGTTCAGGCAACCGCCATCTACGGCGCCGACCTGCCGAGCCATCGCTGGGATATCCTTGAAGACAAGGACTGGGAACGGGAATGGATGAAACATTATCAGCCAATACAGTGTGGCGAGCGACTCTGGGTTTGCCCTGGCTGGCTGAAACCACCACAACCCAATGCCGTCAATTTACTGCTTGATCCCGGCCTTGCCTTTGGCACCGGCACTCATCCCACGACCTTTCTCTGCCTCCAGTGGCTTGATGCCCTTGACCTGACAGGAAAAACCGTAGTCGACTACGGCTGCGGCTCTGGCATTCTCGGCATTGCCGCCCTTTTGCTGGGCGCTTCTCAGGTCGTTGCCGTGGACAACGACCCGCAAGCCCTGCTCGCCACCCGGGACAATGGCACCCGCAATGGCATTGATCCGCAGCGATTAACAGCCTGCTTGCCCGATAACCTGCCCGATGTTCAAGCGGACATTACTGTCGCCAATATTCTTGCCGCTCCACTGATTGCACTGGTGGAAACACTTTCAAACCTGACTGTCGCCGGGGGCAAACTGTGCCTCTCCGGGCTGATTGAATGCCAGTCAAGCGATGTCATTGACCGTTATTCACAACAATTTGAGTTTGAACCTGCCGCACAATTGCAAGAATGGGTGCGATTGACCGCTGCGAAAAAAGTCGTAACGGGATAGAATCTGCGCGATATAAGGCACCACAACAGCGATAATTCAATTAGTGCTAACAGGCCCTGGATAACTGTGACGTTAATTACCCAATGCCCGTCCTGCCAGATTGCATTCCACGCCACTGCCACGCAGCTCAAAGTGGCCAATGGCCTGGTGCGGTGCGGAGCCTGCCTGACCATATTTGATGCGACCCTGTATCAAAAAACAGACGCTTCAGGCGACAAACAACTCGCAGCGACAGAAAACCTTGCCATCCCGAACGATGCCACTCCCCCCTCCCTGGAGGAAAACCCCGAAGCCGACTTGTCACCATCCACGCCGGTACCATTACCTGACCCAGAGCAAACGACCGGCACCAGCGTTAACGCCGATGTTGATGCGCATATTGATGCCGATGCCGATGCCGATGCCGATGCCGATGCCGATGCCGACAATGATATTGAAACCGGGGTAGAGGAACACACAACAAAGGCAACCATACCCGTTGAACCGGAATCAGAATCAGAATCGGAGCCAGAGTCGGAAGATCTGCCGGCTGAAAGCAAGTCCACCGATCTAGATAAGGACAGCGATTCCACTCCGATACAATTGCCAGACGAGCAGGATACAGAGTCGGCGCCAGCACAGGCGTTGCTCGAAATACCAGCGCCAACTGAGCCTTCCGGCAGTATTCTGGATACTGCCGAAGACGACGGTGCTGCAGATACAGAAGCGTTTGAAGACAGCCCACCGTTCCCTGTGCGACAACGGCACTCAAAACCGCACCAACCCTGGCTGGTGGCCGCCAGTCTGGTGGCAACGCTTTTACTGCCACTGCAGTATGTCTATTTCTATAGCGACCAACTGTCTCTCAATCCTGAGTACCGCGGTTGGCTGACAGGAGTGTGCAAAGTACTGAAGTGTTCAATATCTCCGTTGACCGACCCGGGCAAAATCAAAAGTGAGCATTTGCTGGTCTACAGCCACCCGTCAACGGAGGGCGCACTGCTGGTTGAGGCAATACTGGAAAATCGCGCCAATTTTGACCAACAGTTCCCGAATTTGCTGCTGTACTTTGATGATCTGCAAGGAAGGCGAGTAGCACAACGCCGTTTTAAACCGGATGAGTACCTGCACGGGGAACTGGACGGCGTAAAATTGTTTCCTCGCAATCAACCGGTGCGAATCCGTCTGGAAATTGTCGACCCCGGACCAGACGCATCCAGTTATTCACTCTTAGTGACCAATTAGCCAGTCATTATTGGCTTACCACTTTTGCCCCCTCTGTAAAACAAGTATCATTGGCAGCTTTCGCATTGACCACTCTCTCTTCATGGACCCGAGCAAGTCACCAGAGCAAATATGGTGCGCTGGCTTTACGATGAATATCGGTCACAGGCGAGAGAACATCAATGAACTCCCCGGGAGCAAAATTGTTTCAGATCGGCCCTTTTACCAGTGAACAACCGACCATCCTGGCACCGATGGCGGGAGTGACCGACTTGCCGTTTCGCCGGTTATGCCGTGAACTCGGCGCCGGGCTGGTGGTGTCCGAAATGGTGACTTCCGATTTGCGCTTGTGGAATAGCCAAAAATCTCGACAACGCCGCATCCACTGCGACGAACCAGCGCCCCGAGTGGTACAAATTGCAGGAGCTGACCCCGCCATGATGGCCGGGGCAGCTCAAGCTAATGTGGAACTCGGTGCGCAAATTATTGATATCAATATGGGTTGCCCGGCAAAAAAAGTCTGCAAGAAGGCGGCGGGTTCTGCCCTGCTTCGCGATGAAACACTGGTGGCAAAAATCTTGCAAAGCGTCGTTACCGCAGTGGATGTTCCCGTAACCCTGAAAATTCGTACCGGCTGGAATTCTGAACAACGCAATGGCGTAGACATTGCCCGGTTAGCAGAGGATAGCGGGATAGCTGCCCTGTCTGTTCATGGCCGCACGCGCGAATGTCGATTTAACGGCACAGCAGAGTACGATACCATTGCCGACATTGTGCGTGCCGTCTCGATTCCGGTATTTGCCAACGGTGATATCGACTCGCCGCAAAAGGCAAAGCATGTATTGGAATATACTGGCGCCGCCGCGGTGATGATCGGACGCAGCGCTCAGGGCAGGCCGTGGATCTTCAGAGAGATCAATCACTTCCTGCAAACCGGGCATGCCCTGCCAGAACCCGAGTCTGCAGAAATTCGTGAGCTCTTGCTAAGACACCTGGGCGAATTGCACAGTCACTATGGAGATTTTTCCGGCCTGAGGATTGCACGCAAACATGTTGGATGGTATCTGCAAACCTTGAATGCCGGCAGCACATGTCGTGCTGTATTTAATCAACTGACAGAACCACAACAACAACTGAAATTCATTGAACACCTGTTCAATGAACCGGAACAAATTCAGGATCAAGTAGCATGACAATCGATACCTTTACCATCGAAGCCGACACCGAAGCGGCAGAGCCGGATTCCGAAGCACACGAACACGAATCGCTGCGCCACTGCGCGGAATTTGCCTTACAGCATTTCTTCGAATACCTGGACGGCCAAATGACGACTGATCTGTACGATCTGGTTATCAGCGAAGTCGAACTGCCGCTGCTGGAGACCACCATGGCCTATACACGCAACAACCAGAGCAAGGCGGCACAGATTTTGGGGCTTAATCGCGGCACCTTGCGTAAAAAGCTCAAACAACACAATTTGCTGTGAACTCGCCAACCGGCCTGCTCACTTTGAAATTACCTGGCTTTGAAATCACTTGGCTCTTGAATCACTTACCCGGGAAACACTATTGAATGACTGACCAACTTATCCCTGTCAAACGCGCTCTGATCAGCGTATCTGATAAAACCGGAATTGTTGAATTTGCCACGGCGCTCAGTGCTTGTGGTGTCGAGATTCTCTCTACTGGCGGCACCTTTCGTCTGCTGACCGAAAATGGCGTACCGGCGCTAGAAGTATCGGATTACACGGGTTTTCCGGAGATGATGGACGGTCGCGTCAAAACCCTTCATCCCAAGGTCCATGGCGGTATTCTCGGGCGACGCGGTACCGACGATGACGTAATGAACACACACGGTATAAAACCAATCGATATGGTAGTGGTAAACCTTTACCCCTTTGAGCAAACAGTAGCTGACCCGAATTGCGACCTGCCCACCGCAATCGAAAACATCGACATTGGCGGCCCGACCATGGTGCGCTCCGCGGCCAAAAATCACAAAGATGTTGCGATCGTGGTCAATGCCAGTGACTACCAGAGCATTATCACGGAAATGCAAACAAACAATGGCGCGCTGAACTATGAAAGACGTTATGAACTCATGGTAAAAGCGTTCGAGCATACAGCTCGATACGACGGCATGATTGCCAACCATTTTGGGGCGCGCGATACGGCCAACAATACACAGAATTTCCCAAACACCTATAACGTGCAATATGTAAAAACACAGGACATGCGCTACGGTGAAAACCCGCATCAAAATGCCGCATTTTATACAGAGGCCAAACCTGAGGAAGCCTCGGTTGCAACCGCCAAACAGTTGCAAGGCAAGGAACTCTCTTTTAACAACGTAGCGGACACCGACGCGGCGCTGGAAACTGTCAAGTTGTTTGAAGAACCCGCTTGCGTAATTGTCAAACACGCCAACCCCTGCGGAGTAGCGGTAGCCAGCGACATAAATACAGCCTACCAACTGGCCTGGGCGACCGACAGCGAATCTGCGTTTGGCGGCATTATCGCTTTTAATCGCGAACTGGACGCCGATACCGCTGCGGCTATTGTGGAAAAGCAGTTTGTAGAGGTCATTATTGCGCCTGCTATTTCCGATGCCGCAACAGAGGTTATCGCCAGCAAAAAAAATGTGCGCCTGCTGGCCTGTGGTGAGTGGGGCAACAAACGCCCACAGGCACTCGACTACAAACGTGTGAATGGCGGCTTGCTGATCCAGGACAAAGACAACGGCATGGTCAGCAAAAATGACCTTAAAGTCGCTACCAGAAAAATGCCAACAGAACAGGAATTAAATGACCTTCTGTTTGCCTGGAAAGTCGCCAAAATGGTTAAATCCAACGCTATTGTCTATGCAAAAAATGGGCAAACTATCGGTGTCGGTGCTGGCCAGATGAGTCGGGTTAATTCCGCTCGTATTGCGGCCATCAAAGCCGAACATGCCAACCTGGAAGTCAAGGGTGCTGTCATGGCCTCCGATGCCTTCTTCCCATTCCGCGATGCCATCGATAACGCAGCGGCGGCTGGTATCAGTGCCATCATTCAACCCGGCGGGTCCATGCGCGACGAAGAGGTAATTGCCGCTGCCGATGAACATGGCATGGCGATGGTGTTTACCGGTATGCGACACTTTCGGCATTGATGCGTGAACTCCTTTTAGCGTTCAGGCATTTTTGAAGCTTGAACGCTAAAGATAAAAATGTGACCGGGCCAAAAATCTCAACTTTTTTGTTATCTTCCCGGCTCACTTCCTCTTTACTCCTTAGCCTGATTCTTATATAAAGCTCTCCGCTGCCAACTCTGGCAAGCGATTGGATGTAGTTTTCAAAAGGAAAAATGAAATGAAATTTAAAAAAGTACTGCTTTCTGCTGCAATTTCCGCAATTCTTCCCTGTATCGCCCAGGCTGATCAACCAAGCTACTCTTATGCCGAAGCCGGTTATTACCGGGTTGATGCTGACAATTTTAATCCAGATGGCTTTTATCTGGATGGTGCTGCAGAACTTGGCACAAATTT
>JBNKFQ010000331.1:0-5777 GCA_050289385.1 Porticoccaceae bacterium | reverse complement strand
GCGTGGGTTTTCGGGTATTGTGTTCGCCCCCATCTTTGGTCACTGATCACTGATAGTGCCGCGATAGCGGCACTTAAAATTTTTTTTACAGCCTATAAAAAATCAGTTACTCTCTAATCGCAATCTGGTGATGGCTATGCGTTCCACGCATAACTCCGTGAAGTCACCGTTTGTGGGGTATCCCGAAGTGTGGCGGCGCCTGGAACAATCCATCCAACAGGGCCCGGGCCGCCTTCCGTAACAACAACAACCCGAACAACCGCAACAACAACGTGGGTTTTCGGGTATTGTGTTCGCCCACATCCTTGCTGCTGTCACAAACGCTACGGCGTTAACCACGAAGGGTCGACCAAGGTTTGCCATTCCCGGTGTGAAGCGGATAGATGGCGCGGGACTATCCCGTCCGTGGACTATACCGCGGGCACAGAAGAAACGGGGGCTGGCCTGAGTTGACCTCCGCCAGCCCCCACTCTATGGTTTTTGCCGCTTTATCCAGGCACCCAACATGCGACCAATTTCCGCGACGATACCGCTCACATGCTCATACTGAGACAAACTTAGCCACTGCCAGTCACTAATCAATCGAAGGTAAATGCGAATAATATTTAATGAGGAATCCGCTTGCAAAAGCAGCTTGTATCTCTGACTCCCTGTAAAGGAAGTCGCCGCAGCTATGGATTCATGTAATACCAAAGCCGCATCCATAAGGCGTTTGGTTAGGGTAGTACGATAAAAACGAGGAAACTTCTCCGATTTCGGCAAAAGCCACTGCAGCAATTGATACACTTTCGATTGAATTCGCAAATCTTCAACCATAGTATGTTACTCATGGAACTCAGTGATGCTTATAGAGAATTATGCAGTTTTTCCAACTTGAAACAAGCTGCGCATAAAGCGGCAAAAGGCAAGCGGAGCCGCTTATCGACGTCTGAATTCGAGTTTTATCTTGCGGACCAGCTAATTTCGTTGCAGGAACAATTAAAAAACAGATGTTATTCTCCCGATGACTACAGGCATTTTTTCATTCATGAACCTAAACGGCGATTAATCAGCGCAGCCAGTTTTCGTGATCGCGTCTTGCACCACGCGCTTTGCCAGATAATCGAACCCCGTTTCGAAAAAGTATTTATTCCCCATAGCTTTGCCAACCGTAAGGGAAAAGGCACGCACCGAGCGGTCACCTGTTTACAAGACTATGCCAGACAATATCGCTATGTATTGCGCCTAGACATACAAAAACACTTCGAGAGTATTGATCATGATATTCTAATCAACGCGCTGAAGAATAAAATTCCCGAAAACGATATTTTGGAACTCATCAAACGCATATTATCGAGTGGAACCAATGATACCGAGCCCTCGATACCCACGTTTTTCCCAGGAGATGATCTCTTGTCCGTATGCCGGCCAAAGGGATTGCCCATAGGAAATTTGACGTCGCAATTCTGGTCCAACTGTTATTTACATCCTTTGGATTTATTTGTCAAGCGGGAGCTTGGTTGTAAAGCTTATCTGCGATACGTGGATGACTTTGCACTTTTTCATAGCGACAAAACCCAGTTGCTACGCTGGAAATTCGACATTATTGAGCGACTGCAACAACTGCGATTGCGCATTCACGAAAACCGCGCGCATGTTATTCCGACACAGATAGGTATCCCTTGGTTGGGATTTGTCGTTTTTCCGGATTATAAACGCATTAAGGCTCGAAAGGTTACCCATGGAAAGCGCCGACTCTATCAGCGTTACAAGGCATGGTGCGAGGGAAATATCAGCTTCGCCGAATTCGATGCCAGCGTTCAAGGTTGGATCAATCACGTGCGTTATGCCGATAGTTGGCAATTGAGAAAACTGATCTTGAAACACATGCCTATCCCTGGTGGAAAAAAGGAAAAAAAGCATCGCTATCGCGATGCTGTCAGTGAACAGTAATTCAAGATGGGGGCGAACACAATACCCGAAAACCCACGAAGCTGTAGCGGTCGAACGGGGAGTAGTAGTAACGGAAGGCGGCCCGGGCCCCGCCGGACGGATAATCCCAGGCGCCGCCACGAAGCACCCTGGTGTCATCAAAATCTTCATCCCAGGATCCATGAGGATTATCATACTTGTTACGGCACCACTCCCAGCAATTTCCTATTAAATCGTGAATACTTTGCTGGCTTTGACCTTTTAGATAGATACCTACCGCCGTGGTACGCGCGAGACGATAGGAACCTTGGCCCTTATCGGTTTCATCAATATTGGCGTACCCTTGTCGATAATCCTTACCCCAAGGGTACTGAAACGACGCCTGCCCGCTACAAGCCGCCAGTTGCCACTCCCATTCATCGGGCAGACGAATTTCCCAACCGGACGGTAACATTTCCATTTGCTGATATTGCCTGTCAAGCCAGCGACAAAAAGCCATGGCATCATACCAATTCACGGCCACTTTGGGATGATTGGATTCGTTCCAGCCCCAGTCCTCGGGTTGCCGTCGCTTATTCTCGAAACCGGACCACCAGCCCGGGTGATAATAACCTTGAGGATGTTCGATAAAGGCTTGAAACTGTGAGTTGGTAATCGGGTAGACCGCGAGCTTAAAGGGGCGTTTAATCACAAAGGGCTCGTAAACCCCTTCTAGTTTCACCTCGCCTTTCGGCACTTCTTTCCACAGGATGTCAGGCAAACCGGTCCCTTTCTGTACACCAACCCCGGGTCTGGGATCGCCCAATTCGCTCAAATAGCGGCCGGCTTCGGCTGCTTCCTGGGGCGGTTGATCCTGGTGATCGATAATCGCCAATTGCCATTGTCGCAAACGCTCTCGCCAAGCCATGCGACTGGAAATTTCCAAACGGCTTCTCTCCCTCTCCATCTCGGCATTGGCTACTGTTAACACAAGCTGAGTTGTCTCAGGGGCAGAGGCATTTTCACAGCACTCTCGATGGTTTATCGGTAAACATTGTCTCAATAGCGCGGTGGTATTTTCATCCGGTTGGCTATCACTCAGCCGCTCGGTGGTATTTTCATCCAGTTGGCTATCACTCAGGCGCGCAGCCAGCGCAAGTACCTCACGCCACCACCCGCAATCGCTTTGCAATGCATGGAGAAAGTCCCTCTGTACCGAAATACTGTCGTTGGCGACAATAAATCGAGCGGCCAGGTATTCGCGGAAAGTGCGATGTATGAAGGCGTAACGCCCCCCTCCGCGGTGAATAATCAATCCGGTCTTGTCATTGAGATAGCCCAACAGCGCGTCAGTGCTATACTGCTGTTCAAAAAAGGGGCAAAAATGCGCTTCCAGAAGAGCACGGGTAATATTACCCGTGTATTTGTCTTGGGTCTCAACGCCCGTTAAACTTCGGTGAGCATAATAAGCCAGTTTGTTCAGTGCCTCTCTCATTGTATTGCGGGAGACATCATTGTCCTCCACTATCGAATATTTTTCATCGTCGCTTTGGTGGAGTTTATCTTCCCAGCGTTTTAACACCGTATTGATGCCGTGTTCATACAAACTTCCCCGATCTTTGGGCAAAGCGCTTTCTCCGCGCTGACAATAGAGTGCTGTGGTCAAAGTGAGCAATAAGGGATTCTGGCACATTTCCAGCAGATGCTTTCGATCCGGAGCTTTTAATAGTGCGATCAGTTGCCGCGCCGCGTGTTCAGGGTCAGACAGATTGGCTGAAAAGTTAAAATAGCTGCCATGGTGCCGGCAAAACCGCGTGATAAATTCAAAACAGCGTTCGGTCTGCAACGGCTGAATAGACCGACTGATAAACCGGTTAATCGATATGTGCTGATAAGCATATGGGCGAGTTGTTATACAGATCCGGTGTGTTTTAACCGGTAACGATTGCGCCCACCGACCCAATAACTCCAAGAACCTGTTGCGCTCCGCATCCGCTATTCGAATCTCGTCGATGCCATCCAAAATCCACAGAGTGGTCTGGGTCTTTGAGAGATTATTTAAAACATTGTCGATAGACTCTAATTCGTGAAAACCGCCTTTCAAGCAGGCGGTTAGCGCGTTGGTCATCTGGGTGACCTGAGCCCGCCGCGAGTTTAACGCCTCCGCCAATTCGGGATACAGCTTGTCCAACTCGATGCGGATAGGGAAAATGTAATCCAATCCATTTGGCAATGCCTCCTCCCGCTCATTGGGTAAAGGCTCCCCCAGGAGTCTCGCGGCCAAACGCAAAGCCAGATAACGGGTAAAGGTTGTTTTACCGCATCCGGGATCTCCCCGCAGTACAATTCTAGGATGTTGCGCAAGCAGTTCAATCACTGGAAACGTATCCTGCCTGTTGTTCGCCAAATCCTGATCTTTTCTTTCCCGCTCTGGGTGCAATGGATCATGGCGGACAGGAATATCCACGCAGAGTGGAACATACAGCCCCCTCACTTGCATCGACGGTAAATCTCCACTTACCAGTTGGTTTAGCAAAGTATCAGTGGGAAGATCACAGAATTGAGCAATGAGTTCACGTAAATACGCCTCTTGCCAGGGATGCAGTAGTGGTTTTTCAATCTGGATATTTAACTCGGTCAACCAGGTACGAATTACGGATAACGGCAGAGCGTAGCCACAGTCACCCTCCTCGTATTTTCCATAAGTCATCGCAATACATTCGCCTTGCTCATTCACTATCGGTCCACCGCTGAATCCGAGCGGGATAGCGCCGTCGAAGCGCAGGGCGCTATATTGCTCCGTGCTTTTAATCAAGGGACGTGTCCGCTTATCGGCTTTTTCCGAGTCGAGAACAAAGCCCCAAGCCGCAACCGAACCAGATTCGGGAATTGCCTCCTGATTACACAACGTCAGCGTCTCCGGCGCCGCCACCAGTCCGGCAATGGTTAACAGGGCGAGATCGCGACCGGCATGTAATTCGATGTGATCTACCGCTACGGGCTCATGGCTGCTGTAAGGTTTGATATGCAGCCGGTTGCGTTCGCGGTATTTTTCGACAACATGTTTGGCGGTGAGCACGTGCTTTTCGGAGATAAAAAAGCCTGTACCCAACTTTTGAGTTTTTCCCGGTTGAATATCCAAAATTTTAACTAGGGCCGGCTCGATGGAAGGCATGCGCATGATCAACAAAGGGCTCCCTGACAATTAATCGGGGTGACTATTTTTCCATTTGACATGAATTTTTAAGGCACTGTTGGCTTCCCCCTGCACTATCAGGGGGATGATATTCGCCTTGCCCTTGAATCCGACATTGAATTCAACGGACCATTCATCCGGTTTGTGTTCTTGCAGTGCTTCTTTAACCTGGGTGGCCAAAACACCAATATTCTCCTTCATCATGGCCATCGCATCCAGTATGTCCTGGGTGCTGGTCGTTGGAGTCGCTCCCGGAGGAAGATCGGCGGGCTTTTGTGTCGATTCGATGGTTACTTCAACGTCCTCACCATCGGTTTCAAAAATTAACGGGAACTTTGCGTCTTTCACAGTTAGAGAATGTGTTTCACTCATCGGATTTATCGCTCCTTGTATTAAGGAAGAATGCAGCTATTGAAAAGGTAAACTATAGCTTACATAAGAGGGAAAAAACAGAACAGGTAAACCGCCCTGAAAACTCCGTTTTCTGCCACTCAAAAGATATAAATCTGCCATCGCAAAAACTAACAAAAACACTTTTTAGGTTTTCAGATCGCTACTGTGGCTGATACGAAAAGCACTCCGACTACAGTCTGTAATAGACACCCGTTTTGCAACTGTTTTATGACCATCCATTTCGGTAGTGTAAGGAAACAACGGCGGACACGCTATTCTATGTTCAGGGGATTTTTTT
>JBNKFQ010000330.1:0-2250 GCA_050289385.1 Porticoccaceae bacterium | reverse complement strand
GTCCAGTTGGGGTCGTTGCCGTTGCTTTCAGTAAAGTAAATCGGCTTGTCGAGAAAACCCATATCCTTTAAGCCGTTTAGAAAATCTCTGTACGCCCAAAAGTTGTAATACCTGTTTTCAAAGGGCGGATTCATTTTTTCTGTCGATTTGATGAGCTGGGCGTAGTGGCCGTGAGTGTAGGTGTGCAAGGCCAGGCCATCAACCTTGTTAAAATCCTGCACACCCCAAATTTGATCCTGCAAATATTGCACCCAATCACCGGTGGGGTTGGTGGAATACTTTACAGAGTTATTCCACGGGCCGGGGCCGGCCAGCAGCACCAGATCATTTTCGTGGCCGGGCCGCTTGTGTATTTCTTCGCGGCACATTTTGTAGCAGTTGGCGTAATCGCCGGGGAAAATTGGGGAGCCTTCCGGCCACTCGGTTTGCAGATTTGGCTCGTTGCCAATTATCCACAGGCTGCACCCCTGCGATGCCTGAACAAAATTACCGCAGCGCACCGCAAAGTCCCGATAAAATTCCGGCAGGGGAATGGTTCCTGTTGCCCCGTAGCCATTGTTCAGCCGGGAAATAACGCCCAACCCCCGATCTGAAATAGAAGAATAATCGGCACCGCTGGTGTCATCCGTGTTGCACCCAATTTGCTCTGTGATGACAACCCAACCGTCGCCATCCATCAAATGTTCACCGCCGGAATCGTGCAGGCCGTAGATATATTCGTTTTGGCCTATGTTTCTAATGAGCGTATTTCGGGTTGTAGCCATATTTTTACCCCTTTGTAAAAGAGTTGAGTGGGGTTCCCCCGAAAAAGCGGATAGTTAGTTAAGACGAAAACGAACATTTTCGAATTGCTCAGGGCTTAGATAATCCAAGGTTGAATGAAGGCGAACTCGATTATAAAAGCCTTCGATATAAGCAAAAATATCGGATTTGGCCTGAGCCCTGGTTTGATAAGATTGATGATGAACCAACTCATTTTTCAAGGTTGCAAAGAAACTTTCCATGGGAGCATTATCCCAACAATTGGCTTTGCGGCTCATACTGACCTGGCACTGATGTTGTTTTAGCAAATCTTGATAGGCTTGGGCTGCATATTGACTACCTCGGTCAGAATGATGCAACAGGCCGGGTTTAGGCTGACGGTGGGTAACGGCCATTCTGAAGGCGTTGCAGACCAACTCTGAGGTCATACGCTTATCCATAGCCCAACCCACAATCTTACGGGAATACAGATCCATCACGCTGGCCAAATAGAGCCAGCCTTCAGCAGTCAGAATGTAAGTGATGTCCGAAACCCATTTTTCATTGGGTTCATCAGCCTTAAAGTTGCGGTCCAGCAGGTTAGGAGCCACCGGATGAGAATGGTTACTCTGGGTGGTGATTTTGTACCGCTTGCTTTGCTTGGCTCGAATGTCATTGAGTTGCATCAAGCGTTCTACCCGCTTACGATTGCACCTGTAACCTTGGGCACGTAAAGCTTTATACACCCGTGGTACACCATAACGTCGACCACTTTTAGTATGGACTTCTTTGATTTTTGTGACAAGTTTTTGGTTCGCCATCTCTCGCTCCCTAACGGGTCGTTTTCGCCAGCTGTAATACCCGCTGGTCGATACGTCCAATATGCGACACATTACCGAAATCTTAAATTGGTCTCGGTATTGCTCGACAAATCCGTATCTCACTGTTTTGGGTTCTGCGAGAAGATGGCCAGCGCCTTTTTTAAGATATCTCGTTCCTGGCGCACCAACGCTAATTCTCGTTCCAGACGACGGGTATATTCATCATCTGCTTTGAGATTACCTTTGCCCGGAAAAGCCTGCTCTCCGGCCTGGTCTAACTGTTTTCGCCAATTGTACAGACTGCCTCGGCTCAGTCCTAAATCCTTTTCTAGTTGTGTGTCTGTCTTGTCGCTGCTTTTGGCCAATTCTATTGTTTCCAGCTTGAATTCCTTGCTATAGATTTTGCGTTCTTTATTCATTTGTTCCTCCGGCTTGATTATATTCGAGTTTCTTTTTGTCCACTAAACCGGGGGAACTCTAGTTTATGAAATCACCTACGAAAATAACTATTAGCACATCAGGTAGACAATATTAACATAGAATATCTTTTTCGGTTTCGGAAATGAATTGCTTATGAAATATCTTCCTATCTTTGACTCGAAGAAAGTAAAGTTGTCAGGTAGTACCCATTACGTCGACGTCTCCTGGATGACCTTCAAGAAGGCTGTATTTATGTCCTCTACTGCTG
>JBNKFQ010000329.1:0-15053 GCA_050289385.1 Porticoccaceae bacterium | reverse complement strand
GAATGTACAGTCTTTCTTCATCGCTCAAATGTTGATATTGTTTCATGGCAATTCCCGGGCTGATTGTGGTTGTTTGATCCGCAAATCAATTTAACCACTTTCTTGAAAACCTGGGAATTGCACTTATTGTATGAATTCGCGCAGAACGGTAGGGATACGACTGGGATATGATTTTTAGTGTGACATGACTTTGCTTTTAATTTGGTCGGATTTTGGGGCTGCTCGCAGCCCCTTTTTCTTGAATCCAGCCCTTGTTAAGCCTGATAACTTTCTCCTTTAACCTTCCTCCTTTAATAAGGGTAATTAGAGCCGATTATCAACCGTGTCCTCAATCAATCTGATCACCGTGTGGTAGATACGACCCGGCTTTATTGCCAATTGTTATAAAAAACTTCCTGCTGCATTAGAGGTTTCTGTGCAATATATCGTTTACTTAAAATAGTGAACGGTGAAACCCGGCCCGCGGGGGTATTGAGCAAGGCGGATGATGAAAAAAAGGTGGAATAGTGTAATCAGTGAGTTGTTTCAGTCTTACCGGAAAGATATCTACAACTTTCTGCGGGTCCGGCTTGGCCGTGAAGAGGGCGCTGAGGATCTGACGCAAGAAACCTTTTTGCGAGCTCACCGCCAGCATAGCTGGGATGACAGCGAAAACCCCAAAGCCTACCTCTACCGTATCGCCGATAACCTGTTCAAGGACGCTCTGCGCAAGGAAAAACGCCAGCCGGATGAAACCAGCTTTGTTGATATTACAGTACTTGACATGGATAGCGGTGGTCCGTCACCTGAAAGAGTTGCCTATGTGCGGGAGCAGTTTAAAGGATTAAACGATGCCATAGAGCAGCTCACACCTCAGGTCCGCCGGGCATTTGTAATGCACAAGTTGATGAACTTAAGTTACGCTGAAATAGGTGAAGAGATGGGCATTTCCCTCTCCACGGTGGAAAAACATATTGCCAAAGGCACCAGTCAATGTCTGGCCTATGTGCGGCAAATGGATGAACCCATTGCTCAGGACATTAAAAACAATGTTGTTACATTGCAGCGAAGGCCCGGGCCGGTCAGCCCTTCCGGGAGGGACCTGTCATGAAAAACCATGCAGAAAATTTGGTTATTCAGCAAGCAGCTCACCACAAGACACGGTTTGCCAGTGGCGCCATATCAACTGCAGAGATCGCCAGTTTCCAGCATTGGCTGGGTAGTAATATTGAACACCAAAAAGCGTGGCAGCAACTGCAGGCCCTGGAAGGGGATTTGCATGTGTTGAGTGCACTGGCGAGAGAATCTGAAGAGGTATTAAATCCGGGATTACAGCTTTTGTACCGCGAGTTGAATAACCGGCAACGGCAAAAACAACTGCAACAGTATGAACAAGGGAAGCGCTCAGCCAGTTTCTACAAACGATTTGGCGCGATTGCTGCTGGTCTTCTATTGATTGTGGCAGGCACCATGTTCAGCCGTATATTGACAAACCCCGAACCCCTGCACTACGAGACTGCTGTAGGACAACAAAAAACTGTCATGCTGAATGATGGATCTGTAGTTACCCTAAATACCGACACCAAACTCTCGGCAGTGATTACCCATTCTGACCGCAAGCTCTACCTGGAAAGAGGTGAGGTTTATTTTGAAGTGGCCAGAGATAAATCGAGACCATTTGTGGTTATGGTTGGTAACGGCGAAGTCAGAGCGGTAGGTACGGCATTCAATATCCGCTTTCGGGAGCAAAGTGCTACGGTTACCGTTACTGACGGGCGGGTGGATGTGAAACCGCTGGACGCCAACAAAATAGCCGAACGATTTCAACTTAAGGCAGGTGATCAACTGAATTACGGTAAAAGCGGCGTTCGTCAGCACACCTTGATCGGTTCTGAATTGTCTCGGTTCACTACCTGGCGTCAGGGAAAAATTATATTTGACCAACAAACCATCGCGGAAATTATTGATGAAATTCAATACTACATCCCGGAGAAAATTGTATTGGCGCGCGAAAATATTGGTGAAATGGTGATTGGTGGAGTGTTTGAAACGGGCAATGTATATACGCTGATTGATGCCATCGAAAGTAGTTTGCCCGTTCATGTTGTACGCAAGAAAGGTGTAATTCTGTTTGTGAGTGATCTAGAAAACTAAATAATGATTTCCAATAGAGGTTTTTATGTTTGCCATCGTTACATCCTGTGAAATATAGCAAAAACATGAAGATCAATCGTGATTTTAAGATTAGCAGGAGGAAGGTGATTGTGGCTAAATATAAAAGTTCTCTTTGTGTACTGGCACTGTCAGTCTTGATTAGTGCAAATGTGCTTTCAGATACACAAACACATGAGCAAAAACGTTTTTCCATACCTGGCAGTAAACTCAATCAAGCCTTGCAGGAATTTGCCAGGCAAGCGGATGTTCAAATATTTTATTCTCAGGATCTTGTGGCAAAGTTGAATGTTGACGCGTTGAGTGGGGATTATCAGGCAAATGAAGCGCTTGCCTTGTTGCTGGATGGAACGGGCCTGACTTTTAATAACCCCGACAATAACACTTTTGTCCTGCAGATATCGACATTAAAGGGCCAGGTTGGAAAAGCTTCTGCTTCTGAAAAAAAAGTGGATAAGATCAAAAATTTGGAAATAGATGAAATTGTTGTTACCGCTCAAAAACGTGAGCAAAGCATCAGGGATGTGCCCATTAGTATTGTTGCCCTCGGAGATAGAGAGCTAAAACAACGTGGCATAGCCGATTTTGAGGATTTGGGGCTTTCGGTTCCCGGGCTCAATGTGGTTGATGCGGGTGGTGCTGGTTATAATGGTCGCAGAATTACTTTACGTGGTATCGCCAACTTCTCGGGTGGAGGTTCGCAAGTTGGTATTTATCTTGATGAAACTTCGGTAACAGGTGGCGGCACCCAGCGTCATCTTGATTTGCGTACTTATGATCTGGAACGTGTGGAGGTCCTCAAGGGGCCACAAGGTACACTCTACGGTGAGGGCTCATCTGGCGGCACCATCCGTTTTATAACCAGGAATCCAGATCTCGAAGCTTTTGCCATGAGCACAGATGTTTCAGCATCTTTCACCAGAGGCGGAGCGGCAAGCCAAAAGGCGCAAGCTATGGTCAATCTGCCAATTGTTGAAGACAAATTCGCTATACGGGTTGTTGGCGAATTTGACAACAGCGGCGGCTGGATTGACCAACCGGCACAAAGTCTCAGCAATATCAACCATGAAAATGTTACCAACGTACGGGTTAAGACTCTATGGCAACCTGCAGAGCAACTGTCGGTGGCGACGATGGTGGTCATTCACGACAATCAAATCGGAGCTCCTAATCAGGGCGAAGATGAAAATGGTAATTACCGGCAAGCCTTTGATGGAGTTCTGACACCAACGGCCACCGGTGATGAAACCTATGAAATTTACAATCTGAATATTGGCTATGATTTTGGTTCAGTTCGATTTTTAAGTTCAACAAATTATATCGATCAGGAGGCTTTGCAACGTGGGTTGACTGTCTTTTCACCTGTGTCGGGCCCAGCATCCGAGGAGCCCTTGTGGCATTTTCTGATGCCCTCGGGTAACACGGGTTCAGAAACGTTTAACCAGGAAATACGCTTCAGTTCTACGAATGACGAGGCATTGCAGTGGAGTGTAGGCGGGTTTTATCAGGATTCAGATCACAGATTCGGGTTTGGTCCCTGGTTGTTCGGTCCATTACCATTACCAGCCCTTTTGGAAGGTGATAGCAGTGAATCTTCAACATCTGAATCATGGGCGGTGTTTGGCGAGGTAAGCTATGAACTTACGCAAAGGTTAGAAATTGGTGGTGGTCTGCGTTACTTTAAAGATTCCAGAACACTGACGCCTGATGCTGGTAATAGCACCCAGGCTGGAAGTTTTGACAATATCAGTCCCCGTTTGTTTGCTCGCTATGACATATCCGACAATGTGACGGCCTTTGCCAATATTGGCAAAGGTTTCCGCAGTGGAGGGTTTATCTCTTTCGGTGCACCACCTTATGGTCCAGAGATCGTTTGGAGTTATGAGCTTGGGCTTAAAATGGAAGCACTTGGCGGTCGCCTTGCTGCTGAAGTGTCTGCATACTACAGTGATTATACTGACTATATTGTCGCGGTTACGAAACTTGATGATAATAGCCTTATTAGTATTACCGAGAACGCGGGTAACGCTGAAATTCGGGGTATCGATTTAGATTTGGCATGGCAAGCCAATGATAGGCTGCGCCTGGAGTTAAGCGGCAGTTTGATTGATACTCAGTTTGTGAGCGTGAAGGGGGGGACAACATCCAGCTTTGAAATTGGTGATGAACTGCCTTATGTCGCTAAATATCAGTTCACCGTTTCAGCCATCCATGATTTTACCCTGTACGACAAGAGTGCTTTTGCCAGGCTCGATTACAACCAGCAAGATAGCGTTGCTCTAAGTTTTCTAAATCTCGGACCCTGGTGGGTCGGTGAATCAGACGTTATTAATATGATGAATTTTACTGCTAGTATGGAAATCAATGAAAATCTGTCGTTTGGAATATTCGCTAAAAATCTGTTGAATGACAGAGGGCGACTTGATCCGTATGAGTTTCAATATACCGCTGCTCGAGCGCGCCCGCGCACAATAGGGCTGAAGATTGCAATTAATTTCTAACTGATTCACATTCGCAGAACCTCTTGTAATGCCTCCTTTCTTTTTTGGGAAGGAGGCCGATTATGTCTGTCTTTTTTATTGCTGAAAAGGATTGAAAGCCAATCCTGGCCATACTTGCCAATACCTGAGTCAGATGACAAGCAAGCATTCCCGAATCAATACCAGATATCTTTACTATATCTATAGCCTTGGAGAAAAGAGGATGAAAATTAACAGAAATAAATTTACGACAGTAATAAAAGCCGTAATGTTGTTTATCTTTAATATTGCCATATTACCAATTCAGGTTGACGCCTCTGACAATGATATGCAAGCCCGGTACAGGCGGGCACAAGATCTGGTTATAGATGTTTACTCTGGTGGAGGTCCTGTTCTGAACGCGACTGTGTATCCGACCCGGGTTAAAAATAATAATAACTTCTGGTACAAGCGTCAGTTAAAAAACGGGTATGAATATCGGCTGATTGATGTAAGAAAAAAAACTAATAAAACAGCTTTCGATCATGAAGATCTGGCAAATGCACTGGGCAAAGCGACAGGCCAGCATATACAACCCCATGCCTTGGCTATTACCGGCGAGTCGATATCGCAGTCGCCTTTCAAATTGAATTTTCAAGCATTTGATAAATATTGGCAGTTTGCAGAAGGTCACTTACAGGAAGTAGAGGCAACCCCGGTAAAGGGCATTGCGTCTCCTGACGGTAACCGGTCAGTTTTTGTAAAAAATCACAATATATGGCTTTATGACAAACAGACGGGTGAAAAACAAGCCCTCACTCATGATGGCGAAGACGGGTACAGGTACGCCGCTGCAGGGTCTGCCTGGGGGCCAGCGTTTGATAGCGGTCTGCCACAGGTAAAATGGTCACCCGATGGTAAAAAAATATACACAGTGCAACGGGATCTCAGGCAGGTTGCCCCCAACCCGAAAATTCACTTTGCACCGCCGAGTGGCAGCGGTCGGGCACAGGTTGAAAACGAATACTTTGCTGTTACGGCGGATCAGCATGTTGGCAATTACCGGCTACTGGTGATTGATATAGCCACAGGCAAGATCACAGAACCGGCGCACCCACACCTGACTCACGCTAATAATGGCTGGGGCTTTTTTGAAGGAGGCCTTGGCTGGTGGGCACAAGACAGCAAGCACGCCTATTTCGTCGAACAACAACGTGGTGACCAACGGGTACGTGTTATAGAGTTTGATGTGAATACAGGTACAACCCGTGTATTGTTCACAGAAATAACAGACACATATTTCAAATTCACTCCTGATTCTGAGAAACCCCCGATGTTTAGGCCATTGCCTGAAACAGAAGAGCTCATCTGGTTTTCTGAGCGCAGTGGCTGGGGGCATCTGTATCTGATCGATATGAAAACAGGTAAAGTGAAAAACGCAATCACCAGGGGTGACTGGTTGGTGCGGGATATTGTTCATGTTGATGCAGAACGTCGTGAGCTGTTGATCCAGACCAGCGGACGTGTTCCTGGCAGAAACCCCTATTACCGAGATATTGCACGGGTCAACATGGATACTGGAAAGCTGACAAATCTGGTAGCCAGTAACCATGACTATAATATGCTCGCCGGGAATTTGTTTTACGATGTCCCGGAAGACATGAGAGCAATTTCCAGAGACGGACAATATTTTGTTGCTACCCGATCCCGAATCGATGATGTACCTGTCAGCTTTCTGTATGACAGAAATGGCGAACAATTGATGACGGTTGAAACGGCTGATATCAGCGCCTTGCCAAAGGGCTGGCGATGGCCAGAACCCGTTAAACTGAAAGCTGCGGATGGCAAAACTGATATTTACGGGGCTATTTTCAGGCCTTCAGATTTCGATTCGACACAAAAGTATCCTGTTTTGGAATACACATTTTATGCGGCACCGGAAGAAACATCCACGCCACTTGGTTCTTTTACAAACAATACCAGTATTGGCAGAATTTACATGATACCCGCAGCCTATGCGGAGCTTGGCTTTATTGTTGTAACGGTTGATGGCCGTGGTGGGCCGTTCCGTAGTAAAAAATATCAGGATCACAGCTATGGCTGGACGCCGTCTACCGGGAGTCTTGAAGACCGGGTGGCGGGCATTAAGCAGATGGCACAAAAATACCCCTATATGGACTTGAGCCGTGTTGGCACCACGGGCCTGCGTGGCAATACACAAGGGTTGTATTCGCTGCTTGAGTATCCTGATTTTTATAAGGCTGCTATTATTCAGGAAATTCACGATACCCGGGTAATGACATCCATTTGGGGAGATCGGTACGAAGGTGTTGGATTTCAGCCAGCCAACGATCCCCGGCATTATGAGCATAATTTGCATAAGCTGAAGGGAAATCTGATGATCGTCCATGGCATGCTTGACGTTTATAATCCTCCATCAGGTGCATTCAAATTGGTCGAAGCTTTGAAGAATGCCAACAAGGATTTCGATCTGTTATTGTTACCCAACAATACAGGTTTGCTTGAAGGTTATAGTCTTCGCCGTAGCTGGGACTGGCTGGTTGAAAATCTGATGGGAGCAACACCACCTTCAGAATTCAGACTGAAAATCTCGTCAGACGAGTAATAGCTGTCCTTCTTAAGGAACCTCATACATGGACACCGTCCGTTTGCCAAGTCATAAATAACGTGTCGGTTCGATTGCGCCTTGCAACTGTACGCTTCAGATCACGCAGAAATATACTGTGATTAATCAGAGGTTTCTTAAGAGTAGTAGCGGCTACAACCCGAAAGCAGAAATAAGGACAAGTCGCCCAGTAGCAATATGCAAGGGGCAATACTGACGTTAAGTGCAGGGTACCTCTAAAAACTCAGTTTTCTGATGGATGCAGGGAGGTGCCCTATATTTAATGTCAGTGCATTGCTGCTCCATGCTAAACCCTAATGGAACGATAGTTGAGATCAATGGTGAGGTTTCGGCCATTAAATTCCGTGCCGGATATGAATTCGGTATTCACTACTGAGGCACGCCGTAAATATATTCGAATAGGCTCGACACCAGCATTCCTGCTGGTGACGGTTTCAGCAGCGAACTGCAAATCCATCTTAATAAACTTTATGGGACAGCAATGATGTCAGTACTAAAAATCATTTTGATCAGTATGCTTGGTGTGCCTGTCTATGCTGAAACTATTACTGACGATATGACAGGCCGCTATGAACGGGCACAGTATTTAATGAACATGTTTTCCTCTGGTGGCAGACCTGTATTAAATAGCACTTTGTATCCCGTATGGATAGATGGAAGTGACAGTTTCTGGTATGAAAGATTGTTACAAAACGGCAGTGAATATCGTTTGGTCAATGCAAAAGATAAAACAAACGTTTCTGCTTTTACGCCAGGTAAACTGGCTGAGGCTCTGGCAAAAGCAAGTGGCCAGAAAATCGCCCCCTTTAATCTGCTGATTAAAATCAAATCCATGACCCTGGAGCCCCGAACTGTTACGTTTACAGCTTTTGGCAACAAGTGGCTATATGAAGAAACCACCGGAACCGTTAAAAAAACAAAAGCACATCAGCGATTGAATTCCCCGGATGGAAAATATTCGGTATTTCTGAAAAATTATAATATCTGGCTGGAGGAGACTGAAACAGGGAAGGCCCGCGCTTTAACCCTGGACGGTGAACAGCTTAATGCTTATGGTGCCATGGGAGCACCGTGGGGTTGGTTGCCTGGAACAGGAGGTGACGGCATACAGGTCCGCTGGTCCCCTGATGGAATGAGTCTATTCACCATTCAAAGAGACCTGCGGCAGGTGAAAGATAACCCGGTCATCGACTTTGTACCTGATAATAGTGTCAGACCCGGCATTTCTAATATAAAGTTTGCTGTCCCCGGGGATAAGGTGTTAGAAAGATACCGACTTGTTGTCATAGATATTGCAACTGGTAAACAAATGGAACCCACACCCTCTCATATACCCGTGATTGACACGGGTTCGTCAGGTTTTTTTGATGCAAAGCTTGGTTGGTGGTCCAGCGATAGCAAACGTGCCTTTTTTATTGAAACACCACGGGGGAGTCAGTCTGCCAGGGTGCTTAAGTTCAACGTGACAACGGGTGATACGCAGCTGGTGTTTCAGGAAAAAACGACCACACATTTTAAATTCACACCTGATTCGCAATTCAGGCCTCTTTTAGTTCTATTGCCAGAAACAGAAGAGCTCATCTGGTTTTCTGAACGTAGCGGCTGGGCGCATTTGTATTTGTATGATTTAAAAACAGGTCGCGTAAAAAACCGCGTTACGGCAGGTAACTGGCAGGTAAGAGGCGTTTTGCATTTTGATGCAAAGTGCAGGGAACTGCTTATTGAAACGGCAGGTCGAGTGCAGGGGCGTAACCCCTATTACCGCGATATCGCCCGAGTAAATATTGACGATGGCACAATAACGACACTGGTTTCGAGCAATCATGACTATATCACTCATGGCGATGACACACCGAGTAAGTTCTTTTCTTTTGGTGGAGCCAAAACCTCAGGAAAGGCTCGTGCAGTTTCCCCATCTGGCCAATTTCTGGTAACTACCAGGTCACGAGTTAACGATACCCCTGTCAGCTTATTATTTAATCGGGATGGCACCCGGTTAATGGAAATTGAAAAAGCTGATATTTCTCGCTTGCCGAAAAATTGGCAGTGGCCTGAGCCTGTTAAAATGGTAGCGGCAGACGGAAAAACAGATATATATGGTGTGATTTTCAGACCATCAAATTTTGACCCGAACAAACACTATCCAATATTGGATTACACTTTTACAGAAGTCAGAATGCCAACAACACCTACCGGAGCCTTTACTAATGACGATTTAGGCGGTTTGACGTACACAGCCGCAGCTGCTTATGCTGAACTGGGGTTTATTGTGGTAATAATGGATGGCCGCGGTTCAGCTTATCGTCATAAAGCGTTTCAGGATGAGAGTTACGGTTGGCTTCCATCTGCCAATAATATGGCCGACCATGTTGCCGGTATTCAGCAATTGGCAAAACGCTACCCCTATATGGATTTGGGCCGAGTGGGGACTACGGGGCATTGGGGGCTGTCAGGGGCATTTTATGCTTTACTGGATTACCCCGATTTCTACAAGGCAGGAGTTATCAATGCACCTAACGATACTCGCCTGATGCCAGTTATATGGGGAGAACGCCACGAAGGCCTCAAGCCTGTCAACCCGGAAACGATAAAACAGCATTACACACACAACCTGCACAAGCTCAAAGGCAAGTTGCTATTAATTCACAACATGCAGGCTCGCTATAATCCTGTCGGTAGTACATGGAGGATTATTGATGCTTTGCAAAAAGCAAACAGGGATTTCGATATGCTTATTTTGCCGAAGAAAGATACAGCAAATTACAGTTTGCGTCGAAGCTGGGATTATCTTGTCAAGCACTTGATGGGAGAGGAGCCGCCAAAAGAGTTCAATTTGAGCCCTGAAGAGAGATAAGCCACTGGTTTGATCCGTGAGACTCTCAAGACTTTACGGCTCCCACCCAAAAATTCGAGACTCTGATATCGGTGCTTTAGTCACGCCACTTGATATTGCAACCAATGCTCGGCTTCTGATTTGTTGGCAAAGGTGCCCCGGCCAGCAATGCATCCATGGCAAGCCGCACATCCTGACCGGTTACCGGGGTATCGTTGCCCGGTCGGGAATCATCAAATTGGCCGCGATACACCAGTAACCGGTTGCCATCAAACAGATACAAGTCTGGTGTACAAGCCGCCTGGTAAGCTCGTGCCACGTTTTGGGTTTCGTCATACAGATAGGGGAAGGGGTAAGATTTTACAGCTATTTTGCCTGGCCCATCTTCAGGGTAATCGAAGGCATCATTACTGCTGATTGCCACCATGCCAATGCCGCTATCGCTATAATCCTCACCGAGTTTCATCAACCCGGCCTCGATGTGTTTGACAAAAGGGCAGTGATTGCAGATAAACATCACCAGCAACCCCTTGTCGCCCGCAATATCGTCCAGGGACTGAATCGTGCCGGTTTTGGGGTTGAGCAATGAAAAATCGGGGGCGAAAGTGCCCAAAGGTAGCATATTGGATGGCGTTAGTGACATGATCTGTCTCTCTTGATCACCGGAATAGAGGTAGTTTACAGCCATTTTTTCTGTCAAGGCAGCCAGCCCGGCCATTTGCGGGTGATGAATACGACATTTTCGATATAACCCTCTGTTATTCCTCCATCTCGTAATCTTCGTTCTGTTCAGGGGCCAGGCTACATAAACTTGTCGGCCAAATGTATTCATGGCATCACTCTATCTATGCCCACACAAATCCTGAAGCAGTTATCCGGCCCTTTGTCCCAGGCGCAAATCGACTCCATCCGTAATGCGGTGGGGGACTTGTCCGCCGAGCAATTGACCTGGTTGAGCGGTTACCTTGCGGGTGTCGCCGCCAATGGCAGCGTGTCGTCGCAACCCGATGTAACCACAGGGGCGGTTGAGCAAGCATGCGTTACGGTGCTCTATGGCTCGCAAACCGGTAATGCCAGCGGCGTCGCCAATCAGTTGCTAACGCAATTGCAGCAGGCGGGCCATCATGCCGAACTGCACAGTTTGGCTGACTACAACCCCCGTCAACTCAAAAAAGAAAGTTATGTGGCACTGGTAGTGAGCACTCACGGTGAGGGCGAGCCACCAGACGACGCACTGGCCTTTCACGAATTTATACAAGGCAAGAAAGCCCCCAAACTGGACGGTTTGAAGTACAGCGTACTCGCGCTGGGCGATTCCAGTTATGAACAGTTTTGTCAAACCGGCAAAGAGCTGGACGAACGTTTTACAGAACTCGGCGCGCAGCGGCTGCATGATCGTATTGATTGCGATGTCGATTACCAGGGCGGCGCAAAACAGTGGGTAACGGCCTGGCAGAAAGAAGCCGAGCAGTTGGCGCCTGATACAGATCATGCTGCCAGACCCAAATTGAGCGTGGTATCGAGCAGTCCTGCCTACAGCAAATTCGAACCGTATACAGCGGAAGTTTTGAGCAGCTATCGTATTACCGGGCGCACATCGGGCAAGGTGGTAAACCATGTGGAAATCCTGCTGGAGGATTCTGGCCTTACATACCAGCCGGGTGACGCTCTGGGTATCTGGCCAGAGAACGACACCAGCCTGGTTGACGAAGTTCTGCAACTCACCGGGCTGGATGGTGATGCCGCGATAAGCATTGACGGAGACAGCAAATCCCTGCGTGAAGCCCTGACGCTCAATCGCGAGCTGACGCAGGTGCATCCCGGCCTGGTTGAGTACCTGGCCGATGGCAATGAGCAACTGACGGCGTTGGTTGCCGGCGAACGCCGCGAGCTGCTCGACTTTATCCACCACCGGCAAGTGGTGGAACTGCTCAAGCTCAGTCCCCGTGACTGGACTGCCCAGGAGCTGGTTGATCAGTTGCGTGGCATGACTCCGCGGCTTTACTCCATTGCCTCCAGCAACGAAGCGGTTGGTGACGAGGTTCATCTGACGGTAGGTTTGGTGGCTGATGAGCGAGATGGAGAAGTCCGATTCGGCGCCGCGTCACATTTTCTGTCGCAGCTGAACGACGAATCCACTGTACGGGTATTTGTAGAACCCAACCGCAACTTCAAATTGCCGGAAAATGGCGACACTCCGGTCATTATGGTCGGTCCCGGTACCGGTATTGCGCCGTTCCGCAGCTTTATGCAAGAGCGCGAAGCCGCAGGCACCCGGAGCAAAAACTGGCTGTTCTTTGGCAACCCGCATTTTCACAGCGACTTTTTGTACCAGACGGATTGGCAAGCCTGGCACAAGTCAGGTTTGCTGACTCGCATTGATCTGGCTTTCTCGCGTGATCAGGCAGAAAAAATCTACGTACAGGACCGTATGCGTGAACAGGCCGCCGAATTGTTCGCCTGGCTGGAACAGGGCGCGCATTTCTATGTGTGTGGCGATCAGACCCGTATGGCAAAGTCGGTGGATGAAGAGTTGCATCGGCTGATAGCTGAACAGAGTGGCAAGGGTGATGAGTTTGCCAATGAGTATGTAGCACAGTTGAAACGCGATGGTCGTTATCAGCGGGATGTTTATTGATTGAGTGGTCGCACGCCGCACGTCGGTTGTCGCACGCTCTTTTTGGTGCCGGGGTGTGGTGTTTTCGCTTTTAGCGTGCGACGTGCGAAAAATAGCTTTACCATTTCGGCGCCGAAGGCGGTCCTTTGGACCGAGCGACAGCGAGTCACAACCGGCGTGCGACCCATATATGTTTAACACAAAGTAACTGGCGATCAGTGTAAAACGATCTCGCTAGAACATTACGATCTCCACACAGAGAGACTTTGATGAGTAAAGAACCCACCCAGCTGGCCGACACCGAAATCCTCAAGGCCAACAGCCGCCATCTACGGGGCACTCTCGCCGAGAGTCTGGAGGACGCAATTACCGGTGCCATCCGCGAGGAAGACCTGCATCTGCTCAAGCACCACGGCACTTATCAGCAGGATGATCGTGACCTGCGCAACGAACGCCGCAAGCAGTTTCTGGAACCGGCATACAGCTTTATGATTCGGGCGCGGATACCCGGCGGCGTTTGCACCCCCCAGCAGTGGTTGGCGATGGACAGCATCGCTCGTGACTACGGCAATGGCTCATTGCGGCTTACCACCCGGCAAACGTTTCAATTTCACGGTGTGATCAAAAACGATCTCAAGTCTACCTTCAAAAAAATGCAAACAGTCCTGGTCGACGCTATTGCCGCTTGTGGTGATGTCAACCGAAACGTCATGTGTAGCCCCAACCCGGTAGAGAGCAAGGTTCACGAAGAGGTTTACCAGTGGGCTACAAAGATTTCCGAGCACTTGCTGCCAAAAACAAACGCTTATTACGAAATTTGGCTGGACGGTGAAAAAGTTGATACCAACAAGGAAGAAGAACCGATTTATGGTGACACCTACCTGCCGCGTAAATACAAAACCGTGGTTGCCGTGCCGCCATATAATGATGTGGATATATTTGCCCACGACATGGGGTTTATTGCCATTGTTGAGGACGGTGAGTTAAAAGGCTTTAACGTGACCGTTGGTGGTGGGCTTGGTATGACTCACGGCGACCCCGATACCTTTGCGCGCCTGGCAGACGTCATCGGATTTTGTGCGCCCGATCAGGTGTTGCGTGTGTCCGAAGAAATTCTCAAGATTCAGCGCGATTTTGGCAATCGCGAAAATCGTCGATTTGCGCGCTTTAAATACACTATCGCAACACGCGGTATTGATTGGTTCAAAGAAGAATTGGCAACACGGCTTGGTGCGCCACTTGAAGTGGCGCGGCCTTTTGAATTTATCAGCAACAGCGACCGCTATGGTTGGACTGAAGGTTACGATGGCCGTTGGCATTTGAACCTGTTTATTCAAAATGGACGTATCAAGGACGGCGATGGTCTGCAATTAATGACTGGATTGCGTGAGATCGCCAAAGTGCACAAGGGAGATTTTCGCATTACGCCAAATCAGAACTTGATTATTGCCAATATTGCGCCGCAAGATCGAGCCGATATAGAAGCGTTGGTAAAACAATATAATTTTACTGGTGGCGATAATATTTCACCATTGCGCCAAAACAGTATGGCTTGTGTTGCATTCCCCACTTGCGGTCTGGCGATGGCAGAAAGTGAGCGCTATTTGCCGAATTTGGTGGGCCATGTCGAGAAGCTGCAACAAAAGCATGGCATCGCTGAGCAAGATATAACCATTCGTATGCAGGGTTGTCCGAATGGTTGTGCACGTGCTGTATTGGCCGAAATCGGTTTTATTGGCAAAGGCCCGGGCAAGTACAATATGTACCTCGGCGCCGGGCGCTGGGGACAACGTTTCAGTGCCTTGTACCGGGAAAATATCGACGAGGCGGAAATTCTGAACGAACTCGATGGCCTGTTTGCACTTTATTCGGCAAGACGCGAGTCGAATGAACCGTTCGGCGACTTTCTGCTGCGCGCTGGAGTGGTTGCAGAATATGTTGATAAGGTTTCATTTCACAATGAAATGAAACAGGTTCCGGTTTTGAAATAAGAGCGGTCGCACGTCGGTAGTGACTCGCCGTCGCTCGGTCCAAAGGACCGCCTTCGGCGCCGAAATGGTAAAGCTATTTATCGCACGTCGCACGCCAGCACAAAAACCGTGTGACCCCAGGGACGCCTCTGATCAAAGGTCTGCTCAGTGGCGCAGATTTGCGGCAACTGATTTAAAGCGTGCGACGTGCGACGTGTGACGTTTCTACGCCACTGCATCAGAATTTGTCGGCGGGCGTTTAATCAGCCGATAAGGCAACTGATTTTTAGCGATATTGGTAATCTCTCCCTTTTCCCTAAACTGCCGAATCGCTTCGTCCACAACGCGGCGCTCCAGAGGCGGGGCCAGCAGTTCA
>JBNKFQ010000328.1:0-33119 GCA_050289385.1 Porticoccaceae bacterium | reverse complement strand
AACATCGCAACTTAAAGTAGCGCTTTAAGAATGATTCATAATTGAAATAAGAAACTTCTGTTTTTAGAAGAAAAACCGAGATGTGATTATTTTTTGATCAATGTGTTGGATTCTGTTGCCATACCTGGGTTTGGAAGTATTGGGAGTCGGCCGATAAGCCGGGTTCTGTCGTGGGCAATCATTCCTCTAGGACGCGCGTCACCGCGCGCCTCCAGCAGCCTACCCGGACCCGGTGCGGGCCACACCTGTCGGGTCCCTATTTGGCCTTGCTCCGAGTGGGGTTTACCATCGCCGCAGACTGTTACCAGCTGCGCGGTGCGCTCTTACCGCACCTTTTCACCCTTACCGCCCCACGTGAGTGGGGAGGCGGTTTCCTTTCTGCTGCACTTTCCGTAGGCTCGCGCCCCCCAGGGGTTACCTGGCACTCTGCCCTATGGAGCCCGGACTTTCCTCTCCCCGGCTCCCAAAAACACCATACGGTAATTTTCGAGATAACCGGGCAGCGATTGTCTGGCCGACTCTCGGGGCGGAGGGTAGCACAGTTTAGTTGGATGTTGGATGTTGGAAGGAAAAGCAAACCAGTCGGGAGCACGCCATGCACCGGGCGCAGCGATGGTGCGAATCATTCACTTCCAACTTCTAACTTCCAACTCCCCCTTCCTTCAAAGCCAGAGCCAGGCGATACAATTCATTTTTATTCGCACCAGTAATTTTCGCCGCCAGAGCGGATGCCTGCTTGACCGAAAGTTCCTGTAACAATATCCCCAGAACACGCTCCAGCTCCTCTTTCCCGGGAACCGAGTCCCTGTCATTGGCCCCGGCCACTATCAATACAATTTCACCTCTCTGCTGATTGGTATCTGCCACCACCCTTTCCACCAATTGTTGCAAGGGCGCCGCCAGGACTGTCTCAAAGGCTTTGGTTAACTCGCGAGCCAACACCGCATCACGCTCAGGGCCAAACACCTCCTGCATGTCCGTGAGGGTATCAGCTACCCGGTGGGGCGCTTCATAAAAAACCATGGTGCGACACTCCTCTACCAACTGCTCCAGTTGCTTGCGACGAGCACCAGATTTTGCTGGCAAAAAACCCTCAAACGAAAAACGATCCGTTGGCAACCCCGCTACCGATAGCGCAGCAACCAGAGCACACGGCCCGGGAATCGGCACAACAGAATAGCCTTCTTCACGTGCCATCTTCACCAGACGGTAGCCGGGATCAGAAATCAATGGAGTGCCAGCATCAGATATAAGCGCAACACGTTTGCCATCGCGCAATGCCTGTAACAAGCCGTTTGTACGGGCATCGTTACTGTGGTCGTGATAAGCAGCGAGCGGCTTGTCCACGCCAAAGTGATCAAGCAAGCGCCGACTGTGGCGGGTATCTTCCGCAGCAATCAAATCTGCGGTTTGAAGAACCTCCAGTGCACGAGGTACCATATCGCCCAGATTACCTATGGGTGTTGCAACAACAAATAATTCACCGGCCACTTGATTCACCAACTGTTAATGGATTCCATGAAATTGACCTCAATACGTCTGCCCACCCTCAGCCTGCTCGTTGCCGGATTACTTCTGTCTGGCTGCCCGGCTCCGGGACCAAAACCCGGCGACCAGGAGTATACAACCCGGCAAACCGGAATCCAGCAAGCAGAAGAATTGTTGCGCTCGGCAGAACAAGCCAACTCTCAGCAAAGGGAAACTGCCATGTTGCAGGCGGCTGAACTTTTTGCCGACGAACAACAACTCAAACGGGCACAAACAACCCTCGCCGGGATCGATCCCAACCGGTTGCCTTTGCGCCCCCTGGCTGATTATGTACTGCTCTCTGCAGAACTGGCCTTACAGGAAGACAATTTCTCTGTAGCTCGCGATCTGCTAACCAACCGGGAACTGGAAAGGCAACAACTTCAACTACCCATTGCAACACAACAGCGCTGGCACAAACAACGGGCTGATGTATTTGACTTGCTGGGCGAAGAACAAAATGCCCTCAAGGAATACATTGCCCTGTCTGCCCTGCTTGACGATAACCAGGAAATAGCGCGTATCCATAACAGATTATGGCAAACACTTGGCCGCATTCCGCAAGGCACAGTACAACAATTGATCGACAAAGAGCAGGATCCGGTGCGTCGCGGCTGGTATATGCTTTCTGACCTGAGCCGCAGCAATCAGGGAGACATTCACCGCTTGCAGCAAGAGATCGACCGCTGGCGCAACGACTGGCCTGACCACCCGGCAACACTCAACCCTCCCCAGGCCCTGTCTGCCATCAAGCAAATCGTCGCCAATCTGCCACAACATCTGGCTCTGTTACTACCACTACACGGTAACCATGGCACCGCCGGTGCTACAGTTCGCGACGGTTTTATGGCGGCCTATTATCAGGTAATCAATCGCCAGGGAACACCGCCCAAACTACGCATCTATGACACCAGCCAGGCAGAAAATATTTCTGCCGTCTATCACAATGCTGTCAATAATGGCGCGGCGCTGGTGATCGGACCACTCCGTAAAGAAAATGTCGATGCCCTGAACAATCTCAATGCTCTGCCAGTGCCGGTGGTTACCCTGAATTATTTGGCCGACAAATCCGTAACGCCTGCCCAAAACCTTTTTCAGTTCGGGTTGTCAGCAGCGGACGAAGCTCGCGAGGTTGCGCGACGGGCATGGCTGGAAGGACATCGCACAGCAATGGCCATTATTCCACAAACGGACCTGGGAGAGCGTGCTTTGACAGCCTTTCAGGGCGAATGGGAAAGTCGTGGCGGCACGCTGGTCGTTACAGCCCGCTATCAAAAATCCCAGGTAGACTTTTCCGAGGTCATAAAACCGGCACTACTTGTTCATCAGAGTGAGCAGCGTGCCCGACAATTGAGTCGGCTGCTGGGCAAGCGACTGAAAGCAACGCCGGAACGGCGCCGTCAGGACCTGGACATGGTGTTCATGCAAGCCGACCATGTGCAAGCTCGCCAGATCAAACCCATGCTCGATTTTTTCTATGCCGCTGACCTCCCCGTTTATGCCACATCCCAGGTTTATTCGGGCACCGTCGATCCCGGAAAAGACCGGGACCTGGAAAAGGTCAAATTTTCAGCCATGCCCTGGACCCTGCCCGGTGCCACACTTGGAACGACAACGCCCGAGTCCGGTTTACACCCTACCTATCAGCAATTGTTTGCACTCGGAATTGACGCCTACCAGATTCACCAGAGTGTCCTGCAAATGAAAGTTTTGCCCGAAACCCGGTTATTTGGCAGCACTGGTACGCTGAGGCTCGACAATGGGCGCATTCTTCGTGAACAGCCCTGGGCTGTATTCCGCAACGGCAAGGTAAAGCCAGCCAGCCGCAATCCCGGGCCCTGACTATGTGGCGATCCCAACAACCCGGCACCACCCTGACCGGTATCGACGCTGAACGCATGGCCCGCGACTACCTGAAAAAAAACGGCCTGCACATACAAACCACAAACTACAGTACCCGGCGCGGCGAAATTGATATTATCGCTCGCGACAATCAAACGCTCGTTTTTGTCGAAGTGCGTTGTCGCAGTCGAGATGACTTCGGTGGCGCTGCCGAAAGTGTCGATCGGCGCAAGCAACAACGCACCATCAAGGCCGCGCTGGGCTACCTGCAAACAAAAAAGTTAATGGACAAGGTTGCGTGTCGTTTTGATGTAATATGCATTTCCCCCGACAACAATTACCAGTATCGCGTAGAATGGTTTCGCAACGCTTACACAACGTAGAACCTGCACCACGAAAGCCTGGACCGTAAAGCAACGGCAAGCTGAGACGACGTCCGTATGGAACAACGAATTATCGAGCTTTTTCATCAAAGTATCGAAGCCAAAATGAACACCGGCGAGGTGTTGGCACCACAATTGGTAGCCGCCAGCCAACTCGCCGTCGCCCGCTTGCTGGACGGGCGCAAGTTACTGTGTTGCGGCAATGGCGCCAGCGCTGCCATGGCCAGTATTTTTTGTCAAAACCTGGCCCATCAATACCAGTTGGAGCGCCCCGGTTTTCCAGCGTTGTCCCTGCACAATGACGCTGGTCTTGTTACCGGTATCGCCAACCACTACAGTTTCAGTGAAATTTTCAGCCGTCAGGTCCGCACTCTTGGTGAATCAGAAGACCTGCTGGTAGTATTCAGTACCGGAGAAGACGCCGCCAATCTGGCTCAGGCTATTCACACTGCCCATAACAGAACCATGGGAGTCATCGCCTTCACGGCAGAAGGTGACGAAAATCTGCGAGCACTGTTACGCGATGAGGACCTGGATATCCACGCTCCACTCAATGACCCTCACCGCATCCAGGAAGTACAATTGCTAGGCCTTTTTGCTGTTTGTGATCTTATTGATCAACAACTTTTTGGAGGACTCGATTAATGTTGCGCCTGTTTAACATCGGTCTGCTTTGCATGATGATGTTGTTTGCCAGTGGTTGCACTCGCATTATTCACTCAATGACAGACAAACCCATTCAACCCGACCCAAGCGAAACACCACTGGGCACAGACCTGAACGACTGGCAGATCGAAACGTACGTGGGCGTGAATATCAAAAAAGCTGATCCACGACTCGAAAAGGCTCACATCAACATTTATGCCTATAACGGAGTGGTCTTGCTCACCGGCGAGGTAAACACACAGGAACTGCGTGGTCTGGCCGGTGATACTGCGCGCAATTTTCGAGGGGTGCGGCAGGTTCACAACGAAATTCTGGTACAACCGAGATCCACTGCCCTGGCGCGAACCACGGATCTGTGGCTGAAAACCAAGGTACGCGCAAAATTTATTGCCGAAAAAGATTTTGATAGCTCAGACATCAAGATCGTCACCGAAAACAAAGTGGTGTATTTAATGGGAATAGTCGACCGCCGGCAGGGCCAGAAAGCGGCAACCATTGCGAGCACCACCAGCGGCGTTATACGAGTAGTCAAGGCGTTTGAGTATATTGATTGAAGGAGGTCGCACGTCGCACGCCATACGTCGCACGCTTTCACAGGCAATTTCCGGCAGTTTATCGCTCAGACAAAAACTGCTTTTAGCGTGCGATGTGCGAAATGAAGATAAATGATTTTTTATGTGGTTGTTATGAGGCTTTTAACCTTTCACTAAAGTGGTAACTTGCGATAGTAAAACCTTGCTCGAAGTAAAATTTATGTGCTCGGCCTCTGTGAGTACCAGAATCCAGATGAAAATAATTACAACCTGCCTCTACTGCCTCATTACGCAGCCAATTAATCATCTTTTCTCCATAACCCCTGGACCTGACACTGCCCAGCGTAACCAGATCGTCAATATAGAGGTGCTTACCCATGAATAGATTTGTGTAAATACGATACCCGGACACAGCTACCACCGCATCATGATCCTGGATGAGTGCGAGTTTGTAGCCTTCTTCTTCCATTGATCTAACTGTTTGAAGGAAGTCCTCTCGTTTCAAGTGCGGACGAAGCTCAACCATTACATCGAAGCAACTTGAAATATCTTCATCTGTTATTGCAAGTCTTGGCACGGTATCTCCTCAATGATTCAATTCCAAACAAAGGGCCGACTGGCGCTTATCGCAACGAACTCCAGCGCAACGATGTGGAGTGATTTTTGAATGTGATCGTTATGACTCATTACGCACCATGCTCGATGCCAATTCATGTGAACCCGTTGCTTTTAACCGAGCCACCACTCGTGAACGATCTTGAGCTGAACGGTTTTGGCTGAGTTTATACTTGCACTGGAATTCAACAATCGTAATTTCTACGCCAACTATGGCACTCAGCATAGAAGCCTTATAATCCGGGTTCCATGGCCGGGGAAAGGCTGACTCATATTTACCGGTGAGTGCATCTACCACCGCCTTGAGTTTTTCGGGGGATGTAAACACTCTGCCTCGGCCATAAATATGCACTGCCTGATAGTTCCAGGTTGGCACACCAGAAGCTGCATACCAGGAAGGTGAAATATAGTCGTGGGGCCCCTGCAAAGTGACAAGAACTTCTTGACCATCCAAATCAGAGTGCTGCGGATTTCGTACGGACATATGCCCAATTATTTTTGCTCTGTCTTCCGAAAGCAAAAATGGCATATGAGTGGAAAACAGCCTGCCACCAACATTTGAAATCAGCTGGCCGAACGTATTTGCCTCAACAAAGGCATAGATTTCACTTTTGTCAGTTACTGCAAAATGCCTGGGTATATACACAATCTATCCTGGAGTCTTAACAGTTAAATACAGTCTAAGTCTGCCGTTAATATTGGTTCCATTAAAGATCCACTTTAATATATATTATTAGTACCAATTTTATTGTAGCCAAGACCATGAATTTGACTATTCCACCAAACATGTGCGGGCCACTATACCGGCAGGTATTTGAAACTCTGAGGCTGGCCATAGCAAAAGGCATTCTGACGCCTGGCCAACGTTTGCCAGCGACGCGCGAACTGGGCCAACAGATGAACATTTCGCGGAACACCGTAAACACAGCCTACGATATGCTGCAAGCCGAAGGTTATATTCAGGCACGCCGGGGAAGTGGTTATTACGTCTCTACCCAACTGCCGGACCACCATTTTTTTACCACTCCGAAGAACACGGTCAGCCCCCAAAACACTCGAGCAAGCAGCCTGTCGGTCAGAGGAAAAGAGCTGGCGCAAGCGACGCGCAAAGTCTCTCGCATACCCAACCCGGCATTTACACCGGGACTGCCGGATTTAACAGCGTTCCCCTATCAACAATGGCACCAGTGCCTGCAAAAACAGACTCATCAGCCAGTGCCCCAACTTTTGGGATATCAGGATCAGGGAGGATTATCGGAACTCAAAAATGCACTTCGTGACTATCTGCAAATATCGCGAGGACTGCAATGCTCCAGCGATCAGATCATCGTGGTAAATGGCAGCCAGGCCGGACTTGATCTGGTGGCGCGCATGCTGGTTGACCCCAATGAAGTAATTGCGATGGAAGAACCCGGGTATCCGGGAGCAAAGGGCGGTTTTCTCGCGGCCAGCGCAAAAATCCTGCCTGTTCCGCTGGATAAAGAAGGTCTTCAAATTAAGCAAATGGAACACGCGGTAAATAAAAGAAAGACAAAAATAAAGGTTATCTATACCACACCGTCTTATCAGTTTCCCCTGGGTATCACCATGAGCCTGCCGCGCCGTCTTGACCTGCTGAACTGGGCCAATACTCACAATGCCTATGTTATTGAAGACGATTACGACAGTGAATTCCGCTATGGTGATCGACCAATATCCTGCTTACAGGGACTTGATACACACCAGCGTGTTATCTACATGGGAACTTTTTCAAAGGTTATTTTCCCCGGTTTGCGTCTGGGGTATCTGGTTGTACCGTCGAACCTGTCCACTGCTTTTGCCAATGCCTTGCGCAAGACAGGGCAAGATGCTCCCCTGTTATTACAAGCAGCCATGGCGAAATTTATCAACGATGGATATTTTGTATCACACATCAGGAGAATGCGTAAATTGTATGGTGAAAAACAGGCGTTGTTTGTCAATCTTTGCAATCAATACCTTAAAGAATGGCTATCGGTTACCGCCACCTCAGCTGGCATGCAGCTCGCCTGTTTTTTCACCAAACCTGTAGACGAAGCCAAACTTTTGCAGGAAGCACAAAATCGAGGATTAAACATTACAACACTTGGTCGTTACTACTCAACCAACAGAAAAAAGCGAGGGCTATATTTGGGTTACGCAGGCATCGCCATGGCAGACATGGAAAAAAACATTAAAATTTTACGTGATATATTCGAGGAAATATGTTGATTTAAAGACGTAGGGCGGAAAAGCGAAGCGCCTTCCGCCACAAGGAAGACTCCATGCCCTGACTCACGTTATTTTTTGTTGCACAACCACTCCACAATCACCGATCGGGTAACACTGGCATCATCGGCGTCATCGGCATCTGGCATTGTGCTATCGATAGCCTTTCATTCGGCGGAAGGCGCTTCGCTTTTCCGCCCTACAAAATTGCTGGCTATATACTTAAACCAGTTCCACCGCAATTGCAGTCGCCTCACCACCACCGATACAGAGGGTTGCCACACCTTTATTCTTGCCATAGGTTTGCAATGCAGCCAGCAAGGTAACAATAATTCGCGCACCACTGGTTCCCAGCGGATGACCCAAAGCGGTAGCACCGCCATGCACATTCACCTTCTCGTGGGGAATTCCCAACTCGTGCATGGCTGCCATGGTAACTACGGCAAACGCTTCATTAACCTCGTACAGATCAACCTCTTCGGCAGACCAGCCAACACGTTCAAGTAATTTTTCAAGAGCACCCACAGGTGCAGTGGTAAACCACTCCGGTGCAGCGGCGTGCTGACTGCTGCCACGAATAACAGCCAATGGCTTCAGGCCACGCTTGTCGGCCTCGCTCTGGCGCATCAGTACCAATGCTGCCGCCCCGTCCGAAATGGAACTGGCGTTGGCGGGTGTAATCGTGCCATCCTTCTTGAAGGCCGGTTTCAAAGTCGGAATTTTGTCGGGTCGTGCCTTGCCCGGTTGCTCATCAATCGTAACCGAGATCTCACCCTTGCGAGTTTTGACCGTTACCGGGGCTATTTCACTGGCAAATTTTCCTTCTTCAATCGCCGTATTGGCCCGCCGCAAAGACTCAATGGCGAAGGCATCCTGCTGCTCACGGGTAAAATTGTATTTGTCCGCACAATTTTCACCAAAGGCACCCATCAGCCCGCCCTGATACGCGTCTTGTAATCCGTCCAAAAACATGTGATCAAGAATTTCACCGTGGCCGAGGCGATAGCCACCACGGGCTCTGGGCAACAGGTAAGGTGCATTTGTCATGCTTTCCATACCTCCAGCCACGACAATGTCAGCCATACCGGTTTCTATTTGAGCCTGTGCCATCATGACAGTCTTCATGCCAGAACCGCAGACCTTGTTCACAGTGGTGCAAGGCACATGATCAGGCAACCCGGCGCCCAGTGCCGCTTGTCGTGCGGGGGCCTGACCAACACCCGCTGGTAACACGCAACCCATCAGCACTTCATCAATGTCGCTGGCTTGCAAGCCACCACGCTCAACCGCAGCTTGAATTGCCACGGAACCCAGCTCAGGTGCAGACACAGACGCAAAGTCACCCTGAAATCCACCCATTGGAGTACGAGCCATACCAACAATAACCACCGGGTCGCTCATCTGAAATTCCTCATTAAATGCTCTTGACTGTCTGCCATTGCGGGCGAAACATAAAATTGAAATTCGATTATTTCACTACTCGAAGGTTGGGCTTGCCAGCCGATGCAGATTTGCCAGAAAGTCCCTGCAAGGAACTACCTTCGCCATTTCCTGAAGGAGAAACAGGTGGTGGATCCACCGGTTTTTCAGGAGGAAACATCATACCCTGACCATTTTCCCGTGCGTAAATACCCAGTACGGCTGTAACCGGCAACCGAATATCAGTGGGCATACCACCGAAACGCGTATTAAAACTGATTTCATCATTGCCGAGATGCAACGCGGTAATCGCACGGGGCGCCAGATTCAGGACAATCTGACCATCGTTTACATACTGCTGGGGTACTTCCACACCCTCACAGTAAGCATCAACAGCAATATAGGGCGTGCACTCATTTTCCACAATCCAGTCATAAAGCGCCCTGATCATGTGGGGTCTGTTGGACGTCATCAACATAACAGCAATATCCGGGGACAATTGTCTACAGAGACCATTTCGGCATAACTCTACTGCGGGTAGCTGGAAACAGAACCATTTTTACGCATATTCTTGCCAAATTGAACCACTAATCGTACCAAAGTGCGTGAAACCGGCGCTGATTTTCGCTTACTTTTTAACCACTGCCACTTGGCAGAAGCCTGAATCTCGTGAGATGCCAGTATAGACCTTTTGACATCAACAGAGGCCTGTAGCAGTTTTACCCCTGCATTTCCCGCTCAGCCTCGGACAGGCTTTCAATAATTGAAGGGCGCTCAAAAATGCGCTGGATGTACTCCATCAAGGGCTTCGTCTGGCGATTATTGGGTAATTTGACGCCGAGATATTGCAGACGCCAGAGAATCGGCGCCAGACAACAATCCACCAAAGAAAACTCTTCATTCATAAAGTAGGGGTTTTCACCAAAAATCGGCGCAATTGACACCAGTTCATCGCGCAACTGCTTGCGTGCTGCATCAGCCTCTTTGGTATCGCCCCTGGACGTTATCAAGTCCACCAGACTGCACCAGTCTTTCTCAATGCGGTGCATGAATTGACGGCTTAATGCACGAGCAACCGGATATACGGGTAACAATGGCGGGTGAGGGAAACGCTCATCCAGATATTCCATCATCACTTTTGATTCATACAGAGCCAGATCACGATCTACCAGTGTGGGCACGCTACTGTATGGATTGACCTCCGCCAGATCTTCAGGCGGGTTATCCGGATCGACATTTTCTATATCGACAGTAACACCCTTTTCTGCCAGTACAATACGCACGCGATGACAGTAATGGCTTTCAGGATCGGAAAAGAAAGTCATTGATGACCGTTTTGCTACAACCCCCATGGGAAACCTCGGTTTTTTAATGTATTACCAGGCCGCTCAGACCACCTGGAACTATCAATGAATGTCTTTCCAGTATTCACGATTCAACAACCACACCCAGACAAACAAAAAGGCGATAAAGAATAACACGAACACACCCGTTTGCTTGCGCTCTTCTGCCATCGGCTCGGAAACGTAATCCAGGAAGTTAACCAGATCGTACATGGCGCGATCAAAAACATCGGGGGCCATACTGCCCTTCTGTACTATATTGAAGTCGCCACAGGGATCTTCAAGCAGGGGCTTGCCGGTCAGAGGATCTTCCTTAACCCCGCCATTACTGGCATAAACAGGGCCCGGCGCACACTCCTGCATACCCTGCAGCTCCAGCAGAACATGGGGCATGCCAACGTCCTTGAACACCTTGTTGTTCACGCCCAGAGGACGGCTCGGATCAGCATAAAAGTTGCGCAGGTACGTATAGAGCCACTCAGGTGACCGCGCTCGTGCAACCAGAGAAAGATCAGGCGGAGTTGCGCCAAACCATTTTTTGGCTTTGTCCGGTGACATGGAAATATCCATCAGATCACCAATTTTTTTATCACCAAACACCAGGTTTTCCATCACCAGATGATGGGGCATACCCAAATCGTCTGCCACACGCTCATAACGGGAATATTTGGCTGAATGACAACCCATGCAGTAATTGACAAACAACCGCGCTCCGCGCTGACGCGATTCCTGATTAATGCGCCGCAATTGGGCCTTTCCCACATCGGCACCTTCGGCTTCCAGACGGGCCACTTCGGGATTCACAAACGGGTCACAATCAATAGTCCCGCACGCCTTTTCACTCTCGGCACCAACGGCTGCCAATGGCAGCGCAATCAGGAGGGCAACAACCAGCCATACACCCAGCGACTTCAAAAATCCGAGGCCGCCGTTCATTGTTATTCGAGCAGGTTCAGTCCTGACCTGTTCACGACTGGTCCAGAAAGGCATACCAATAAAGTAGGCAAAGTATATTATCGTGCAAATCTGCGCCAGCAAATTACGCTCAGGATTTGGCGCTTTCATTCCCAGCACTCCCAGAATCACAAAGGCAGCTGCCAGCACTACGACAGCTACGCGGCTAAACGTGCCTTTATAACGGATGGATTTCACCGGGCTCCTGTCCAGCCAGGGCAATACAAACAATATCGCAACACCTGCACCCATAGTCATAAAGCCCATCAATTTGTCAGGCACGGCCCGCAACATCGAATAGAACGGCGTAAAGTACCAGACTGGGGCAATATGCGGCGGCGTCTTCAGCGGATTGGCCTCTTCGAAGTTGGCGTGTTCAAGAAAGTAACCGCCCACCTCCGGCATAAAAAATATAATAAAGCAGAACACAAACAGGAAGACGACCACTGGCACCAGATCGTGTACGGTGAAATAGGGGTGGAAGGGAATACCATCCAGCGGCCTGCCGCTCTCGTCCTTGTTCTTTTTGATTTCGACGCCATCGGGATTGTTGGAACCCACCTCGTGCAACGCCAAAATATGCATAACGACCAGACCGAGCAATACGATAGGCAAGGCCACCACATGCAGGGCAAAGAAGCGGTTAAGGGTAGCGCCCGATATCAGGTAATCACCGCGAATCCACTGCACGATATCATCGCCAACCGCCGGTATGGCGCCAAACAACGACACAATCACCTGGGCACCCCAATAAGACATCTGCCCCCAGGGCAACACATAACCCATGAAGGCTTCGGCCATCAGCGCCAGATAAATGGCCATACCAAAAATCCACACCAGTTCGCGCGGGGCTTTATACGAGCCATAAAGCAGACCGCGGAACATATGCAGGTATACCACCACGAAAAACAGTGAAGCGCCAGTGGAATGCATATAACGAATGATGTCACCGTAAGGTACATCGCGCATAATGTATTCAACAGACGCAAAGGCACCATCTGCAGTTGGCTCATAAAACATCGCCAGCCAGATGCCACTAACCAGTTGGTTAACCAGCACCAGCAAAGACAGCACACCAAAGAAATACCAGAAGTTAAAGTTCTTGGGCGCATAGTACTGCGCCATATGCTTGTTCCACTCGACCTGCAGCATTGGCATGCGCGAGTCAATCCAGTTTCCAAATGCGGCCAGCTTGCTCATGATGCAGCCTCCTGGTCTACGCCAATAACCAATACATTGTCACTTTCAAATTTGTAGGGCGGCACTTCGAGGTTGTATGGCGCTGGCACACCTTTCAGCACCCGGCCGGCAAGATCGAACTTGGAACCGTGACACGGGCAAAAGAAACCGCCCTGCCAGTCGCTTTCGCCAAAATCGGTAGCCCCGACTTCCGGCTTGAACATTGGTGCGCACCCCAAATGGGTACACAAGCCAATCAATACCAGAAATTCAGGATTGCTGGCGCGATTGTGCGGGTCAACATAGCTGGGCTGCTTTGACTCCTCAGAGCTCGGGTCGCGCAAACGATCCTCAATGGTTGCAAGGGCCGCGAGTGACTCTTTGGTGCGCCGCACTACGTACACCGGCATGCCTCGCCACTCAATGGTTGTCATCGCGCCTGGCTCCAGCTTGCCAATATTGGCTTTTACCGGTGCACCCGCCGCTTTGGCTTTGGCGCTAGGATTCCAGGAGCCGACAAAAGGCACCGCGGCACCAATAGCGCCAACACCACCAACTGCACAGCTCATACCAGTCAAAAAACGGCGGCGGCCGTGATTGACACCGTCATCAGTCATGACGTTATCCCCTTGTTATGAAAGTCATCCAGGTACATAAAGTTGTTCTTCTCGGGAGGGATCCGCAAAATAGCGGGCAATGGTAAAGAAAACCGCCATTTTTGACAAGAGAGACCACTCCTGAATCAGGGTTAAACAACTGTTTTTTCGATAAAAAATTATCAAAAAAAATGCCCGGACCATATCCGGGCATTTATCGAGCTGTATACTTTTTGCGCACTTTTCTCGCAAGGCGCAATACAAGGCTGCCACAAAGTGCTTAATGCTTCGAACTCATCGTTTAGAAAATTGTGGGCGCTTGCGAGCCTTGTGCAGACCGATTTTCTTGCGCTCCACTTCACGCGCATCACGAGTCAGAAAGCCCGCAGCACGCAACGGCTGGCGCAAGTTTTCGTCATACTGCAAGAGTGCGCGAGCCAAGCCGTGGCGAATAGCCCCCGCCTGACCGAAACTGCCGCCACCCTTAACAGTAACGTTAAGATCAAACTTGTCGACCAACTCAACTGTCTCCAGTGGTTGACGCACGATCATGCGCGCCACTTCACGCCCGAAGTAGTCTTCTATCGGGCGACTGTTAATGGTGATGCTGCCACTGCCACCTGTTAGAAACACACGGGCGGAAGAAGTCTTGCGGCGGCCGGTACCGTAGTATTGAGTGTCTGCCATAATCGCGGGTCCGTCAGATATTCAGTTCTTGCGGTTGCTGGGCGGCATGTGGATGTTCACTGCCGGCATAAATTTTCAATTTTTTGAACATGGCGCGACCAAGCGGGCCCTTCGGCAGCATACCTTTCACTGCACTCTGGATAGTACGCTCTGGCGCCTTTTCAATCAGCTTTTCAAAGCTGATTGACTTCAAGCCACCCGGGTAACCTGTGTGGCTGTGATAAATCTTGTCTTTCGCCTTGTTACCGGTAACACGCACTTTTTCGGCGTTAACAACCACAATGTAGTCACCGGTGTCCACATGGGGCGTGTATTCGGGCTTGTGTTTGCCGCGCAGGCGAGTTGCAATCTCTGCTGCCAAACGGCCCAGAGTTTTGTCGGCCGCATCGACTATATACCAGTCGCGCAACACAGATTCGGCTTTGGCACTATATGTCTTCATCTTTTCCTGCCTGAGAACTATTGGGGGCTTCCCAAAAAAGAGCGCGAATACTACCGGAGGGACTGTAACTTTTCAAGCGCTGTTTTGGGCCTCAGATCGCACGTTTGTCGTCGCACACCAAAAGAAATGTCAAATTCAGAATCACCAACGATCCCCCACCCGTGCTTCCCATGCACTCACACATTCTGCCGAGCGCAGCGATGGCGCGAATCTTTGGCGTGCGACGACAGACGTGCGACGTGCGACCGGTGCCTACGGCCTGTGAGCACGCGCCAGATACTCGTGGGACTGCATCTCCAGCAACCGCGATATCGTGCGCCTGAATTCAAATGACAGGTTGCCGCCAGAGTAAAGTTCTTCCAGAGGTACTTCAGCCGCCAGAATCAACTTGACGCCGCGATCGTAGAACTCATCCACCATGTTCACAAAGCGTCGCGCCTGGTCGTCAAGGTTTTTTCCCAACCGGGGCACCTGACCAACCAGAACCGCATGAAACTCCCGTGCCAGCTCTATGTAATCATTTTGACTGCGCGGGCCATCACATATCGCCGAAAAATCAAACCAGACCACATCCTCGGCAACGTAACGAGTAGCAATTTTGCGCCCTTCGACCTCCAGCATCGCCCCCTCTGTTACCTCCTCTACCGCCGGCGCCAGACCGTCAAATGCCTGTTTCAACGCCAGCTCGGCTGCATCATCCAGCGGTGAGTGATAAATCTCGGCACGGGTCAACGTCCGCAACCGATAATCCACCCCGCCATCCACATTGACAACCCGGGTGTGTCGGTTGAGCAAATCAATCGCCGGTAAAAACCGCTGTCGTTGCAAGCCGTTTTCATACAAGCCATTCGGCTCAATGTTGGATGTAGCCACCAGCACCACACCACGCCGAAACAACTGTTCCAGCAAAGTGCCGAGAATCATGGCGTCCGTAATGTCCGCAACAAAGAACTCGTCAAAGCAAAGCACACGCGTTTGCGCCGCAATAGTATCGGCCACCTTTTCCAGCGGATTTTTCACACCACCCAGTTGCTTCAATTCGAGGTGAACCCCACGCATAAAACGATGGAAATGCACCCTCATTTTGTCGTCGAATGGCAGGCTTTCAAAAAAGTTGTCCATCAACCAGGTTTTGCCGCGACCTACACCACCCCAAAAATACAAGCCTTTTTGCACTTGTATTTCAGTGGACTTCCGATCCAGCACTGCCAACATTTTCGACAAGGCATTGCGTTCCTGCCTGGCCCGCCAACCCATTACCAAACGATCGTAGAGATCCTGCAAATACTCGACTGCACGCTCCTGAGACGGATCGCGGACAAAGCCTTCCTGCTCCAGGTCTTTGCGATAGCGTTGCAGGGGCGTTGCATTCATGCGGTTGTCTGCAGGTCAGAAAGTTTTGCCGTGAGTTCAGTGCGCATGGCAACCATGTGGCCATGAAAAAAATGCGTGGCGTCCGGCATTCGCACCAACGCAACCGGTGACCGCAACTGGTCAACCCACCGGTATACAGCATCGGCATCCACTAACTCGTCCCGACCCCCCATAATCACGCACGCCGGACAATCAAATCTGCCGTCGCGGTCATAGTCATAGCGGTCCACCGGCGGCGCCACCAATACCAAATGACCAACATCCGGCACTCTGAAACTGCCCGCTGCCGCCACCGCAGACCCAAAGGAAAAGCCGGACAACAGCACACTCGATGCGGCATACCGCTGTCGCAGCCAATCCACCACCGTGATCAGGTCATCCACCTCACCCACAGCATTGTCATGTTCACCTTCGCTGGCACCAACACCTCTAAAGTTGAAACGCGCAACTGGAATACCAAGATCGCGGTAACTGCGTGCCAGGGTGGTCACCACCTTGTTGTCCATCGTACCCTGATGCAGCGGGTGTGGATGACATACAACTGCGACGGCTCCACCCTGAGCAGGCAGAGCATCAGTGGGTTGATGCAGCACCACTTCAATCGTTCCCGCAGCGCCATCAAGCAAGGTAATTTTCGAGTCTCGAGACAAACCAGACATGCAGCATAGAGTCCAATGTTGATAAGGCGCGCATTATGCTGGCAAAAAAAACATTGATTCAAGTACGACGATACCCCAGAATTTCTCCATACAAATGGACACGTGTCAGGAGAACATCGCTTGAGTATATCGGTTGTTATTACCGCTTTGGTTTGTCTGGTTATTGGTGGCCTTGTCGGGGGCGCGCTGGTGCGCCTGTCGCATCCACAGCAAAAACAGCGCCGGGAGCTGGAAGCCAAACTGCAACGCGCGCAAGATGAACTCAAATCCTACCAACAGGAAGTTACCGAGCACTTCATTAAAACATCGGGTCTGGTAAACAATATGACACAGAGCTATCGAGCTGTGCACGAGCATCTCGCAGCAAGCGCACTGCATCTCGCCAACCCGGATATCAGCCGTCAGTTGATTAACGCCGGCACAGGCAAACTTGCCGGCACGGGTCACGATACAAGTGATGACATGTTCTCAGAAAATCTGCCGGAACCGCCAAAAGACTATGCACCGAAATCGCCCGAAGGTGTATTGAGCGAAACTTATGGCCTGAAAGACGAGTACGGTGCCGAAGCCCACCCCGGGCACGATGTTTCGAACGACCCCGAGAATGACGATGATAACCAGGAGACACCTCTGAAGGCAGTTTGAGCTCGGTTCGATGTTCGATGTTCGATGTTCGATGTTCGATGTTCGATGTTCGATGTTCGATGTTCGATGTTCGATGTTCGATGTTCGATGTTGATGAGACCTGCCCGGGCTACGCCCCGTGCCTGTGGCGCTTGCAACCCGTTCCAAAAAGCCGGGTGCAGCAATGGCCCGAGTCTTTTTCATCGAACGTCCAACATCGAACTTCCGACCTCCAACGCCTAAAAGCCTCGACCCACTTGTGCCATAATACTGCTGCTATGCCACCATCAACATCAACTGCCATTACAGGAACCCCATTGTGACTATTGCGCGTCTGTTACGCTTTACGGGCTGGCCAGTTTTGGCCGGTGTAGTCGCCGCGGTAGCCGTGCTGTTGCTGTTTCCGGATTCCATTACCCCGCACAGGCATCAGGATGATATGCAAATGGAGACGCTCACACCTGGTGCGCCGGGCGAATGGAGCGGGCTCGCTTCCTATGCCGATGCAGTAAACCGGGCAGCGCCATCCGTAGTAAATATCTATACCCGCAAAGTCGTAAAACGCCGCCGCCACCCATTGCTGGACGACCCTTTCTTTCGCCGCTTTTTTAACAGCAGTCCCCGGACCAGACCACAATATGGCCTGGGCTCAGGCGTCATTATAACGACTGAGGGGTTTATCCTGACTAATTTGCATGTGGTGGAGGGCGCCGAACAGATAGAAGTGCAACTGCAGGACGGCCGTCAGGCAAGCGCCCGAATAGCAGGCTCAGACCCGGATACGGATCTGACCGTGTTAAAAATTGACCTCGACAATCTGTCACCCATCAATGTAGGAGATTCGATGCATGCCCAGGTCGGCGATGTAGTGCTGGCAATTGGCAACCCGCATGGCGTGGGGCAAACAGTCACCCAGGGCATCATCAGTGCAACCCAGCGCTATGGTTTTAACATGAGCGCCTACGAGAGTTACCTGCAAACCGATGCCGCCATCAATCCCGGAAATTCCGGCGGTGCGCTGGTAGACGCCTACGGCAACCTGCTCGGCATCAACACCTTTGTGCTGGACGAAACCACCTCGGGCATGGCAACCGGAATCAGCTTCGCCATTCCGGCCGACACCGCAATCAAGGTATTACAGGATATTGTTGAGCATGGTCAGGTAATTCGTGGCTGGCTTGGCATTATGCGCGCCGCACAAATCAGTGAAAAACAGGCCCAGCAGATGGGCCTGGGGTCTGTTGCCGGACTGTTGGTGGAAAAAATCTATAACAACAGTCCGGCACAGGAGGCCGGACTGATTCCCGGCGATATCATTACCCATATCGACAACCACCGTGTGGTTGACACAGATTATGGGCGCGTATTGGTAGCAAAAGTGCTACCGGGCGATACCATAAAACTGAAAATTGTTCGACGTGGAAAGGAGCTGTCTGTTTCAGCTGTGGCAGGCATCGCCCCGTCTTCCGGCCGTGTTCAGAACCAGTAACCCTTGACCATTTCTGCACCCATCACGACTTCTGCATACTGCGGGTTGGGGCAAACAATGAAGCTGCGACAATTCGAGTACACCGACCTGGTGGAATTACCCTTCAATTGTCTAAAGCAGGCACCAATTGGGCCATTTGCAGGCACAACAGCAATGAAAAGCAAACCTGAACAGATCTAAAAACTTTGTTACAAATGGTAACAAGTGTTACAGTTCAGCCAAGGTGACGAAGAGCACCGATAACTGTACCGCTAAAAGAACACCTGTAAATATATGCCTGAAAGATCGGTCCTCCACAGGTGCCGAAGCAGACGTTTGCGGTGTGGTAAATCAACAGCGCGCCCGAGCCTGACGGTTATTGCAACCATTGTCTCGAGGTGTGTGGTATTTGGCGATTAGTTAAAAGCAGGTGCAAAGTGTCTAACCCCCTTTACAGACTTGATGAGTTTCAGGACAGTTGTGGTTTCGGGCTGATCTCACATTTGCGTGGCAAGCCCAGTCATCAACTGATTCAGAACGCTATTCAGGCGTTGACTTGCATGACCCACCGCGGCGGCGTTGCCGCAGACGGCAAGACCGGTGATGGTTGCGGTCTGTTGATGAAGAAGCCCGACAGCTTTCTGCGCAGTATTGCCCGCAGCCACTTCTCTACCGAGCTGCCCGAAGTGTATGCCGTTGGCACCGTCATGTTGAGCCCAGACACGGGCCCACACCCCGACCGCGGCGCCACTGCCAAACAAATACTGACCGAAGAACTCAAAGCCCGGGGCCTGCAGGTTATCGGCTGGCGCCATGTGCCTGTCGACAGTAGCTGCCTTGGTGATATTGCCCGCAATTGCCTGCCCACTCTGGAACAGATCTTCGTCGCCACCGACGAGCTGGATAAAACCAGTTTTGAAGCTCGCCTGCTTATTGGACGGCGCAAAGCCGAGCAACGCCTGCGAGACGACCCCGATTTTCATGTGGTCAGCCTTGCCAGCGGTGTACTGGGCTACAAGGGTCTGATGATGCCGGTCGACTTGCCCCGTTTTTATCTGGACCTGGCAGACGAACGGATGGAAAGCGGTATTTGTGTTTTCCATCAGCGCTTCTCTACCAATACCCTGCCGCGCTGGTCCCTGGCACAACCCTTCCGCATGCTGGCCCACAATGGCGAGATCAACACCATCGCCGGCAATCGCAGTTGGGCGCAAGCGCGACGAAGCAAATTCGAATCCCCGCTGTTGCCCGATCTCGACGAATGTGGCGAGTTGATAAGCGCCAGTGGTTCCGACTCTTTCAGTCTGGACAATATGTTTGAGCTATTGGTGGCGGGCGGCACCGATATTCACAAGGCCGTGCGCATGCTGGTGCCACCCGCCTGGCACAACGTTGAAGACCGCGACCCCAATGTTCGCGCTTTTTATGAATACACCTCCTCCCATATCGAACCCTGGGATGGTCCCGCCGGACTGGTGCTCACCGATGGTCGCTACGCGGTCTGCACACTTGACCGCAATGGTCTCAGGCCCTCGCGCTGGATGCTGACTGAAGACAACCACCTTGTAGTCGCCTCGGAAGCCGGCGTCTGTGACCCCGGGCCGGAACATATTGTTGCCAAAGGCAAACTGGGGCCCGGGGATATTCTGTCGGTGGATACCGAGACCGGTCGCATCTATCACCGCGACGACGTTGAACGCATGCTCGCGGGACGCAATCCCTATAAAAAATGGTTGCGGGAGGGCGTAATCAAACTCGACTCCACCATGGAAAAAGAGTCCATGGAGCTGGAGGGCACCCTAAACCGCGACCAGATTCGCTCTTACATGAAAATGTTTAATGTCACCAGTGAAGAGCGTGATCAGATGATGCGACCACTGGCTGAACAAGGCAAGGAAGCCGTCGGATCAATGGGTGATGACACACCTGTCGCTGTATTGTCAGGCAAGCAGCGCAATCTGTTTGACTACTTTCGCCAGCAGTTTGCCCAGGTCACCAATCCGCCGATCGACCCGCTGAGGGAAACCATCGTTATGTCGCTCAGCGCCCAGTTGGGTCGTGAGCAAAATATTTTTACCGAAACACCAGAGCATGGCATACGCATAAAGCTCAACAGCCCGATATTGTCACCGCGCAAATACTATGTGCTCAAGAACAACGACTTTCCCGGCTTTCAGGCACATAAATTCAAGCTGCAATACGACCCTGAAAAAACCGGTTTGTCAGCAGCGATTGATCAACTGTGCCGTGAAGTCGAGCAAAAGGTTCGTGACGGAATATTGATTTGCATACTATCGGACCATGACATCGCGCCCGGCAAATTGCCAATCCATATACTGCTGGCCGTCGGTGCCGTGCACCACCATCTGGTAAAACAGGGGTTGAGATGCGATGCAAACCTGATAGCCAGCACCGGTTACGCCAGGGACTCCCATCAGATCGCCATGCTGATCAGTGTCGGCGCCTCTCTGGTATACCCTTACCTGAGTTACCACATTCTCGATGACCTCAGCTGTAGCAACGAACTTGATTGCGACATTGACACAGCTTTCAAGCACTATCGCAAGGGCATAAACCAGGGCTTGCTCAAAATCATCTCAAAAATGGGCATATCCACCCTCGCCTCTTACCGGGGCTCACAGTTGTTTGAAATTGTCGGACTGGCCTCCGAGGTAGTGGACAAGTGTTTTACCGGGGCCGCCAGTCGCATTCAGGGCGCCTCCTTTGCCGATATCGAGCGCGATCAGATGCCATTGGCGCGCCAGGCCTGGCAGATAACCCGCCAGTTGGCGCCAGGTGGACTGCATAAATTTGTGTACGGCCAGGAACAACACGCCTTTAACCCCGAGGTTGTTCAATCTCTGCAACGCGCCGTCAGCGCAGGCGGACAGGAAAACTGGCAGCCGTATGCCGCCCTGACAAACAACCGCCCGGTGCTGGCCCTGCGCGACTTGCTACAGATCAAAAATGATCTGAAGCATATCCCCCTGGACGAGGTTGAGCCACCGGTATCTATCATCAAGCGTTTTGATTCGGCTGGCATGTCACTGGGGGCACTGTCGCCCGAAGCACATGAAGCACTGGCTGTTGCCATGAACCGCCTGGGTGGACGCTCCAACTCGGGAGAGGGAGGCGAGGACGCGGCACGCTTCGGCACCGAAAAAATATCGAAAATAAAACAGATCGCTTCCGGTCGCTTCGGAGTAACACCGCACTACCTGGTCAACGCGGAAGTATTGCAGATAAAAATTGCGCAGGGTGCCAAACCCGGAGAGGGGGGACAACTGCCCGGCCACAAGGTGAACAAACTGATCGCCGAATTGCGTCACTCGGTTCCCGGTGTCACATTGATCTCACCACCACCTCACCACGATATCTACTCTATCGAAGATCTCGCACAGCTGATTTTTGACCTCAAACAGGTCAACCCCGAGGCGCTGGTCTCGGTAAAACTGGTATCCCGCCCCGGCGTTGGAACCATCGCAGCGGGCGTTGCAAAAGCCTATGCCGATTTGATCACGATCTCCGGCCACGACGGCGGCACCGGTGCCAGCCCGCTAACCTCAATTCGCTATGCCGGCTCTCCGTGGGAACTGGGTCTTGCCGAAACCCATCAGACACTCTGCGCCAATAACCTGAGAGACAAGGTGCGACTACAGACCGACGGTGGACTCAAGACTGGCCTGGATGTGGTAAAGGCAGCCATTCTGGGCGCCGAAAGTTTTGGCTTTGGTACCGCACCAATGGTTGCACTGGGTTGTAAATATTTGCGTATCTGTCACCTCAACAACTGTGCCACGGGGGTTGCCACCCAGGATCAATACCTGCGCGACAATCACTTCGAAGGCACCGTTGAAAAAGCCATGAACTTTTTCCTGGGCGTTGCCGAAGAAACCCGGCAGTGGCTGTCTGTTTTAGGGGTACCCAATCTGGAGTCACTGATCGGCCGCGTTGATCTGCTGGAAGTGTTACCGGGCATCACAGACAAACAAAAAAACCTGGACCTTTCGCCCATTGTTCATACCGACGAATTGCTCAAGTCCAGCCCACAGTACTGCCAGTTGGAACGCAATCACCCTTACGACAAGGGCGAGTTGGCAGAACAGATGCTCGCCCGTACCCTGGAAGCAATATCCAGCGGTAAAGGTGGAGAATTCAGTTTCGATGTTAACAACAGCGATCGTTCAATTGGCGCGCGCCTCTCCGGGGAAATTGCCCGGCGCTGGGGGGCGGAAGGCTTGCCGCAACCACTTTGTCTCAAACTCAATGGTATTGCCGGTCAGTCACTCGGTGTCTGGAACTCTCCGGGGCTGAACATCTGCCTGCAAGGTGATGCCAACGACTACGTCGGCAAGGGCATGGCTGGCGGTAAAATTGTGTTGCGCCCACCCGCCAACAGCCGCTTTTCCTCCCAGCTTGCCCCGATTATGGGCAATACCTGCCTGTATGGCGCTACCGGAGGCAGGTTATACGCCTCTGGCAACGCGGGTGAACGCTTTGCTGTGCGCAATTCCGGCGCCGTGGCAGTAGTGGAAGGCGCAGGCGACCACTGTTGTGAATATATGACGGGCGGTATCGTCGTCGCCCTGGGTTCAGTCGGCTATAACTTTGGTGCAGGCATGACCGGCGGCTTTGCCTTTGTACTCGATATCGAACGACAAATGATGGATCGCATTAACATGGATTCTGTAGATATTTCGCGTATTTCCAGTGAGGGCACACAAGCCTGGCGCAGTTTGCTTAAATCGTTGATACGTGAACACATAACAGAAACCGGCAGTAAATACGCCAATGAAATTCTGGAAAATTTCGATGACTATCGCTCCAGGTTCTGGCTGGTCAAACCCAAAGCGGCCAACCTGAAAACTCTGCTGGCCATTCATCAGGCAGGGGGGGAATAGCAATGGCGAATCAAATACGAAAAAGCAACGACTTTCAGTTTGTGGAAGTGAGCCGGGTAGATCCGGGAAAAAAGGATTTGCGCACCCGCCGCACGGAATACGTAGAAATTTACGAGTTGTTTGAACCACAGGAAGTGGCTGACCAGTCGGATCGCTGCCTGTCCTGCGGCAACCCCTACTGCGAATGGAAGTGCCCCGTACACAACTATATTCCCAACTGGCTGAAACTGGCCAGCGAGGGAAATATCGACGAAGCCGTAGAGTTGTGTCACCAAACCAACTCTTTACCGGAGGTGTGCGGCCGAGTGTGCCCCCAGGACCGGCTTTGCGAAGGAGCCTGCACCCTCAATGATGACTTCGGGGCCGTCACCATTGGCAATGTTGAAAAATACATTACCGACACCGCCTTTGCTCGTGGCTGGAAGCCCGACATGTCAAAGGTTCAATGGCAGGACCAAAAAGTAGCCATTGTCGGTGCCGGGCCGGCCGGGCTCGCCTGTGCCGATGTACTGGTACGTAACGGTATCAAACCGGTTGTTTTTGACCGTTACCCCGAAATCGGCGGGCTGCTCACATTTGGCATCCCCGAGTTCAAACTGGAAAAGCAAGTGATGACCCGGCGCCGTAAAATCTTCGAAGAGATGGGTATTGAATTTCGTCTGAATACAGAGGTGGGCCGTGACATTGCTTTTGCCGAATTAATGGCGCAGTACGATGCCGTATTCCTGGGCATGGGCACCTACACCCCCATGAAGGGCAATTTTCCCGGTGAAAACCTGGCTGGCGTCCAGGACGCCCTGCCCTACCTGGTCGGCAATGTAAAAAAACACCTCAACCTGGCAGCCGGTGATACGCCGTGGCTGAACCTGGAGGGCAAACATGTCGTCGTACTGGGCGGCGGCGACACCGCCATGGATTGTAACCGTACCGCTATCCGCCAGGGTGCAGCAAGTGTCACCTGTGTTTACCGTCGCGACGAAGAAAATATGCCCGGATCTCGTCGCGAAGTTCAAAACGCGAAGGAAGAAGGGGTGGAATTCCTGTTTAACAGACAACCGGTGGAAATAGTCGGCAACGGCAGTACAGAGGGTGTAAAGGTGGTGGAAACCCGCCTGGGCGAGCCAGATACCAGTGGCCGTCGCCGCCCCGAAACGGTAGCCGGAAGTGAGCAGGTTATCCCGGCTGACGCGGTGTTGGTCGCCTTTGGTTTTCGGCCCAGCCCTTCAGACTGGTTTGCCGATTTCGGCATTCATCAGGATGACAGCGGCCGGGTGGCCGCGATTGAGCAACAGGATTTCCCGTTTCAGACCGCGAATCCGAAAATATTTGCCGGGGGTGATATGGTTCGCGGTTCCGACCTGGTGGTAACCGCCATCTGGGAAGGCAGGCAAGCCGCTGAGGGAATACAAAATTACCTGTACAAGAATGGCTCTTGATTAGGGCCTGTCATCCCCGCGAAGGCGGGGATCCATAAACCACCTGTCCCTGAAAAGCCTGGATTCCCGCCTTCGCGGGAATGACAGGAAATTCAAGGTCCGAGGGTATACATTCATCTATACAATTCCCAGACCGTGGAAACTTCTTCGGGAGAAGATTGATGCCCCAAAACAAAAAAATACTTACCCAATTTATTGGCTTGCTCTGCTTGAGTCTGATTGCCTGTCTGACAAATGCCGCAGGAGAATCCTCCCCTTCTGAACGTGGGTCGACAAACACATCATCTGCGCCTGTACGCTTTGCTGTTATCAGTGATATGCCTTACGACGAAGCCCAGGAGCGAATGTTAAACCTCGCTATTAATCCAAAGCTGGATGAGGCTGGCTTTCCCTTTATCCTGCATCTTGGCGACTTCAAAACGCAAGCTGTTGACTGCACTCCGGAAAACGACAAACTATTTAAACAATGGCTAACCGAGCGCAGATCACCCGTCCTTTACACGCCTGGCGATAATGAATGGGCAGACTGTGATTATCCGCCCCTGGAAACACCTGTTTCCGAGCTGGAACGACTGAAAACCATACGAAAAGAATTTTTTAACCGCAAATTTGATGCACCGCAATTATCCATAAAACAACAGCAAGGTCAGCCCGAGAATCAAAGCTGGGTTGTAGCAAGTGGTGACTCAAATATTGTATTTGGCAGTTTGCATGTTATTGGTTCGAAAAATGGTCGATACGGAATACACCAGGACGATCCGGAAGCGGTAATTCGGCAAATTGAGCAACGCAACGGTTATAACAAGCTGTGGCTGGAAGAAATTTTTGAGCGTGCAAAAAAAGAAAAAGCATCTGCAGTGATAATTGCACAGCACGGCGATCCATCCAGTACAAGTTCAGAAAACAAACCATGCACAACAAACCCGGGTGATCTGAATTGTGATCCGTATTATGACCTGAAAAACCAATTGGCCGATAAAGCTCAACAATTTCCCGGCCCGGTACTGTTGATGCACGGCGATACATCACCCGTTTGTCTGGAAGCTGCATTTCACAACACACCCAATTTGTGGCGTTTCAATAGCACTGGAGACGGTGCGCTGATAGATGCGGCTGTTATTGAAGTAACGCCAAATTCAGCCCCCCCCTTTAAAATCAGTTCTCTGGTGTGGGGCCTGATACCGGGAAGCTGCAAAAATTAGGGTCTGTTGCCAGATACCGATCAGGGATGATCAATCAGGCAAGCAAAGAACCCGCAGTCATCTTTAAGTGCACAAACCCGTTAGACAGGGCCACACACCGCCTGTCCCCTGCTGAATTTTGCAACAATCCACCGGGGAAGAACCTCCCCGGTGGATTGTTTATTTAGCATATTATTCTCAAGCAGGTGGATTTCAACCTGTGCAAGGAATACGAATCACTTCATATGAACAGCATTACCTCGTTTGCTACTCCACAGCTTCTGCAGTTTCCTCTACATCTTCTTTATAGCCCTCTGTAGCGAAAGGCAACACCTTGTTAACAAGCGCCATCAGAAATCTGCCAGGCTCTTCAGTAACGACAAAATGGGAAGACTCATTAAACCAGACCAGCTCTTTATATGGGGCGTTGATCTCATTTAAATAACGTTCGGAAACTGCGCGCGGTGTTTGCCAGTCATACTTGCCGGTAAAAAAGAAAATTGGCACATCGAAATCGTAGCCAATTTCTTTTGGCAGATTGAACCGTTCAAACTCTCGGCGAAACCCTGTAAGAGTATCGTCGCCGGCAATCGAATGATACAAGTCTGCAAGAGATAATTCTGGAGAGACATATGTGGATTTACCAAACCATGAAAGTGTTTCTGCGTAAGTCTTGTGATGTTCCCCAACTTCGCCAGTAAGTCCGGAAAGGATATCGCGAACATCAAAAACTTTGGCTAACCAGTCCTCGGTCGTGTCATCCGCATTTGGATAGGGTGCCATCGTCTTGAGCCTGGACAGAGCCTCAGTATCATTCAGACGCTCAGCTTGCTCCATTGTGTGCTCAAAAAGAGCTCGTTCATTATCGTAGCCCGACACCACTTGCCCCAGACCGATATAAGCATGAATCCATTCGGGTTTTTGCTTCACGGCTTGCATACCCAGATAACTGCCCCACGAATGCCCAAGTACAAATATCTTTTCTTTATTGTATGTTTTGCGCAGGTAATCGATGACTTCCAGGGTATCATTGGTAAACTGCTCCAGATTCATGGTATCGGCTAACTGATCATACGGCTGGTAACTTTTTCCCGCTTGTCGCTGATCCCACTGTACAACCGTAAAATAGTCCTCCCAGGCCCAGGTGAAACGGGCAGTACTGCCAATCATTGCCCCACCGGGGCCGCCATGGATATACAACAGCACCGGGTTATCTCGATTTTGTCCACGTGCATGAATCCATTGCTCTACGCCACCGATCATGACGGGCTCAAGAGTTTCCACACCTGCGGGATTACCAATTTTGTACTGGAGTTTCTGAAGGGTTTGCACCTCACTGCGTGCATACCAAAGCGTCGCGGCCGCTACGACTGCAGCAATCAGTATGACGCCAAATAATCTTGCTATGAATTTCCCCATTTTTATTCTCCTCGCAACTGGATTTTATTAGTTTATACCGGAGGCAAACAGTCAGGGATTTTTGACTTATTTTATTAGGTATATATCTTGATTCGGCGTTAAAAATTAGTAAAACAGCCAAAATCACTATGCCCAAGGTGTGGCAAGCATAACCGCCTAATTTGACCGAAACAAGTTCAGCCCTTTGCGGCCTGACCAGATCCAGCTTATTGCGGTCAGGGAAAATCTGCCAGGCTAAACCAGCTTGTTATCGATCAGATTCCAGTGACTCAAACGTATCGGTCAATATACGATAATTTTGCCACCCTCTGAAATCGAAGTGCCACCACTCGTATTCATAGACGTCGAAGCCACCGGATTCCATCGCGTTGTGCAACAGCTCGCGATGCCAACGTTGAAGTGATGTGCCACCAGGGTAGTGTGGATAAGAACGAGATGTCATTTCATCGTACAGACCAACCATTTCTATCGGCTTACCTGTTTGCAGATCGTATAACGTCAAGTCAATTGCACACCCGCGATTGTGGCGGGAACCTTGCGACGGATCTGCTACAAATATTTTTGACTGTTCCGGTGTGGCGTCCCAGAATATTTTCGTGACATACCACGGTCGATAAGCATCGTGTACCAGCAATCCGTAACCCTGTGTTTCCAGGCGTTTGCTGATTCTGGACAAGGCTTCCGCTGCAGGGCGCTGCATAAATGCCCTGGCTGATGAATAAACCGGCACTCCCAAAAAGTTGTTCTCAGATGCGTATCGAATATCCAGTTTTATCGTGTTACTGTATTTTGTAATATCCACCAGATCAGCTTTTTTAAAATCCTGCTCTCCTTTTAAACGCGTTTCCTGAGGAGGCGTCGCCGCCAGCGCCTCGCGCTTTAGTACGGAGACTGGTCTTACCGGCTTAATTTGAAATACATCACCATCTATATCCCCTACAGATCTTCGCGCAAAGTCCACTCCACTCAAACTGGCGTTATAGACCTTACCGGCGTTATTTCGCTCGAAAACAAGCTCCTCATTCGGATATAAACCGTAAGAAGGGAACCGAAACTTGCCGCCACCCAAATCAATCAGGGGGTATTCAAAACCCCATTCTATCAACGCATGGAGTTTGCCAAATTTTTCGCTGATATACAGAACGTTATGATCGAAGCCGTACTCACCAATAAATGGAAGCCATTCCTTGCTTACCGGAGCAGGTTGACGATCTTCGATGCGAACATACCGTCGGCCTTTGACAGTTACCGTGTCGCCGGAAAAATCAAAATCTTCGCTATAGCCAAACAATCCATCCATAACAATTTGATTGCCCTTGCTCCGCAAGCGCAATGATTTACCCGCAACACGTTCAACATATAAATCACCAAAACGACGGGAAATCTCAATAACGTTATCCTGATTTGTATATAAGCCCGCCAGCTTTTGGGTCAGCTCGTTCGCAACAGGTCTGGTCACCGTATAAGCCGGTAGACCTTCGTTGTTCTTATTTGCCAATAAAACACGAAGCGCGTGGTCGGCGATCCGGTTAATCGCGCCGTTCGCCATATCCAGATTTGTGGAAATGGCTACGCCAACCTTACTGTTTGGCAGTACCTTTAGCTGCGTGGCAAAGCCGTAGATAGCGCCACCATGAGACACAGAAAACTCATCATCCAACTTGCCCAGGCTGAATCCGATGCCATAAGAACGATTCCGGGCACTTTTAGCATTGGCTTGGGGCTTCCACATTTGATCCAGAGTTTTTTCTTTTAAAATTCGCCCATTAATTCCCTGCCCTTTTTTGATTAATGCCACCATAAACCGGGCCAGATCATTCATGGATGCATACATACTTCCCGCTGGCACCATGCCCAACTCAAATGTCGGAGCTGGTGTGCGATTACCCTGGTAATTCCACATATAAGCTTTCGGTAACTTTTCTATCAATGCCTTTTCTGGTGCAAAGGCACTGTGGGTCATACCCAGAGGGTTCAACAGGTTTGCCTTTAGTAATTGCGCAAATGGCTGGCCCGATACTTTCTCTAACACTCGGCCCACTACAGCGATACCTGCATTGGAGTACTGCGTTTTGCTGCCTGGCGCATAAACCAGTGTCGTATTATTCAGGCTTTTAACGGTCTCCGTTAATGATGGCTCAGTGGGATCAAAGTAATTCCCTACTGGCGGCTCTCTGACAAGACCGGATGAGTGGCTCATCAACATTCGCAAGGTAATTGGCAAGCTGTAGGGGTTGCGGGGTTTAAAATCAGGCAAATACGTTTGTACGGGCTCGTCAAGTTTCAAGATGCCTTTTTCGACATATTGCATAACAGCAATATCAGTAAATAACTTTGAGACCGAGCCGATACGCCAAATGGTGTTGTCATCGACTGTCAGTTGAGAATTCCCGGAATCTTTGCCAAAGCCTCGCGACCATACAACACCGTTATCATCGACCAACGTGATTGCTATCAATGGCAGTTTCTTGCTGTCAGCTTCGAGTTCGATCAGTTTGGACAGTTGATCAAATTCCGACCCGTAACTCTGTACAGACAGCACGGCAAACAGGCTCAACACCAGGCCGCGCCAATTTGGAGATATTATCTTCATCGCTTTCAAACCCATTTTTTGATTTAGTGGTTATTCTCAGTAGCAATCCATCCGTGCCGACGGTCAGGCCTCCTGCCTCAACCTCATAAATCCTGACACATCAGGATACCCACGGCAATCCGTTATACCACGATACCATGTCACCCCACGATATCCAGATAACAATTGCCAGCAACATTGCCATCATTAACGCAATGTGTTTCAACATACCTTCCGGACTGCGCCACTGTGCCCTTGTCATTTGCCAGTTACCGGTTTTTTTGAAATTGCTGAGTCGCGGCAGTAGCCACTTGTCGATCTTGTCTCTTGGAAACAGGCTGTTTTGCTTCTGGTTTTTTAGCGGCACAACGTAATCACCAATTTTAAATGCGTAGTCTGTCCACAGAACATTGCTGAAATCTTCGGCGTGTCTAGCGCCCTTGTGATCGATCAGTTCTACTCTTCCGTCAAAGACACCTATTTTGAATTTGGCTATTCGGATGACCGGAATCATCATCACGAACGCCACCAAAATCATGGCAAACACGATGCCATAAAATTCAAAGGGCAGAACTTTTTGTTCCTGCATCACCGGAACAGTCAAAAGACATGATGCCACCGCCAACCCAGCCAGAATGTAAGGAAACATCTTGAATAATCGATTTGGCTCTATCCAGACACCTGTAATTGGCACTTCAGAACGCTCTCTCTCTAAATGTTCAGCTGCGCGTATCGAAGACGGCTTTTCCTCGGCTTGAATCCTGATGGCGATCCAGAACCCAAGAATCAGCGCTACTATAAAAATACCCCAACATATATACACGTACATATCCAGTCTGGCTGCTTCGGTTTTGCTGGCAGCCAGTGCATTAACTAATGCGGGTGAGCCGAAATCCGCAATCCGTCGACCTTCAAAATCAAACTGGTAGACTGTGAAATTGCGATTATCTGCGACAATAACGGCATTATCGACGGTTAGAATAGACACCGGATCGGCATGGCGTGGAAGCGGTAATTCTGCGACTCTGGTCCAGTCAAGGCCAAATCGTATTATGCGACCATTTTCCATGTCATTATTCATGACAATTACCCACCATTCACTGCCCGCCTGTGCAAATGCGGTTGGCCAGACATGGCTGGTGGTTACTTGCGCTTTATGCGACGCTAATTCTTCACCAAACTCTCGCGTATGTTCTGACAGTTGCACAATGCGATGGTGATTGGTGTCTGCCAACCACAGAGAATCATCAATACGTAAAATTTCGTTTGGAAATCTGAAACCGGTTTTGGTCGCCAACAGGTTACCGCTACTGTCCAACTTGTAAATCTGGTGGCGGCTGGTATCAGCCAGATAGACTGTATCGGTTGTTCGGTCAATATCGAGCCTGAAGGTTCGATCAAACCCGGGCAGCTCACGACTGAACAGCTTACATTGTTGGGAATCCGGTTTGCATCGATACAACCGACCGTGATCGTCTCCCAGACTGTCCATGTTTTTGAGACGTCCAAATGCTTCAATGTCAGATTGTACGGATCGACTGCTATCACCCACCCTGATCAACAAATCACCATTGCCAAAAAAGGCAAAATCACCCACATTGTCTTCAATGCCATTTTTCGACAAATCCGTTACATCGGTGTCGCCACCATTTGAACCGACCGTAAACAGCCTGTTACCTAATTGAGTAACAATCGAACCATCGGGAGCGTGATCCATAAACGTTAGTCGCGCAAGCCCGAGAGACTGGGAATGAAAATAAAAAATCAGGCCAACCAGCCCACCGAAAAACAGGATAACGAATATAGCGACAACGGGGTGTATAGACTTGTTCATAGACACATCCTTATGGTTAAAATTCTATTTGTAGCCAAGGCTTGTCAGCATTAATAATTGTGCCACCATAATACGGAAAATAAAAGCGGAAAAGGAAAGGTGGGATTCCGGTGCAGTTATTTGTTATACCTTTTGTAATACAACAAATCTTTGTTTAAACCCAAAATCCTTATAGAAGTTAATTACTTGTTCGTTGCCTTCCGCCACAGCTACTTTTATGGATTTACATCCCATTTTTTCCAACCAGCCTAGCCCTTTTTTCATCAACTCCTTTCCGATTCCCCGCCCTTGATATTCAGGAAAAAGACATATTGAATCTATTTCTCCCTTATTATTTTCTATAGTAGAAACACAATAGCCTATGTAATCGGAACCATTACTGACTACAAATATTTTTATCTTTTCTCTTTTTAGTAACCGCTTAGACCTTTCTTCAAACGTGAACGTCTGAAAGTGCTTCTTGAAATGTGTTGAACGCTCCTCATGTAAAGCATTCAACTCTTCCCAAAGCTTCTGTATTTCACCAATATCGTTTGGATTTAACTCTAATATTTTCATATTTTTTGGCATAACGCTTTACTCACGGGAAAGTAAAAGCAGAGCGAATCGGCGCTTTTGATTTTCCGGTGAAGTTAATTTTTAAGCCAGTCACTACGACCCGGCAGAAAGCTCAATATAAACCAATTTAGTCCGATGAGGAAGGTGTAAGCACAATGCACCTCTTGCTGATTTTGACTTGTAATGGAGTGCCGATACAGAAACCTGCCTGATTGAGCCAATAATCCTTGATATAGACTCGCTTATTCGGTTCGGTTGGATGTGATTGTTAGATTTCAACTCATCCATTACTTGCCTGCTTGCGTATTGAGCTAATTTCTTCTTCATTAATTCCAAGTGACTCAAGAAAATCCTGATGGGCTTCGGGAGAGACCTTTTCAAATTCGATGTGCCACTTCTCCATATCGGCATCATTTAGACCTGTCGCCCTTAATAAGGATACCCACCTTTCCTTGGTCATTATTCGAGTGTGTTTGGTAAGGCTCTTGCTGTTCAGTGCTTGAACAATGATTTTCTGTTGTTGTCGCAACTTTTGGATATCTTCGTTAATCTTAAATAAACGGTTTTCCAGAGCCGCACATATTTTGTTGTCATCCTTCCCAAGGATATGGGCAATGGATTCCAAAGACATTCCAGTTTCACGAAATTGTGATATTTTTTCCATTCTTACCAGGTCACTTT
>JBNKFQ010000327.1:0-15107 GCA_050289385.1 Porticoccaceae bacterium | reverse complement strand
ATGAGCTTTGAGGCACCCATAATACAGGAACGGGTAGTGACAAATTATCGGTACGATCTAGTGGTTATCGGCAGTGGCCCGGCCGGCGAGGGCGCAGCCGTTACGGCGGCGAAGCAAGGGTGGTCTGTCGCCGTTGTTGATGAACGCAGTCTGGTGGGTGGTAACTGCACCCATCTTGGTACCATTCCCTCCAAGGCGCTGCGGAATTCAGTTCGTCGCATCATTCAATACAACACCTTGCCCCTGTTTCGGATGATCGGCAAGCCGCGCTGGTTTTCGTTTCCGGAAGTGATGAAGGCGGCCGAAAAGGTCATTGAAAAACAGGTGGAGGGGCGCACACGTTACTATTCGCGGTTTCACATTTCCCTTCACCAGGGGTGTGCAGAATTTGTCGATAAAAATTGTTTGCAGGTTATGACCGGCGACGGCACCAGAGAGATATTGCACGCCAAAAATATCCTGATCGCCACGGGATCTCACCCCTACCGCCCGGAAGATGTGGATTTTAATCACCCGAACATTTACGACAGCGACACCATTCTCGAATTACAGCAAACGCCGCAACATATCATTATTTATGGCGCCGGCGTTATTGGTTGTGAATACGCCTCCATTTTTGCCGGTTTGGGGGCAAAGGTGGATTTGATAAATACTCGCGATCGTCTGTTGTCGTTTCTGGATGATGAAATTTCTGATGCGCTCAGTTATCACCTGCGAGATTTGGGCGTTATGGTCCGCCATCGCGAAGAATATGAGAAGGTAACCGGGTCTGATCAAGGCGTGACTCTGGATCTTCGGTCGGGCAAACGGGTTCGTTCCCAAGTGCTGTTATGGTGTAACGGACGTACCGGCAATACCGGAAGGCTCGGCATCGACAAGATCGGGCTGAAAGCAGATCATCGCGGCCAGCTCAAGGTCGGCAAGCATTATAAAACCGATATAGACAATATTTACGCTGCGGGTGATGTGATTGGCTGGCCCGCACTGGCAGGCGCAGCCCATGATCAGGGGCGATTTGCCGCTGCCGATATGTGTGGCAGCGAAGGCGATTATCAGGTGGAAGATGTCGCGACGGGTATCTATACCATTCCCGAAATCAGTTTTGTGGGCAAAACTGAAGAGCAGTTAACCGCAGAAAAAGTCCCTTACGAGGTGGGGCGAGCATTCTTCAAGCGGATAGCCAGAGCCCAGATTTCAGGGGAAGAGGTGGGCACATTGAAAATCCTGTTTCACACCCAAACCCTGAAAATACTGGGTGTGCACTGCTTTGGGGCTGAGGCTGCGGAGATTATTCACATTGGTCAGGCGATCATGAATCAGCCCGGTTCTGCCAATACCATCGAGTATTTTACCCGCACCACATTCAACTACCCGACCATGGCCGAGGCCTATCGGGTAGCAGCTATTAATGGTCTCGATCGGGTTCGGCTGAATCGGAAGAGGCAAGGATAGACACCTTAAGGACGGTTGCACGCTTTTAAAGCAGGTACCGGCGCTTGGCCTCACTGATCAAAGCCCCGTGCCAGAAGGTCATAAAAGCGCCGCTTTTGGCATGCGACGTGCGACTACCGACGTGCGGCCATTGCAAGGCATATTCAGATCCAGATAAGTATCATTCTATGCAGAGCGCCACGCCTCGGGCTATTCTGCCAGTTTTGCATCGGTCTTGAGAACCGTGTGCAGCGCCAGGTTGTATTCAAAGAAAACAATGTAATCGTTGTATTCCCACGAAGATATGGGGGGGTCGCCAACAGCCGGAACCTTGTTGAGAGGCTCGCCAAACTGCCTGGCCACCTGCTCCTTGCTTGTGCCGCGCCGGGGTTTGTCCAGGTTCTGCTTATCCCTGGCCTGGCTGCCAACCGGTACCTTCAGCTCATCAGCCACCACCACTTCGCTACTCGACAGCGCCCACACACCTGCTGCCACAGTCAAGCCAATCATTGCCAGTTTTCTCATAGCCTTGTCCAATAGTCGCTGTACCGGTTCAGTATAGTAGAGCAGTGAATTGAAAGTGCAAGAGCCGGTTGCGACAAACCGGTTGTGAATCACAAATAAGCCGCCCCCGGATTCCGGCCAGTGGCAGCGGGTTTGAGGGGGCACTTGTGTCTGCCGGGTGCTTCCGGTTTAATCGCGCAATGTTAAAAACTGCTTTGCCAAAAACACTGTCACTGTTTATCGGGTTGCGTTATATCCGCAGCAAGCGACGCAACGGGTTTGTGTCCTTTGTGTCCGGCTTCTCATTTGGGGCGATGGCTCTGGGTGTGATGTCGCTGATCGCTGTTTTGTCGGTAATGAACGGCTTTGCCCGCGAAATTCATTCCCGCGTTCTCAATGTGATTCCTCATGTCTCTGTACATCAAATACACGGAGGGTTGCAACATGACGCTCTGCCAGACTTGATTGATGAACCGGGGGTATTGGCAGCTGCGCCGTATATCGAGGGTTTTGGCATGCTGCGTTACGGTGGAGTGGTGCAGGGTGTCTCCGTGCAGGGTGTAGACCCCGGGGCTGAGCCCGGAGTGACACGCATAGCTGAACATATGGTGGTGGGTGAGTTTGAACTCCTGCAGCCGGGGCAATTCGGCATAGTGCTGGGCAGCATGGTGGCCAGGTCCCTGGGCGTCGTGGCTGGAGATTCTGTGCGCCTGACTTTGCCGGAGGTGTCGCGTACCCTGGCGGGCGTTTTTCCCCGCGAAAAGAACATGACGGTGGTGGGTGTGTTTGAGGTGGGGGCCCAGGTGGATAGTGGTCTGGCCTTTGTACATATTAGGGATGCGGCCAGGCTGTATCGGCGAGGCGACACGATAGACGGGCTGCGCATTCGAGTGCAGGACCCTATGCAAGCTGAATCCGTTGCCAGCGTTCTCGAACAAACACTGGGAACGGATTACGAGCTGAGAACCTGGGGGGATGAACTGGGTAGTCTGTTTAGCGCCATGCGTATGGAAAAGCTCGTTACCGGTTTGTTGCTGGGCATTGTCATTGCTGTCGCCGCTTTTAACATTGTTGCCAATCTGGTGTTGATGGTGGCTGAAAAGCGCAAGGATATCGCTGTTTTGCGCTCAATGGGTATGCGTGCCAGATCGGTGATGCACATATTTATGGTTCAGGGCACTTCGGTTGGCGTATTGGGAATTTTTGTGGGGGCCCTGCTGGGGTGCGTGCTGGGAATCTGGGTCGGTGATCTGGTTTCCTGGTTTGAACGATTGTTTGGTGTCAGTGTGTTTGACCCGCAAGTGTATTTTGTCAGCACCTTGCCGTCGCAGTTGCTAGTGAAAGACGTTTTACTGGTCTGCTCCGGCGCACTCATGATGAGTGTATTGGCGACCATATATCCGGCGTGGCAGGCGTCTCGCGTCCAGCCGGCAGAGGCTCTGCGATATGATCATTGACGATAGTGGTGTAGTTGGTGTTTTGGTTGTCGGTGAGTTTCGAGAGGGTGTCGGTTTGGACAGGAATTATGAATGGGGCTGGCATAATTACAAGTTTTGACAAAGGCTACTAACAACGGAAAATTTATGGGTGAGCAAAACGGGCTGGTGTTGCAATGTTGCAACCTTGCGAAAACCTATCGCCAGGGGCCGGAGGTTATTGATGTGCTCAGACACCTGGATTTTGAAATAAGATCCGGCGAGCGCGTTGCTATCGTCGGAGCCTCCGGCTCAGGCAAAACAACACTGTTAAATTTGCTGGGGGGGTTGGACGACCCCTGCGAAGGCGAAGTGATTATTGCCGGCAAGAGTTTTACTGATTTATCTGAATCGGAGCGCGCGGGCTGGCGCAACCGCCACTTGGGGTTTGTCTATCAGTTTCACCATTTATTGCCTGAGTTTACAGCGCTCGAAAATGTCGCCATGCCATTGTTGATTGGCAAGGTTGGTGGTGCTGATGCTCGACGCAGGGCAACAGCGTTATTGCAAAAAGTGGGTCTTGGTGCGCGCCTTAATCATCGGCCAGCGCAATTGTCAGGAGGAGAGCGCCAACGGGTTGCTATTGCGCGAGCGCTTGCGGCAGAACCGTCTTGTGTATTGATGGACGAGCCAACCGGCAACCTTGACCAGGATACCGCAGATACGATTCTCGACCTGTTGTTGCAGTTGAATCGTGAACTGTCTACCAGCTTTGTTGTAGTGACACACGATCGCCATGTGGCTCAGCAGATGGGGCTGATCTTGCGTCTGGATCACGGCAAGTTGAACAACGAACAGAAGCTGGAAGCCGAAATCCGGAAGTCGGAAGGAAACTCCGAAACCGAAAGCTCGGAATCCTGAACCCAATACTCGGAACCCAAAACCGGAGCAAAGCGACCCAGTGTTTAAACCGGCATCACTTTTTATTGGTCTGCGTTACTTCTCTGCGAGTTCAGAAAATCGCCTGTTGTCTTTTATCTCGGCTCTCGCGGTCACCGGCCTGGTGCTTGGCGTGGCGTTACTGATTGTTGTTTTGTCGGTCATGAACGGTTTTGAACGAGAGTTGAACACGAGAATTCTGGGGCTGGTGCCTCATATACAATTATACCGCCAGGGTGGCATAGAAGATTGGCCAACCGTCAAAGAGGAACTGAAAACGGTGCCGGGTGTTGTGTCAACGTCTCCGTTCAGTCGAATTTACGGCATGATTTCCTGGCGGGACAAGGTGCAGCCGATAGAATTGCATGGTGAGCCATTAAACAGTGACGGCAATCAGCGTTTGCAAAAGTATCTGGTGAACCAGACTCCGGAGCATGATGGCAATAAACTTTATATCGCCAAAGGTATCGCCGCCAAACTGGGAGTTGGCGCAGGTCAGCGTGTTCGCTTGATTGTGCCGGCGACGGGCGAAGCGGGTAGCCGAACCGATGTGTCGGCATTGGCGACATTTACTGTGGCAGGGATTTTTGATACAGGCACGGGACTTGATCAGCGCCTGGCGATTACCGACCTGAAAACGGCGAGCAAACTGGCCGGCTTGGGTGATCGTGTTCTGGGTATGCAGATCGAGGTGGAGGATATTTTCGCAGTGCGAGATGTTCGCTATCATTTGCAACGGTTGCTGCCTCCCGGGTATTACAGTTCCGACTGGACTCGCACACATGGCAATATGTATCAGTCGATCAAAATGTCGCGCGAGCTGGTGCTTTTACTAATTTTTATTATTGTCGCCGTTGCGGCATTTAACGTTATCTCAATGTTGGTAATGACGGTAACCGAAAAGCGTTCGGCCATTGCCATTCTGAAAACACTGGGATGCACACGGAATGATGTATTGCGTGTTTTTCTGGTAAAAGGCAGCTTGATTGGTTTGGCCGGTTGCCTTATCGGTACGTCGGTGGGCGTAGTGGTGTCACAGTACATCGGGGAATGGGTCAGCAAGCTGGAAGAAACACTGGGGCTGCATTTTCTCAGCACTGAGGTGTACCCCGTGGACTACTTGCCTTCCCAGTTGCTTTTCTCAGACGTGATTATGGTGGTGGTTGTTGCCTTTGCACTCAACCTGCTGGCGACTCTTTACCCGGCGTGGAAGGCGACACGCGTGCGGCCAGCAGATGAGTTGCGTTATGAATGACGTTTGCCCCCAATCTGATACAATGGGCCTTTTTATCTTTCCCTCTTTATAGAATCTGTTCAGGGACGAATCCATGAGTCGTATTTTCAAAGTATTGGCATTGATTTTCATTGTCATGAGCAGCGTCGTTTTTTCCATCAAGTTTTTGGTGGAGTGGCGAGCCAGGGATTTGCTTGATGATGTGCTGTTGCGGATCGCATTGTGGACAGAGGCGTCTTACGAATCCGTGGAGCTGGCATTGCCTGGTAACCGTATCGTTGTTACCGGCCTGGAAGTGAAACCTCGCGAACAGCCGGGAGATCCCGTTCGAATCGAATCTGTATTGGTTCAGGTAGACGATCCGTTATTTTTTGTTGCGCGAGTACTCGGTATTTCGGGGCAACAAATGCCGGACGCCGGCTCGTTAAAGTTAAGAGGTATGACCCTGCCGCTTGACTCGCCGCAGTTAACTCAGATCACTGATCGTCTGAACCGTGAATTAAGTGACGAAATTACTCCTGCGTGTGGTGATGTTCTGTTTGTCGGTGCCAGAGAATACCGGGATATGGGGTACGCACAGGCTTCAGTTGATTTTTCGGTTGACTACCTGTTTGATAGCTCCCGCAAAGCACTTGACCTGGCCTTGTCAGCGCAAGCTCTCGGCATGTCCGGGATCAAGCTGATGATTGAACTTGGCAACGTGACTGAACTCAGTCAGCGCAAACTGTTTGTCGCACCTCCGCGTTTGTCGCGTTTGACTTTTGAATATCACAACCATGGTTATCTGCAGCGATTAACGGAATATTGCTCGGAACAGGAAGGGCAAACGATTGCGGAATACATCAGGCAAGAAGGGAATCGCGAGAATAATTACTATGCCGTAATGTGGGGTATTGTACCGGGTGACGCCATCAGGCAGGCCTACACCCATTTTCTGGAAAAACCCGAAACGGTAAAAATTTCAATGGCTCCGCGCGAGGACTTTGATGTCACTCATTTGTCGATGTACACGGCCAACGATTGGCCGGCGTTGTTGCGCATGGAGCTGCATATTAACGACCAAAGGGTTACGCCGCTGGCATTTTCCCTGCCGAATAGAAATATATTGTCAACGGCACTTGCCCAAACAGGGCTTGTTGAGGTCGACGTCGAGCCGCAGCGTGTTCCCAACCCTGAACCTGAAAAAAAACCTGAATTGCCAATCGTGCACTACAAAACATTGACTCTGGATAATCTTGACCGCTATGTCGGGCAGGAAATTCGCCTGCAAAGGCGCAATGCGGTGAACATAGATGGTGTGCTTGTTGCTGTAGAACGACACAAGGTTCGTATTCGTCAAAAAATGTACGGAGGAGAAGTGACCCTGCCGGTCAAGCGTGAAGACATTCTGTCTTTGGCTGTAAAAATTGTCGATAAAGTCCAGGGGTTATAAACCGGTTATCGCAAGCGTTTGTCAAGAGCAATAAAACTACAATAAAAATTCAGTCGGTGACACCGGGTCAGTTACTCAGGGGATTGGCGCTTCAGTCGAGTCTGTTTGCGTCGTTCCCAGTTGCGTACAACGTGCCAGCGCCACAATCCGCGGATAGACAAATAGCCAATTCCCCCCAGCAACAGCCCACTTGCCAGGCTGCCGGTCAGTAGAGGTAACCAGACTTTTTTGCCTTCTGCTTTAAACCATTCCCAGTCCGGCTGTATGTTGATCTCAATGGGGTCCACTCCCAGTAGTACCGTACCAAAAAGATAAGCACCGAAAAACATGGGGGGAATGGTTATCGGGTTGGTCAGCCAAACAAGGCTTACTGAAATTGGTAAATTGCATCTGAACCACAGAGCTAGCAAAGCGGCGGCAACCATCTGAAAGGGAAGAGGAATAAAAGCGATGAACAAGCCAACAAAAAAGGCCAGCGATACAGAATGTCGCGTCAGGTGGAACAGGTTGGGATCATCAATTAACGGACCGAGCCAGCGCAACCCCCTGTGATTGGCTATTTTGTGCGGATCGGGAAACCAGCGGCGAATGTATTTTCTCGGCATGTGGTTGGCGTAATCCTGTGGGCTGACGGCTCGATGATCGGGGGTTGTACAGAAAAGGCGCCATTATGCCGCTATTTGCGGCGAGTCGAAAGAGTAAATATTCAATCGATCAGGGTTTGTAGAGCCGGAGAGGCGATGTATGTCGGCAATCGGCCGGGAAATTTGATTTTCCTGCCTTTCAGGCCCTAACTTTCAGTATATGACTTGCCGCTCAAGCGTCAGTGTTAAGGGAGCCAGAATGAACACAACTTATGATTTGAATAAACGTCCCGACTACGACAAGGTCATTCAGGATATCGTCGACTATGTTCGCGATTACAGGATTGACAGCGACGAAGCGTGGAATACGGCCCGTCACTGTCTGATGGATACCATTGGCTGCGGGTTGCTTGCCCTCGGTTACCCTGAATGCACCAAACATCTGGGGCCGGTTGTCGATGGTACGATCGTGCCGAACGGGGCACGTGTTCCCGGCACACAGTTTCGCCTGGATCCGGTCAAGGCGGCCTGGGATATCGGTTGTCTTGTGCGCTGGCTCGACTTTAACGACACCTGGTTGGCAGCAGAATGGGGGCACCCTTCTGATAACCTGGGCGGTATTCTGGCGATTGCGGACTATTTGTCACAAGTGCAGGTCGCCAATGGCAAGCAGTCGCTTACCATCAAAACCGTACTGGAAACCATGATCAAGGCCCACGAAATTCAGGGCGTACTGGCGCTGGAAAACAGTTATAACCGCGTTGGCCTGGACCACGTTGTGCTGGTTAAGGTTGCATCCACTGCTGTTGTCGCGTGGCTGATCGGCTGCGATCGAGAGCAAATGCTGTCTGCCGTATCTCATGCCTGGGTTGACGGTCAGTCTTTGCGTACCTACCGGCATGCGCCCAATGCAGGATCACGCAAGTCATGGGCAGCTGGTGACGCCACTTCTCGCGCTGTGCGTCTGGCGGATATTGCCAAACGTGGTGAAATGGGTATTCCGGGAGTGCTGACCGCACCGCAATGGGGGTTTTACGATGTGCTGTTTAGCCATACCAGCAAGGATCTCGCGCTCAAGCCGAAAGATGAACGCCAGTTTGTTTTTCAGCGCGATTACGGCAGCTATGTGATGGAAAACATTTTGTTCAAGCTTTCTTTCCCGGCGGAATTTCATGCGCAGACCGCCTGTGAGTGTGCGGTTACCTTGCACCCGCAAATTAAAGAGCGTATTAACGATATTAAAAAGATTGCACTGACCACTCATGAGTCGGCCATTCGTATTATTTCCAAAGTGGGCCCCCTGGCCAACCCGGCAGACCGGGACCACTGTTTGCAATATATGGTTGCAGTGCCGTTGCTGTTTGGCGATCTGACGGCTGATCACTACGAAGACAGTTTTGCTGCCGCTCACCCTGAAATTGATCGGTTGCGCGAAAAAATGGAAGTGGTGGAGGACAAACGATACAGCGCTGAATATCACGATCCGGACAAGCGCTCGATTGCCAATGCCATTCAGATATTTTTCACGGACGGCACCAGCACCGACAAAGTGGAGGTGGAGTACCCCATTGGCCATCGTCTGCGCCGTGAAGAGGGTATTCCCGTGCTGGAGCGCAAGTTCCAAAACAACCTGGCTATTCGCTTCCCGGCCAGCCGCTGTCAGCAGATCGTTGATCTATGCAAGGATCAGAATGTATTGGAAAATACAGCGGTTAATGAGTTTATGGATTTGCTTGTGATCTAAAATGCAGAGCTTTCGGAAACCCTGTTAAAGTCGGAGTCGATTGCAGGTCCGGTTTTTTTGATAGAAAGGGATACCTCCAGAAACTGGTCTCTGTTTTGTCCAACACTCCCTGATCCGCTATAGTGCATCCTCTGGTATGGGGAGACACTGCTATGCATTCGCACAACACAATAAACAAAATCAGACAAATTTGTTTTGCCGTTACCGGGCTGTTTGTTGCCGGGCTGGTCGGTTGCGGCAAAACCGGTACTGAAGTGACTGAACCCGCAACGCCAGAACCTGAAGCGTCTGCGGCCAAATCTGATGCCGGTGCCAGCGATGCTCTGGCAAAACAGGTTGTCGCCTTATCGGATCAATATGTCGATATGTATTTTGCCTATTATCCGGAGTCGCGAACTATTGACGCGATGCCAGGCGCGGAACATGATCGTTTAAACCCCAATTCCCTGGACGCATTAAAACAACAGTATGCTGACGAAGATGCACTCTGGGCAAAGGTGGATCGAATAAATGCTGAGGATCTTTGGGGACGACCGGAATGGGTTACCTATGGCATTCTGCGTGAGACGCTGGCTTCCTCTCGCGCCAGAAGAGTCTGCCGAATGGAGCTGTGGTCAGTCAGCCATCTGACCGGCTGGCAGGTTTACTATCCCAATCTGGCTGATCGGCAGCCGGTCGATAGCGACGAATTGCGCGCAAAGGCCCTGACTCGATGGCATGGCCTCGCGGCGCGGGTTGATACAGAAATTGATAACTTGAGGTCAGGTCTTGAGCTCGGTTACAGCTCACCCAAACGTATTGTCAGGAGCGTTGTTGAGCAATTGGATAATTTGCTGGGTATGCCGGTATCGGACTCTCCGTTTTCGGCACCCGCCAGCAAGGAGGTTCCTGAGGATTTTAAACAAAGCTGGTTGACGTTGGTTGAACAGGAAATTTATCCGGCCCTGAAAAAATATCGTGAATTTCTGGGCGGGGAGTATTTGTCGAAAGCTCGGGAAAAAATATCAATTACCGCTCACCCATCGGGTGAAGACTGTTATCGCGCTTCCTATCGTTCCTTTACGACACTGGACAGATCAGCGCAGCAGGTATTTGATATTGGTTATGCTGCGGTAAAAGCGAACGAAAAATTAATTGTAGAAGTGGGGCAGGCAGCGTTTGGCATTACCGATCCGATAGCAATCAGGGAACGTCTTTCCGGCGATGCGGAAAATCACTTTACCTCACGCGAACAAATTATGGAGCAAGCGAAAGAATTTGTACGTCGTTCCAGGAATGTATCGCGGGAGTGGTTTGGTGTGTTTCCGAAAGGGGAGATGATTGTCGAGGCAGTCCCTGCTTATGAGGAAAAAATGGTTACGGCCTCTTATCGCAGTGCACCGGAAGATGGCAGTATTCCGGCGCGCTATATGATTAATATGTATCAGCCAGAGCAGCAGTTGCTCAGCAAGGGCGCGGTGACCGCAGTGCACGAGGGTTATCCTGGCCATCATATGCAAATTGCAATTGCCAATGAACGGTCTGGCACTCACATGATTACCAAACTGGTTGGCAATAGTGGTTTTATTGAAGGTTGGGCGCGATATTCAGAAGCACTTTCCGACGAAATGGGTCTTTTTAAATCGCCTTATACTCGTATTGGCCGTTTGAGCTGGCCCGCTCGTGGCATGGTCGCTGATGCAGCTATACATGGCGATATATGGACTGTCGAGCAGGCAGAACAATTTATGACTGATGCGCGTACATTTGCACCGGGTTTTAGTGGCAGGCTGGTAGAGAGAATTGCGGTATGGCCCGGTCAACTGGCGGCGTACGATACTGGCGGTCTGGAAATTATGGCGTTGCGCAAAGAGGCGGAGCAACGTCTCGGTGAAAAATTTGATATTCGTGCCTTTCATGATCGTGTTCTTGAAAATGGCTCTGTCACTTTGCCAATGCTCAGGCGTGTCATTGAAAAATGGGTGAATGACCAAATGTGATATATAAAATAACCGGGCGGTGATTTATTTGACTGCCCCTTTTATTGATGAAAATTTTTCCGGGTCATTTGCAGGCTAATGACGAAAAAGATATTTGATTCGCATTTACACATTATTGACCCCGATTTTCCTCTGCAAAGCAACAACGGGTTTACGCCGGAACCTTTCACTGTGGAAGATTATCAGGTTAGAACAGGTTCGTTGGGTGTGGCTGGCGGTGCAGTTGCTTCCGGCTCTTTTCAGGCGTTTGATCAAAGCTATTTAATTGACGCGCTGCAGAAACTGGGGCCGGGTTTTGTGGGTGTGACGCAGTTGCCGGAATCGGTATCGGATGCCCAATTGCAGCGGCTTGATGCTCACGGGGTTCGCGCTGTTCGTTTTAATGTAAAGCGTGGCGGCTCGGAATCGGTTCGCTACCTCAAGTCATTTGCTGAAAGGGTTTTTGATCTGGTTGACTGGCATGTGGAACTCTATGTGGATTCAGTTGAATTACCTGAACTGGAACCCGTGTTATCAAAGTTGCCTGCTGTCAGTATTGATCACCTTGGGTTGTCTAAAGCGGGGTTGCCTGCATTGTTACGTTTGGTGGAGCGGGGCGTCAAGGTAAAAGCCACGGGTTTTGGTCGAGTGGATTTTTCGGTTGAAGAGGCACTTCAGGCGATTTTCGAGGCTAACCCCACAGCTTTGATGTTTGGCACAGATTTACCCTCTACCCGTGCGCCTCGTCCTTTTCTGGAGTCGGATGTGAATCTGGTGATGGACACACTGGGTCATGATGCAGCGGAAGCGGTGTTGTGGAAAAATGCTGTTGAGTTTTATCGGTTGTCTGTTTGAGGTTTGCTTTTGGGGAAGGGGTGGGGTTTCGCCCCTCTGGTTGGGTGTGCCGCCTGCCGGCGGATTTGGCTCCCCACTCCGGGGGCGAGTCACTTTATTTTTGCTGCCCCAAAAATAAAGTAACCAAACAAAAAGGGGCCAAGAGCCCCGTCACCCTCGCCAGTACACCCAAACTTCCTACCGCTTTGCATTCCTCCCTGCTGCTGCCAATTTATACCTCCTCAAGGTCCCACACCGTTTCTCCGCGGTCCACTGCAACTCTTTCGCAAGCAGGCTTTTTTCTGGGCTTTCTCCGTTCAACTTGATCGGTAACCCCGAAACACCACGGGACTGCCAACAGATTGGTAGCGGGTACACAGCGAACTGCCGATTACGAGGCAGTCAGGAGATGGTGCAAAATGGCACAAGATTCAAATGGAGCGACCCACGAAAAAAGCCTGCTTGCGAGTCTCCGGGGGAGCACCTGGTCATATGATGTGGTACCTGGAGGAGGTATAAATTGGCAGCAGCAGGGAGGAATGCAAAGCACGCCGAAGACAGAGTGTACTGGCGAGGGTGACGGGGCTCTTGGCCCCTTTTTGTTTGGTTACTTTATTTTTGGGGCAGCAAAAATAAAGTGACTCGCCCCCGGAGTGGGGAGCCAAATCCGCCGGCAGGCGGCACACCCAACCAAAGGGGCGAAACCCCCATACAAAAACACTCCCCAATCACCTGAAAATACACCTGCCTAGCCAAAGGATATACGATCTTCTACGATTCTCGAGCATTAAGTAAAAAAATAAATAAAGAACGGGTGTTACCATGAACATGACACGATATCTCCTGGCTGTAATAGCAGTTTTTATAGCAGTATTTGTACTTGAGTACCTGGTGCACGGCGTATTGTTAATGGGTATGTATCAGGAAACAGTACACTTATGGCGTCCACAGGAAGAAGCCAATATGATGTGGATGTTTCTGAGCCAGCTTGCCTATGCTGCGGTACTGGTTTTCATCTACACGCGTCATTACGAAGCCAGAGGTTTGGGTGAAGGCGTTCGTTATGGTTGGTTGATTGGCTTGCTCTTGCTGACGCTGGAAATTGGCAAATATGTGTATATGCCAATCCCTGAAGCACTGTGGGTGGCATGGATGGTTGCAGCGTTGGTCAAGGGCTTGGTCAGTGGCTCGGTTGCAGGGTTGGTGTACAAGGATTGATAATACTGTTCTGATGTGGTCCGGGCCGACAGGCTCTGAGAGGCGGCGTTAAAGCCGCCTTTTTTATGGCAGATATATAAAGATGTGGTGTTGAATATGGCGAACTGGAGTGTCTATATGGTCCGTAGTCGTTCCGGTAGTTTGTATACAGGTATTAGCACCGATGTTGAACGCCGGTTTGCCGAACATTGTCGGGGGCAGGGCGCCAGGGCACTGCGAGGTCGAGGGCCATTGCACCTGGTGTTTAGCGAACACGTTGGTAACCAGTCACAGGCAACCCGCATCGAAATAACCATCAAAAAACTACCGAAAGCCGCGAAAGAGCAACTGGTTTCCGGCTCATTGTCTCTAAACGCATTATTGGCAGGAGAGTTATGACTGACGATATCGAAACGCTGCTTCGGCTGGAGAATGACCCGGAAGTCTTGCGGGGTAAACTGAACCGGGAAACAGCAAAGATGCCGTGGCGCGATCTTCAGCGTTTTTTTGCCAATGGCTCGGCAATATTTGCAAGTCCGGAGCTGAGCCTGGTTGATGTCGCCGCCGTCATCGCCGAAGACGACCGGCGACAAGTGGAACAGTGGATGATGGCTGGCCTACTGGCGCCCGTTAGCGACAAGCAGGCAACAGATTGGCTGGCAGCTGACCTGCAAATGTGGGTAGTGGTGGTCAAACCGTGGGTGTTGGTGCAGCCGGTTGCGGCGGGTCAGGACCCCAAGTTGCATAGCGGTGGGTGAAAACCGATAATACCCGGCCAATTCTCTACTATTGGCAACCAGCAAAGGATACCTTCCAAGTGACCCGACCCCAACCCGCTGATTTTTTTAAAGACTGGAAAGAACGTGAAGCCCTGGCTGAGGCAATGATTCCGGTCATTGGCCAGCTCAACCGAGAGCGCAATGCCAGCCTGTATATGTACGGCCGCTCTTTGGTAAACCTGTCTGTCATCGATATTATGAAGGCGCACCGTCGGGTACGTCAGGTCGAGCACAACGAGTTGTCGGAGTTCGAGACATGGCCCCTGATCAGGGAAATGGCCAATCTCAGCCTCGGACCCTCACATATAGATATTGGCAAACTGGCCGTGAAATATATGGAATTTGGCGGCAGCGTATCGCCCGAAGAATTCCTGCGAGCCGAGCTTGCAGTAGCGGTTGGTGTTGAACACAAACCCTTGCCGCAACCACAGGATGTGGTCCTGTACGGATTTGGTCGTATTGGCCGTTTGGTGGCTCGCCTGTTGCTGGAGAAAACCGGGGGCGGTGATGTTATGCGCTTGCGTGCCATTGTGGTGCGCAAAAACAATAATGCCGATGACCTGGTGAAGCGCGCCAGTCTGTTGCGCCGCGATTCGGTTCATGGTTCTTTTAAGGGCACAATCAGGGTTGACGAAGATAACAATACCCTGATCTGTAATGGCAACCCGATAAAAGTGATCTACGCCAACAGCCCGGCAGAAATTGATTACACCGAGCACGGCATAAAAAATGCCATCGTAGTGGATAATACCGGCGTATGGCGAGACGAAGCGGGTCTGGGCCAGCACGTGGAGTGCCCGGGAATATCAAAGGTATTGCTGACAGCGCCAGGCAAAGGCGATTTGAAGAACATCGTGTACGGCATCAATAATCAGGATATTCTGCCAGACGACTATATTGTCTCGGCCGCTTCCTGTACCACTAATGCCATTACGCCCGTGCTTAAAACGCTTATGGACCGCTACGGCGTGCAATATGGACACGTCGAAACGGTACACGCCTATACCAACGACCAGAATTTGATTGACAACTACCATAAGGCCGAGCGCCGTGGTC
>JBNKFQ010000326.1:0-6612 GCA_050289385.1 Porticoccaceae bacterium | reverse complement strand
GTTATCGTATATCCCCGATCACGTTCAGTAATGGTATCCACTTTCCAGATAACTGTTCCGGTATCGGCATCCAACGCATAGAGATAGCCGTCAATCGATGCAACGTAGACCTTACCTTCCCAGACAGAAAGACCACGATTGACGACACCGCAACACACCTTGCGCATTATCTCCGGGTCAATCTGCGGTTCAAAAATCCACCGCTGATGACCCGTCCTTGCATCTATCGCATAGACAGCCCCCGCGGGGCCACTGCTGAACATGATCCCGTCGACAACAACAGGGGTTGCTTCAAAGCCATGAGTGGTATCGATCTCGTACTGCCAGGCAAAACCCAGTTTATGCACATTGGTTTTATTAATTCCGGTCAGTGGTGAGAAATAACTTTGCCGGTAGTCCCTGCCTCCGGTCAGCCATGCACCGGGTTCCTCCTCGATATTCAATAGACGTTGAGTCGTGATGGCTCCGGCCCTGGGCTCGGGCTCGGCTAGTTCCGTTTTATCACAACCGGACAAGCCAACTATGACAACGGTTAATGACAAAATTGATGACAAATTTTTTAGGTAAGGATACATGGTGGCAGACTCGTTAGTTGGGTACATACCAGATTGGAGAGCTATAGGCGCCCTCCATCCATCTGTCTGGGCCAGGTTCGCCGGTAAAGATGTGTATCGCCCCAATAGACATTATTGGGATATCGATTGGCGGCATAAGGCGAGTAGGACTCTGCTCGATAAGCTTTCAAGATTCGCACCGGCGATTCAAGATACTGTTGTGGAGCGTCCGGGTGCTCCGGCCAGTGCGTTGTTTCCATTTTCTGAATTCGGCGCACGATATCCATCCCTTTTGTCACCTTCCCGAAGGCGGCGAACCCTTGTCTGTCGGCATACCGTTTGCCACCGTAATCCAGCGAGGGTTGATCGCCGATACAGATAAAAAAGGTGGCGCCATTTGCGGTACCGACATCACCGCGAGCCATCGAGACCGTTCCGTCTTTATGTAATAATCCTGTTTGCCGCGTTGTCTCATGTTGGATGCCGGGTAAATCCCTCAGTCGATTCAGAGGCAGGATTCCGCCCTGTATCACTTCAATGCCGGGAGAGACGCTTTCATTACCCGGACGCACAGCACGATAAAACGCGCTATTTCCGTCAAACGTTCCATCGTCGATGAAACTCAGAAAAGCGGCGCTGGAAAGGGGGGCTTTGTCTGTATAGACCTCCATTACGATATTCCCCAGCGTTGTTTCAAGCACCACCTTTACAGGCAGATCCTCTTTGGCCATTCCCGGCAATGAAAGCAAGGACATCAATCCGCAAAGAACAAGGCTGCGCACTCTTCTCATTCAGTAGTCTCCGCTGGCTCCACCTTTGCCTTTTTCACGATTTCCGCCACGTCCTTTAGCAGTTTTTTGGCGTCGTAGACGATTCCGTCCTTGATGGTGTATTTGACACCTCCGACACGCTCGACCTTGCCGGTTTCGTCGTTCAGTTTTATCGCGCCGGTGCCGTACAGCACCTTGAAATTTCGCAGCGGGTTTTTGTCCACGATCAGCATATCGGCCAACATGCCGGGGCGCAGTACCCCAAACTCGATCGGCTTGCCAGAGGCCTTGTTGAGTTCCATTGCGGAATGCATGGTGGCCGCGCGCACGACTTCAAGCGGCGAAAAGCCGGCTTCCTGCAACATTTCCAGTTCCAGGATGGTGCCAAAGCCGTAGAGTTGGTAGATAAAACCGGAATCGGACCCCAGTGTGACCTTGCCGCCCCGGTTTTTGTATTCGTTCAGAAACTGCATCCACACCCGGTAAAAGTTCCTCCAGGCGATCTCATCTTCTGTGGTCCAGTAAAACCAGTAGGAACCATGGGCATCGCGGCTGGCGGTGTACCATTTTTCCAGTGACGGCAGGGTATAGGTCCTGTGCCAGTCGGCATTCATGGCCCGCATCAGGTCGCGGCTGGCAGAATAGATGGTCATGGTGGGGTTGATGTAGAAATCCCGTTCCAACAGTTCGTCCATCAGGGCGTTCCACTTTTTGCCGCCCGGTTCCACCAGGTTCCACTGCCGGGCGACCTGGCCGAATCGGTCCTGTTCGTTACTGTAGTTGTAGTCCACTGGAAATGGCTGAATGCTATGGTTTTCATACATGGCTTCAAACAGGCCATAATAGTGGGTCATACCCAGGAGTCCCAGGCGAGCGGCATCCAGCGCGTTCATCTGCGCTACCCCATACTGTCCCAGATGAGCGGTGGAGCCCAGCTTATGCTTATCCGCTTCATCCAGTAATGCCTGCATGATATCGGGAGCCAAAGCGCCGAGCTTCAGGCCATCGACCCCTTTTTTGGCCGCATACCTGACCCACTCCCTGGCATCCTCGGGCCTCTGGATTCTTCTACCCACCCACTTTTTTCCAGACCCGGGCGGTTGAAACACGACCAGTCGCGGCGCCACAATTTCGTTGCGTGCACTGAGAGCCTTTTCCGACAACGCCCACTCCAGTGGCCCGTTGGGTACCCCCCTGACCGTGGTAATGCCATGGGCCAGCCAGAGTTTATAGACGTATTCCGATGGCGCGGGCGTTTGGGTGGCAACAACATGGGTATGCAGGTCAATCAGCCCCGGCATGACATAGGCGCCCTGGGCGTCGATTTCCTTTGTTGCCTCTTTGGGGCGCTTTTTTTCGTCGATTTTCGTAAAAGGCGCCCCAACACTGACCATATCAACGATGCGGTTGCCTTCCACCACAATATCCATTGGTCCCTGCGGCGGCGCTCCGGTACCGTTGATTACCGTTGCTCCGCGGATAATGAGGCGGTCGTAAGGGCCTCCTCCTTCACCGGGTTGGCGGGCCGGCGAAGGTACATACTTGTCGCCGGGCTCATTGCCGGCAAATACCTTGTGGACCTGGCCGGACAGTGCCAGGCACATTGCCATGGACAGCAGAGATATCACCTGTTTGATTTTCACGATACAGCACTCCCCTGGGGGTAAAAATCGGGAATTATGGGTTCTGTCAGGGGCAGATGTCCTCTGCGCCTACAGGCACAGAGATAAAATCACTGATTTTGGCAGGTTTTACGGTATTGGGCGGGCGTGACAGACAGGTATTTTTTGAAGTATTTGTAAAAAGTGGCGCTGTTACCAAATCCTGCTTCCAGGGATAAATCCAACATGGGCTTGTCACCTTTGGCGTATTTTTTGATTAACTCCCTGGCTCTTTGGACGCGGTAGCTGTTCACGAAGTCGTGGAAGCTCTGCCCCGCATGGGCATTGATCACCTGACTGAGGTCATTGGGGGATATTTCAAGCGCTTCGGCAAGCTGGGCCAATCGAAGGCCCGCATCAAGAAAGGGCTGCTCCCGGGTCATGTGGCCTTTGAGTTTTTCCCAGATGGCCTGCATCTGGTGTTCCTCCATGGCGGATTTACGATACTTTCCCTCGTCCTCCGGTGGTTTTTCTTCCTGGCGCTCATAGACATGGCGTTGCCGGTAGCCGCCAATGGCCACCAGGAAAAAGAAAACAATCCGGGCGGACATGGTGAGTAAATAGGCGACGTCTGGCTGCATTCCGGGCCAGGAAAAGCCAATTGTCAGGGAAACGTATGCGACCCTTATCAGGTAGGTGCACGCATAAAATGTCGTGGGAATATAGAGCCAGCGCCAGATGGGATTATCCATGGTCGGCAGTAGCCGTAGCGCGGCAACCAGGTAGGCCAGAAACCAGGTCAGCATGATCAGTAGATGCAAACTGTCAAGCACCACTTTTTCCTGGTAACGAAACAGCAGCGAATAAGAGAAAAAGGCGATAACCGGCACAAAATGCCAGAGATTTCGTGGACCAAAAACAAAAGTCGGTTGGCGTAACGCCTTGATATAGAAGTAAAGCGCGGGGCCACTCAGGTAAAAAAGGTTATACAGGTGCCCCATAAAAGCAGGGCGAGCTCCCTCGCCAATCGAAAGCACAGCCCCAATAGGGGTCAGCGTTTGCGTGACGACAAACACCAACAGCATGTGTTTGGCCAGCGGCCGGTCGTGAGGTGTATACAGAATCAGCACAAAAAAGAATATGCCCCAGGCGGCAATAAACAGGCTGAAAAGCTGGGAGAACATGTCCGTGAATTACTCCACTTCGCAATGGGGTTTTAAATTGAAGGAGGTCTTGATGTTGGTTGGCGCGTCTATCCGCCCATGGGTAATATCATGACCTTTCGACAAAATTGATTCGCGTTTTTGGGTATATGCCCGATTCACCGGGATTCTAACAGATTGGCATAGAGCCGTAAGCCATCCTGTCGCCGAAGTGCAATGGCTTGACGGAAATAGGGAATCCATATAAGGGGTTCCTGAACCCTGAACTTATTTTGGCCACTTTCCCGGTTAGTCGCGTCTAAGCTTATTGGACAGGTCTAGCCAGGGGCAGAGAGTGTCGTCATCCGATCCCGACAACAGCAGCGCCGACGCGACCGACAGGGAAGCCAAACCCTGCGTTGGCGGTGGCGACAGTGGCGATCGCCACGATTACCTGCTGCAAATCTATCTGACGCACCGGGATGCCCTGAGGCAGTTTTTCCGTCACATGTACACCTCATCGGAGGAGGTGGCCGACGCCCTGCAGGAGATCTATCTGAAACTCGCGCAGCAGAAAAACGTCGACGAAATATACAAAAATCCCAAGGCCTACCTGTTCCGTATCGCCACTAACCTGATCAACGACCAACTGCGAAAAAAATACACTCGCAAGGCCGCCATGCATTTTGTCCCCGGCGATGACGAAATAAGCTCAACTCTGCCGACACCGGAGGAGGAGTTGGACTGGCGGCAGCGCATTGAATTTCTCCGGCAGGCAACAGCGGGTCTGAGTACTCGCGAGCGCAAGGCGTTTTTTCTGCACAGGGTCAACCGCATGAGCTATGACGACATTTCCCGGGAAATGGGCGTTTCCACCAGAACCGTGCGTCGCTCGGTGGTCCAGGCTTTGTCCTACTTGCAGGAGCAGGCGAAGAAGCAAGGAGTGAGTCACGATGGTTTCTGAACAGCAACAAAATATTGGCCCCGTGGTAAGGGCCGCGGAGTGGGTCGAATTGATCAGCTCCGGTGCTGCTTCACAGGCGGACATGCAGCGATTCCAGTCGTGGTTACAAGCGTCTCCCGACAACGAAAAAGATTACGTCGAATGTTGTCAGATCTGGGCGCTGGCGTCGGCGCCGGAATTTTGGTCACAAACCCCGCAGGGTAAGTCGGAACTCGGCGGTAACAAAACCGCAATGCATCACGTGGTTAATGTGGTGGACGGCAAATGGCGGCGGTTTTGGCGAGGTTGGATGGGTTGGACGACAGCGACGCTGGCGGCGGTGTTATTGTTGGTTGGCGTTATTACCCCGATTTTTGAAGTGGAGCCAGTGCTTTATCAAACGGCCACCAGCGAGCAGCGCCTGGTGGTGTTGGCGGATGGCTCCAGGGTTCATCTCAATACCGCGACCGAGTTGGAGGTTTTGTACTCGGGCTCGATGCGTCGCATTGAGTTGCTTCGGGGCGAAGCGTTTTTCGATGTCGTCAGGGATCCCGGCCGTGTGTTCGAGGTAGTAGCGGGTAGCGGTATCACCCGGGTGCTTGGTACTCAATTTACGATTCGCAGCGATGATCCGCATTTGACGACGGTGACGGTGGCGCAGGGTCGGGTGGAGATCGTGCAACGGGATATTGACGAACCGGGTGCGGAACTCGGTATTGACCAACAGTTGAGTTATGGGCCACAGGGTTTCATGTCGCCGATCAAGTCGGTGCAGTCCAGCCAGGTCAATGCCTGGCGTACGGGTACTTTGCGATTTTCTGGCGACACCTTGTCCACGGTAGTTAAAGAGATCAATCGCTACAGTGTCAAAAAGCTGATTGTCGGCGATGAGAGCCTGAACAATCAGTTGATCAGCGGTATTTATCGCATTGGAGAAACGGAAAGCTTTATTTTTGGCATCAGTCAGACCCTGTCGATCAGGGTGGCGGAGCAGGGCAATCATATTGTTTTATTACCCAGACACGATTTATAAATTATCAATACGACCAACCAACAGACTCCTGGAATGTTTTTTTTGGCCACTTTGTTACAGGTTCGCGTCTTGACTTTCCTGAGGCCAAACGGTCTATACCACTCATGGGAGGTTAAAATGACTAAATTCACACCGGGTAGGGCAAGCATGAAACCCGTACTCATCGCTTTTGGAATTTTAGGGTTCTGTCAACCCTTGATTGCAGCAGATTCCGCAAAGAGCGGTTTGCAAAAATATGACATTCCGCCGCAGACGCTGGAGGGTGCGTTGCTGGAATACGCGGAAAAAAACCAGGTGCAAATTATCTTTCACACGGAGCTGGCCAGCACGCTTGAGAGCGAAGGCCTGCCCGGGGTGTACAGTGCCGAGGAAGCGTTGTCGGCGTTGCTTGCCGACACTGGATTACAGGCGCGGATGACGGATAAGAACATTATTTTGATTGAGAAAACGGGGTCGGGGTTGGAGGGCTCTTCATCCGGCTCCTTGGATGAGTCGTCGACGGTTCATGAAAAGGATGTGCGGGATCAGGTGATAGAAGAAATGATCGTCACAGCTCAAAAACGTGAAAC
>JBNKFQ010000325.1:0-23575 GCA_050289385.1 Porticoccaceae bacterium | reverse complement strand
GTACAGAAGTACCTGTTCTGTACAACACAAACAATGGTAATGATGGACGTGTATGGCAGTAATACTCAGTTATTGAGTATTCTGTAGTTCAAAAAACCAGCGGGCCTTGCCCGCTGGTTTTTTATTTGAGTAGCGACAAAGATCATGGGAGCCTATAGAAAGGCTTTGAAGCTGCTATGGTAAGGAAGCTAAATGCACAAGAGGCCGGTGTTTGATCTGCGCAGGTAGCAAATTATGATATTGTGTCGCAGCCAATCGCTCTATTGTAAGCGCCAAAGCAACCCCATGTTAGTCACGCTGAATATTCCAGGGTAATAATGCTTCTATTTGCTCAACCTTCTGCGCGTTGGGCAGCTCTTTAAAAACATGTTGTAAATATTCGTACACATTAAGTCTGTTGACTTTTGCTGTTTCGATCAAGCTGTACAGGTTCGCACTGGCTTTGGCGCCAGCCTGGCTTTTGCTGAACATCCAGTTTTTACGACCAATTGCAAACGGCCGTATGGCCCGTTCAGCAGCATTGTTGTCAATCGGATAGGCGCCATCGTCCAGATAGCCTGCCAATCGATCCCACTGGTTTTTCAGATACACAAGGGCCTTACCAATGGCCGTCTTTGGCGGCACGGCTTGTAAACTCTTTTCCATCCAGATTTTCAGCTTCCCAAGGATGGGTTTGGCTTCTTGTTGCCTTGTCTCGTAACGTTTGTCCGGCGGTTTGTCTTTGATTTTCTTTTCGATAGCGTAAAGCTTCTGGATGTAGGCCAAACCCTGATCGGCTTTGCCAGTTTTGCCTTTCTTTTGCCCGGCACTCTCAGAGCAGCGCCTGTCGCTAACCGGCCAGGGCAACATCCGCTACAGGCTGAAAACGCCCTATCGGGATGGCACCACACATGTGATCTTCGAGCCGTTGGACTTTATGGCAAAGCTGGCGGCCCTGGTGCCCAAGCCACGGGTTAACCTCACCCGGTACCATGGCGTATTCGCTCCCAACAGCCGACACCGGGCGGAGATCACGCCATCGAAGCGGGGCAAGGGTAATAAGGCCAAAGAATCAGGAGAAGATGCACCCAATATACGGGCAACCATGACCTGGGCGCAACGGCTCAAGCGAGTGTTCGGCATCGACATCACCACATGCCAGCACTGTGGTGGGGCGATGAGAGTCATTGCCTGTATTGAAGACCCGGCGGTGATCCGGGCCATACTGGCGCATCTGGACAAAAAACGAAAAACCGCGACCAGCGTCAGAGCACTACCGGAAGGCCGTGCGCCACCACAACAGGATCTGTTTGACTGACGCCTCTCCCTTTTCATTTTGCTGGCAACACCGGCAGGGTTTCGTTCGTCTTCAGCTCAGAAAAACAGCCCGGAACAGTCAATTTACGACGGCAGGTGCGGAAAAATACCTCCCCGAACCACCAGATTTCAATCTTGTATCGGTTGAAAACCTGAAATCACTTCTGAATCCTTTCTGAATTGACGCTTTACATGCGGGAAAAGGGTGTTTATTCTTCTTATCCTCCGAAGATCAACGCAATCCTATTAAATAATCAAAAGACTATTATTCTCCCAAGACAAACACACCGCAGAATATTCTATTTAAAGACAAATTCTTAACCATCTATCCATTGGAAGGTATATCATGCATTTCACCAATAACGTAACACCATTCAAGAGGCTCACCTTGGAACAAGATGAAATAAATAAAGTGAAAGCAGAATGTCAGTACTTTTTACACTGGCATTATCCCTGTACCCCTCATGACTATTTTACAGAAATGGCGCAACAAATTCCGCAAAAAATTTCACAGGATGTTTATGGACAAGGTGAATATCTGCAAAACTTTGAAAACGAACTCTCGGATCTTCTCGGGCATGAAAACTGTTTGTTTCTTCCCAGCGGAACCATGGCACAACTTATTGCCATGCGAATATGGAGCGATCACCATGACAACTCACTGATTGCTTTTCACCCCAAATGCCATATGGAACTTCACGAACAGCAAGCTTATAAAGAACTCCATCGACTCACAGCTCAACTCGTTGGTCACCCTCAACACGTGATCACTCTTGACGACTTAAAAAATATGGCGGCAAGACCCAGCTGTGTTTTGTTAGAACTTCCACAAAGAGAAATTGGCGGACAGCTACCAAGTTGGGATGAACTCCTAAAGCAAATTAACTACCTTCACTCCATGAACATCAAAGTTCATCTGGATGGAGCGAGACTGTGGGAGTGCCTTTCCTATTATCAAAAAAGCTACCAAGAAATAGCCCGCCAGTTCGATAGTGTTTATGTGAGTTTTTACAAAGGCATTGGCGCTATTTCAGGAGCCGCCCTTCTCGGTTCCCAAGAATTTATCGCACAAGCTCGCATTTGGTTGCGTCGTCATGGCGGTAATTTGTTCACACTTTTTCCACTCTATATGTCTGCCAAATACAATTTGGATAAACGATTGAATCGATTTGATAGCTACTACAAAAAAACACTAGAAATCGTTGAACACCTTAAGGATCTTGAGAAAATAATAATTAATCCTGTGCAGCCCCAAGTGAATATGTTTCATCTCTATATTAAAGGAGAACAGGAGACCCTCACACAAAAAGCACTGCAGGCATCAAAAGAGACTGGAGTTTGGGGATTTGCCAATATTCGTGCCACAGACTCTAAAAACCTGTGCAAAATCGAATGGTATGTCGGTGATGCGGTAATGGACACACCTCTAGAGAAAATTACGGAGTACTTTCAAAAACTTTGTATGTAGTGGCGAGCCCCGAAAGGCCGCCACGCCATTAAAAGAAATCTATTTTACAAACTGCTGACGATAAGTACTCTGTCTATCAATCATCCACCCTGGATACTCTGGAGGAAGCTGGCTCACTTCATTAAGACTGGCTAGCTCGTCTTCAGAGAGTTTAACGTAAGCGCCAATTGAACCACACCCTATCCGAGCTTCACCTGCCAAGGTAATAATCTCTCAATTTGCCCAACGCTCTGCACGTTGGGCAGCTCTTTAAAAACGTGTTGTAAATAATCGTAGGGATTCAGGCCGTTAGCCTTCGCCGTTTCAATCAGGCTATACAGGTTGGCGCTGGCTTTGGCTCCCGCCTGGCTTTTACTGAACATCCAGTTTTTGCGACCGATGGCGAACGGTCGTATTGCTCGCTCAGCAGCGTTATTGTCGATGGGGTAACAGCCATCTTCCAGATAGGATACCAAGCGGTCCCACTGGTTATTCAGGTACAACAAGGCAATCCCGATTTTCGTTTTCGGTGCCACGGTGTGTAAACTTTTCTCCATCCAGCTTTTCAGTTTATCGAGTGCCGGCTTTGCCTGTTCCTGGCGGATTTTGTAGCGTTGATCGGGTGGTTCGTCTTTTGTTTTCTTTTCAATTGCGTATAGCTTTTGGATGTAGGCCAAAGCCTGATCGGCTTTGCCGGTTTTACCTGTTTGTTGCTGATCTTGCGCTTCCTTAAATTTGCGTCTGGCATGCGCCCAGCAACCCAGGCGGGCAATACCGTATTCGTCACAGGATTTTTGGTACCATTCGTAGCCATCGACCATGATGGCAGTATTGTCTGCACTGAGCAGTTCGATCGGTACTCGTTGACCTCGGTTATCGCTGTAGTGGAATACAGAAACCGCTTGCGGGCCGGGACTGGTCATCACCCACATGTAACTTTTGCTTTGTGCCGGTTTACCGGGCTCTTCCAGTACCTGCAGGGTGGTTTCATCCATGTGGATGCAAGGCTGCTGGTGCAGGTGCTCTATTAGCAGATTGATCAAGGGCTGTACCAGCTCACCGCACTTCACCATCCAGTTGGCCATGTTGGTTCTGTCCAGTTCGATACCGATGCGTTTGAACATCTCGCTCTGGCGGTACAGCGGCAACGCATCGGCGTATTTTTGTACGGCGATGTAAGCCAGCAAGCTGGGGCTGGCGATACTTTTTTCGACAGGCTGTCTCGGCTTGCCTGCTGTGACGATGTGATTATCGCAGCACGGGCAGGCGTACTTTAAGCGCTTGTGGCGAACCACTTTGATTTTGGCCGGTATGATCTCCAGCTGTTCGTGGTCTTCACTGCCGATGATGTTCAGTGTACTGCCATCGTGTGGGCAGGTTTTCTCGGCTTCGGAGATGTCGTGAATGATGTCTTCGCGAGGAAGGTCGGCCGGGATGCTAACGCGCGGCTTGCACTTGCGGGTATGACTTTTTACGGTGGTGCTTTCTGTTTCGGCGTTATCTTCAACAATAACCTCTTCGGCTTCGTTAAACAGGCCTAACTGGTCGGGTGAGGTTTTTTCGCTGGAAGCACCATAGCGCTTTTTTTAAAAAATAGTTTAACTGCTCTTTTAGCTGGGCGATTCTTGTGAGGACAAAGGGACAGGCACTTTAAGAAAAATATTTGAAAGCGCCTACTGAAAAATTCAAAAGGTTGTCTGAACAAGGCTATTCTGCCTGGGATTTCAGTACACGTTCAAGGATTTCAGAGAAACGGACGTTTTCGGATCATCCGTACACCTGACGAATAAAAAATCGCCAAAAATTCAAAAAAAAAGAACAAGTATACGGAGTTTAACCGGTATCCCTGTGGGTGGGTTTTCGTCGCATTCCAAAGCATTGTCGGTAGCGGCGTTCGAAACCTGTAGAGTTTTCCAGCCAATATTTTGCCTGAATATTCAGCTGTGTCAGAATGGGTGGCAACTGGTTGGGAATATGGCCTCGCTTGTCATTGCGAATGGCTCGACCGGTCCAGTCCACCAGAACCAAATAATCAGCGAAATTAAACGGAATACCGGTCTGTATCTCGGCTTTCACGTGACCATCAAAGGGTAACAGCGGTTTCAGGGAGGTTGGGAGATCCTTCAGTCCGAGTTCCAAAATCCCTTTTGCAATAGATTCTTTCAAGTTAAGGTTAGGTTCGATGCGTTCGCGAATGCCGGTGTGTTCAGAGGTTTCCGGTGTTTTGGCCATGCCTGCCCGAATCGGGTTGAGATCCACATACGCCATAGACGATAGCAACGCTTCTTCAGAGAGCAGTGCCTGAGACTTGTATCGGGCTTCCCAGAAGTGGCCGGTACAACCGTCTTCCTTGTTGGCCTGCCGAGCTATGGGTTCGTTGAGACATTTCATAAACCAGCCGAGATCACCCAGGCGTTTACGGTATTCGAGCAGAATATCACTGACAGTGAGACTTTCGGCTTCAGTGAGAGGTTCTCCGTTAGCATGGCGTTGAATCAGTAATGGCCCTCGGTACAAGCAGCGCCATCGGTTAAGTACATCAGCTTCGGACCAGTGCAGGGCCTGTTCGGGATCAAGCTTGACCACCAGGTGATAATGATTTGACATTACGGCATAAGTGCAAATATCCACCGCGAATAGCGACGAGAGTAATCGAATCCGCTCTTCGATCCACTGGCGACGGTGTTCGTAGCAAGTGTCGGTAGTTGTGTCGTAACCACACAGAAACGTGCGCCGTACGCAGCGACTGACAATGTGGTAATAAGGAGTAGTTTCAACGGAGACAAGCGCTTTTCGTGGGCGAGTCATAAGGTAATCCTTTACCAGTGAGCCTAACTGCCCATGCTAGATAGGCTTTGTCCGGTTGTCAATATTTGAGTGCCTGTCCCAGACTGGAGATCAGTTGTTGAGATTGTTTTTAAAATCGATATAACTGTTGGGCGGTTGATAGTATTTGAGTAGCGTTGCGGTTTTTCTGTAACCTCGTTGCCTGAATAAATCGGTCAGGTTCAGACCCAGGCCAAAGTATAAATTTCTTTCATTGGTGGTCGTATTGTCTCTATAACCTCGACTGTAATAGCCAAGATGTAACTCCAGATGTTTCAAAAACCCTTTTCTTGTAGCCTCGAACCCATTGAGTTTTACCGCCAGCAAATATTTTGAGTTCTGGTAATCTGTAAATACATCCACTTTGTTTGGGTGTAAGCCATATTCCCATCGTATATCAAATTTTTTGGACAATTCAGGATATTTGTAAAAATAATAACTTGCCATACCGCCTAGTGTATTACTCACCAAATCTTCGTACGAAAAACCATAACTGCTGAATGAGTCTCCCAGTTCCATATATCCCATGATCACAAGCGAAGACAGAGCGCCATAAAAATGGGCGTTGTCAGCATCAAAGCATTGATGTTTAAAATAGGCAGACAATCCCTGGGAAAGTGCATAAGTGAGATAAAAATGACCGGCTTTGTCTGCGCCACCTTCATCAGTGTCGGCAGAAAACCAGCCTTCCGATTTGGCGTGAGGTGTGCGCGAAAAATAGTCCCAGTTTGCCACACCCCAAGCCGTAACAGCGCCAAGTCCTGTCAGTTCAACCATGGAAATGTCGTGACCAATATCACCAGATTGTTCCTCCTGACATTCGCTGGAATACACGTTGATGCTGAAGGCGAATAGCAATAATAGTCCTTTTAGTTTGAGCATGCGCGCCGTGCCATAAAGGTAGCTACTCAAAAGTATAGGATATGGTTAGCGCAAGGACTGTTATTTGAAACCTGTGTTCGTGAAATGCCGGTAATAATTTCATGGAATTACAGGGTGGGTTTTATAGAACAAAAATCAAATCCGACAGAATATATCTGTGATTTTTTCCGCTGTCTATACTTAATGTTTGCATCACTACCTCTGCCGATTTTGGCAGGTATAACGATTAAAGAATGAAGATTATTATGACACTCCGCTATTTGGTCTCTGTTATCACAATGGTTGTATTTTCTGTCGGTGACAGCAAAACAGATATATCCACTCAGCACGTCGATAAGGAAATAGCGTCAGAACATCGCAATAAAGAAAAGACGCTTTTTCACTTGGGGGGAATCATCAATGAAGTATCCGGTGCGGTTTACGACAAGCAGCAAAATGTTATCTGGTCAGTTGGCGATTCGGGCGATCTTGTGTTGGGCCGCACAGATATGGAAACAAATGTAACTGTGCGCGTTCCGGTTGTTGGCAAACGCATAGCCAGAGAGCGAGAAGAACTGGTAATGGATAATAGTGGTATGCTCTGGATTTTGAGTACCGGAGATAATCACAAAGAACGGGAGAACGTGGAAATAAATCAGGTTGACCCGGGATCGTATTTGAAAACGGGCGATTTACAAGTTCTGAAAACGATCGTTATAACTTATCCTCAAGGTGCCATTGATGTTGAGGCGGCTTTTGTTGATGGTGATCAGCTCTATCTGATTCAAAAAAGCTTTTTTAGGCGATCGTGGATATACACAGTAGACGTATCAGTGTCTGCGCCGGAGATTCAAAAGGCCAAAAAATATAAAAAACTCAAAAACAATCTGGCCAGATTGATAACTTCTGCATGCATAGATGGTAGAAAAGACGTTTTTGTTTTAACCTATTTGGGGATCTATCGTCTAAAAAACTGGCAAGATGCTGAAACTGTTTCGGCCAGAAATGTCTATTTCAATCCCTTTTTCGGGCAGGTAGAAACACTGGTTTGTGACAACCGGAGCTTTATTGTCGCAAGAGAGAGTGGCCGTTTTTGGCGTATACTCAAGTGAAATAGCTTGTGTATGGCTACGAAACCAATTGGCAGAATTATTTCTGACCACAAATAATGTCGTTTTGGCAATATCGAATAATTATACTGCCGGTTTCACATTACTGTTTAACCGAAACTGATTGCCCGGATCATATTTGCCCTTGATTTTCGCCAGACGGTTGTACGCAGGACCGTAATTTCCAACTGTCTCATCGTCATCAAATTCAATATTGGTGTAATAACCACCCGTAAACGGATCCAGTTTGTAATACCACTCGCGCGACAGAGCAATTGCAGACTCGTCGTCTGCGGGATCCTTCCAGCCGCCACCGACAATTAGCATGGTTTCGGCATTGCGATGCGTAAAGGCCGTGTCAAGTTCACCAGCCCGTTTAACAGCGCCACCTGCCGTATGCGTAAACAGAGCAAGCCGCGGATCATTTATGTATGAGTCGATCATCGCGTCGACAAGCCCCTGGGTAATTTCCTTGACCATGCCATTTTTAATATAAGAGCGTACGCCATGGCTAAACGCTGCATCTTCCTGGGTCTGCATTACCGTGTAATCCTGGACCTTGACGCCGTCTTCCATCGGAGTGCCTATTTTTCTGAGTGGCTCAAGTTCTTTTTCGCCCCGGGCCGGATCACCGTTATACACAACCTCCATCAGAATAATTCCAGTGCCGTCGGGCATGGTGGCCATGGTCGGCCCAACATAGAGTTCATCCGACAGCCCCTGATACCACTCACCATAAAATTCCAGCACATCGCGAGCCTGTTTTACCGGCCAGACAATGCTGCCGGAATAGACATTGCGATTAAACGGATAAAGCTCAAATTCAAATTGTGTAACAACGCCAAAATTTCCGCCACCGCCGCGAATTGCCCAAAACAGATCGGCATCGTCCAGATCGCTGACATGGCGAATTTTGCCATCAGCGGTAATGATTTCGGCGGAGCGAAGATTGTCGACAGCCAGGCCGTACTTGCGATTCAAGCGCCCGAAACCACCGCCCAGGGTGAAGCCGCCCACTCCAGTGTGCGAAACCACTCCGGCTGTGGTTACCAGGCCTTTTTCCAGTGCCGTCGTATCCAGTGCATTCAGCAATGCGCCGCCACTGGCATAGGAGCGACGTGCCTCGGCGTCTACAGTAACCGTATTCATAAGCGACAGGTCGATCATGATACCGTCGTTGCAAACCGATTTGCCGGGCCAGCTATGGCCACCCCCGCGCACTGCGGTTAACAGGCCGCGCTCACCGGCAAATATCACAGCATTGCTGACGTCATCGCTGTTCATACAGCGCGCAATCAATGCCGGGCGCTTGTCATGCATGCCGTTCCAGATCATGCGGGCACTGTCGTAATCGGGGTGCCCGGACAGCAATACAGGGCCGCTCATACTTTCCCCTAGTTCCCTAATCGCAGCTTTTTCCAGTTCCAGCTCATTACCGATCAGTGAAATGCCCCGGATGCTGGTGTCGGCTTTGGTTGCGACCGGCGCCTTTTTGTTGCAACCGGGCAGTATTGGAATGGCGGCGGCAACGCTCGCTGCCAGCGCGTTGCGGCAGAAATGACGTCTGTCCATGGGAGGCTCCTGCATGTTTGTTATGGCCCGCAGACTTTTTTAGTGTAGGACATGGCCGCCGTTTTGCAACGCAGGTTTGCAAGGCAGCTCTACCTGATGATAGCGGGTGGGCAATTAATGATTTGTTGGATATTCGGCTTCAGGAGAATAGCCGCGGTTGCCTGCCAGGGTGCCTGTCCCAGATAAAGAGTGGTAACTGGCTAACTTCCGGAAATAATTTTGATTGTCACAAGAAGGATATGCCCCAGGAAAAATAAGTGCCTGCTCCAAGTAAGCAGTACCAGGTAAACACGTAAATATAGTGTGTCCATTATGATGGTAATGGTCATAATCATCGTGCTCTATCCAGCGGGGGCAATCGGTTTATTTTTCGGGGCAATCGGTTACATATGTTGGCTGGTTGACACAAATCAACAGAATACCTTTACGATTATTCAGTATAGACCAAATTACTTGTACTGACATCGTGTGGTTTGTACATTTCTCCATGCGATTTTGATGTGCCAAATCAGGCCAGGATCCGATAAAAACAAGGCTCCGAAAAAAACAAGGTTCCTACAAAAATATGCTGATGTCGCGTTGTTAACGGGCAAAGATTAACGGGCAAAATTGTCGGGCAAGCTATTGCTCACAATAAATTTTGATTTTATCGACGAACAAATCAGGTTAACACGTGTTTTGGAGGTAATATGGTGTGGTTTCAAGGTCAATATTTGAAGTTCATGCGTCAATTGATAATTTGGCTTGTGTTTTCCCTTCTGATGCCATTAACGGCATTGGCACAGTCTGTTGCAATAAAAGCAGGTCATGTGATTTTGCCCCATAAAAACAAGGTTTTGGACAGCCAAATTATAATTGTCGAAAAAAACGAAATTGTAAGAATCGGAAAAAATCTTGATACGACCACTGTTGATAAGGTAATCGACCTGTCGGACTCGTGGGTGATGCCCGGGATGATGGACTGCCACGTTCATTTAACATCAGCGGGCAGGTATCGCCATCCATTGTCGCTGAGCTTGCAAACCTATGTGGAAGAAAGCGATTCCTTTAGAACTATACGTGGCGTTAAAAACGCAGAAATTCTTTTGAACGCCGGATTTACTACGGTTAAAGAGATTGGCAACGATGGTGAATACATAACAGCAGGAATAATAAAAGCCATTGAAAAAGGATGGATAAAAGGGCCAACTATTTACTATGCAGGGAAAATTATCGCGCCATATGGTGGTCAGTCCAGTGGTATTAATCCGGCGAATGAGGGATTTTGGCGAAAGGAATATATAGATGCTGACAACCCTGATGAAATAATAAAGGCAGTCAGAAAAAATATTTATTACGGCGCTAACACGATAAAAATGGTTGCAGGCAACATGAACGTTGGAAGCATGTTGGACGAAAATAAAGAAACAAAGTTCACTCCATACTACGACGAAGAGGATATCAGGGCAGCTGTCGAAGAGGCTGCAAAGGTAAAGGCTAAAGTGACGGTGCATGTGCAAGGTGGGATCCCTGCGCGCAATGTGATTATGGGCGGGGCCGCAGGCATTGAGCATGGAATGGCTCTGGAAAATGAACTGCTGGAGTTGATGAAGGAAAAAGGCACATTTCTGGTTGGAACAGACCTTTCCTATGATGCCTGGTATGCGGCGGGCAATGACGAAAAAACGTCAAAATTTTTAAACGACCTGATTGTCGATCGCTTGCGCCGTGCCGACAAAATTGGCGTAAAGATTGCGTTTGGTACAGATATTCTGTTTGACCTTGAAGGGATGGACAGAGCGCAATCCGGTCTTTCTCTTTTGGGGATGTGGAAGGACGCAGGGGTCAAGCCAATGAAGGTTTTGCGTACCATGACGTCCAACGCCGCAGAACTGCTGGGCATTGAAAAAAGCAGAGGGTATATAAAAGAGGGCTTTCTGGCAGATATTATCGCGCTGAAGAAAAATCCTCTTGATGATATCGATAATGTGAAGTCTGTACATTTCGTTATGAAAGATGGCGAAATAGTCAGAAATTCTTTGTGAAGTTTTACTGAGGCGAAAAGTCCAACTACCACTGGAGGAACTTTTTTGTGCCTCGCTGATTTGCATCAGAGGAAAATGCATGAATAACGCTGCCATTGTCAGATCCAGATATGAACGCGCCCAGGCTTTACAACAAGGTTTGGAGGGCAAGACGGTCGCGCTTAATACAACGGTTATTCCCCACTGGATTGGTGATACTGATTATTTCTGGTACGAGCAGACAACCCGGACAGGCAAACAGTATCGCCTGGTTAATGCGCAAACGGCGACCAATCAGCCTGCTTTTGATCACGCAGATCTGGCGACGGCATTGACTGCTGCGTCAGGACGTCAGGTAGATGCTGATGATTTGCCCATTAGCCAGATTGTGATTGGCCTGGCTCCACTCAGGGTCAGCTTCGCGGCCTGTGACAAGCACTGGGTATTTGATGGCCAGGACAAAACCTGTCGTGAGCTGAATGTGCACCCCGCTGACTGGGTGGTTTCACCGAACGGTAAAAAGGCCATTGTTGAGCGTGACCATAATCTCTGGCTGATAAATATTGATACCGGCAAAGAGCAGGCGTTAACGCGAGATGGCGAACCGGACAATAAATACGGCGGTGTATCCACTGCCTGGGGTGAGCAGGAGAGTGCATCCCTGCAAGTGTTGTGGTCACCGGATTCCAGCAGAATTTTTACACTGCAGCGTGATACCCGGTTGGTGAAGTCGACGCCCGTTGTTCATCACGTGCCACTGGATGGCAGAATGCGGCCCGTTCTTGCGCCCTTCAAGGTAGCTTATCCCGGCGACGAAAACATTGAAGAGTTTCGCCTGCTTGTCATTGATGTAGATACTGGCCATGTTACTGACGCTGACTACCGTCAAATTGTTTCCAACTACAACTCGGTTTGGGGCTTTTTCGAAAGTCGTATGGGCTGGTGGGCAAAAAACAATCGCATCGCCTATTTTCTGGAGGAGGTGCGCGGCGGTCAAACAGTACGGGTGGTCGAATTTGACACTGATACTGGCGCGACGCGTGTCTTGTTTGAAGAAACATCCGATACCTATGTTAATTTCAGTCTCAATACCGAGGATTTCCCCCTGTTTCGATATTTGTCAGACAGCAATGAGTTGATCTGGAATTCGGAACGTAGCGGTTGGTCGCATTTGTATTTATACGATATGAATACAGGGAAGTTAAAAAACACAATAACAAAGGGAGAGTGGCTGGTAAGGGATATTCTGCATGTTGATGCAGAACGAAGGGAACTGCTGGTTCATACCGCGGCCCGTAAAAAAGGGCGTGATCCTTATTATCGCGACGTGTGTAGAGTGAACATAGACACCGGCGAGTTGACCACACTGGTGTCCAGTGATCATGAGTACGTTGTAATGACTCAGGAGTGCCTGGCATTTAGACGGGTTATGTCACGGGAAAAATTACACCCCGATCACGAGGGTGTTACGGGAGCGTCGCCGAGTGGGCGTTACTTTGTAGTTACCCGTTCACGGGCCGATGAGGTCCCGGTCAATTTGTTGCTGGACAAAAATGGCAAGCAGATACTTGATATCGAAAAACCGGATCTCTCTGGCCTGCCTGACGGCTGGCAGTGGCCCGAGCCGGTAAAGTTGACCGCCGCGGATGGAAAAACGGATATTTATGGTGTGGTGTTTCGCCCCTCGGATTTTTCGCCAGATAAAAAATATCCGATTCTCAATTACCGTATCACCAGCCCGTATTTGGCTTCGGTAGCCAAGGGATCATTCAGCAACGAAGTTTTTTTTGGCGGTTTTTATTTGCCGGTAGCTGCCTGGGCTGAACTGGGTTTTATTGTGGTTGTGATTGATGGCCGAGGCACTTCGTTGCGACACAAGGCTTTTCAGGATGAGGGCTACGGCTGGATACCATCCTGCAACAATATGGACGACACGGTTGCCGGTATTCGCCAACTGGCTCAAAAATACCCTTACATGGATCTGGATCGGGTTGGGTTGTGCAGCCCCATGGGAGCGAGCACAGGTGTTTTAACAGGGCTGCTGGATTATCCGGAGTTTTTTAAAGTGGGTGTGGCGGGCAGGCTCGAAGACAGTCGTTTGATGGGTGGGCCGGTTTGGGCCGACAGGTTTGAAGGGCTGTCCCATGATTTGTCCGATCCGAGACACCCGGAATACAAGGTCGATAAATTGCAGGGCAAATTACTGCTGATGCATGGCATGGTTGAGCATTGTAATTCCCCAGCGTGCAGTTTCCGCGTGGTAGAAGCTTTGCAAAAAGCCAACAAGGATTTTGACATATTAATACTGCCCAACGAAAAATATGGTTTGGCAAGCAGTTATTTGTTGCGCAGAGCATGGGATTATATGGTGGAACATTTGCAAGGTTCCGAACCGCCACAGGATTTTAAACTCAGAAAGTACCTGAATGAGAGCTAGTCACCAATCTATGGGAATCGCATATGAAACGTGATGCAAAAAACACAGATGCGGGCGGCGTGAAATTTAATCGACGCGAATTTATTCTGTCGGCAACGTCTTCGGCAGCGCTGTTGTCGGTGTCTCCATTTGTAACTGCCAAACCGGGAGTTGGAGCGGCTGATCAACCCAATGCACTTCAGCCTGACGTGTCCGCTAAAAAAACGACTGTCGATATCGAAACTGTTGATATCGAAAAAAGATATCAGTATGCGCTGGCGCTGGAACAAGAAAGGCTGACCAGTAATCTGGTATTAAATGATTCTGTATTTGCGCACTGGATAGAAGACAGTAACCATTTTTGGTACGAGCAAGAAACCAAAGATGGCAGGTTATATCGTTTGGTGGATGCAGATAAGGCGACAAGCACAGTTGCTTTTGATCACGATGCTTTGGCTGATGTGTTAAGTAAAGCGCTGGGACGATCTGTTGATGCGTTTAATTTACCAATCGCCAAGGTAAAGGTGGATTTGTCCCCGCGAAAAATAACATTTGTTGCCGATGACAAGTTTTGGGAATTCGATGACAAAAAGAAAACCTGCCACCAGGTGTCAGTGTATCCTGCTGACTGGTTAATATCCCCGGACGGCAATAAAGCTGCCTTTGCCCGTGAATACAATATATGGGTGAAAGACCTCAAAAGTGGGAGCGAGAGAGCGCTTACCACTGACGGAACAGAGTTTTACGCTTACGGAGATGCTCCCGGGGCGTGGGGGGCGCAAGAGGCCCTGTCTTTGCAGGGTTTGTGGTCGCCGGACTCCAGGCGCCTGTTTATGCTGCGCCGGGACTGCCGCTATGTAAAAAGTCTGCCGGTTCTTGACCACACGCCTTCAGATGGGGTTAGGCCGGTTGTCAGGGACTGCAAGGTTGCCTACCCCGGCGACGAGCATATTGAAGAGTTTGCTCTGCTGGCTATTGATATGGCAAGCGGAAAAATCTGCAAGGCCGATTATCGGCAAATTCCCTCGTCTTATAATGCGCACTGGGGGTATTTTTTGGGTGGTCTTGGCTGGTGGGGCAAAGATAATCGACATGCCTTTTTTATTGATGAGGAGCGTGGCAGCAAGAGGGTAAGTGTTGTTGAGTTCGATACCAATACGGGCGCTTGCCGACCATTGTTTGAGGAAACCAGTAAAACACGCATCAATCTCAGCCAGGACACCGAAGATACAACTCCATCGGTTGCCTTGCCGGAGTCCAATGAACTGATCTGGTATTCGGAACGTAGCGGTTGGGCGCATTTATATTTGTACGACCTGAAAACGGGCAAACTCAAAAATGCAATAACGCAAGGCAAGTGGGTGGTGCGAGACTTGTTGCATGTAGACCCGGAACGCAGGGAATTATTGATTCAAACCTCTGGTCGGGTCGCCGACCGCAATCCTTATTATCGTGATATATGCAAGGTCAATATGGATACCGGTGAGTTTACCCCGCTATTTTCTGGTGATCTGGAATACACGGTAACAACACAGAAAACTGCAGCGGTGAAGCTGTATGTGTCGGTTAATCAAAGAGCGTCTGACAGTCAGCTGGTTACGGGTATATCTCCGAATGGTCGTTATGTCCTTGCCACTCGATCGAGAGCGGACCAGGTTCCCGTAAATCTGTTGCTGGACAGAGATGGCAATGAAATTATGCAGTTGGAGGTGGCAGATGTGTCGGGGTTGCCCGCGGGATGGCAATGGCCCGAACCGGTCACACTAAAAGATGCCGACGGCAAAACGGAGATATATGGCACGCTTTTCAGGCCGACCGGATTTTCACCAGATGAGCACTATCCCGTCGTTTATGCACCTTACAATGTGCCCTATGTGACGACAGCTTCGACGGGGTCTTTTGCCAATAATCTTAACATGGGCTCAAGTTTTTATCGGGCTTCTGCGTTGGCCCAGTTGGGGTTTGTGGTGGTTACTATCGATGGCAGGGGCACACCTTTTCGAAGCAAGGCTTTTCAGGAAGAGAGCTATGGCTGGATACCGTCCTGCACCCCGCCGCAAGATGTGGTTGCCGGTATTCGTCAACTCGCCAACCGATACACCTTTATGGATATGGGGCGGGTTGGTGTTTTCACTTCCAATTCGGGAGCCACGGCAGTTATGGATTGCCTGTTGCAGTATCCCGACCTTTTTAAAGTGGGCGTGGTCGGCAGGGTGCAGGACAGTCGCTTTATGGGCAGTATGGTGTGGGGTGACTTGTTTGAGGGGCTGTCGAAAAAAATCGATGACCAGCGCTATCCTGAATATCAGGTGGAAAAATTAAAAGGCAAGCTGCTGTTAATGCATGGCCTGCTGGAAGGCGGCAGCAACCCACCGGTAGGAACGTTCAGAATCGTCGAAGCATTAAGCAAGGCAAACAAAAACTTTGACATGATACTTATGCCAAAAGCCGAGTATCCTCTAAACAGCAATTACACTTTGCGTCGCGGTTGGGACTACATCGTGAAACACCTTGCCGGCGTTGAGCCGCCAAAGGAATTTGATATGACCAGATCGGTGTAGGGAAAACCTTGTAAATACCGTGAAAACGACAACGTGAACGTTGTCGTTTTCGAGTTGACATTACAGATTGTTTATAAATTGTTTATAGATTGTCGGCAGCGTTATTTAACGGTGTAATTTTTACCTTCCAGGCAGGCAGAAATCGCTCGCCGATAACTGTTTCTACCGTGCTCTATCCGTTCCCGTTCAGCAGCCCTGTCTTCTGCCAGTTGTCGCGCTTCGGCTTCTGCTTCGCTCTGCACTCTATCCTGCCCGCGTTTTTCTTTAGTACCGCCGGCAATTGCGCCTATGGCGGCGCCGATTGCAGCGCCCTTGCCAGCGTGGTGGTCGGTAGCGCCAATAACAGCACCCACCACAGCCCCGGTAAGGATTCCCTTGCCGGTAGCCCCTTCAGAGGGGTTGTTGGCAACGGGCACCCGTATTGGCCCACGAGGGCTAACGGGCTGGTTGTCCAGAGGGTTAAAGCCGGTTTCTGCTACCGCCCATCGATGGCACTGGTAGCGATCATTAGCCATAAGGCTTTCGGACTGGTTGTCGTTGGGGTAAACATAGAGTCGATCCGTGGCAGAGGCGCTGAGTGCGGTAACGGCCAGAACAACTGCCGAGCCACGGGTTGTCCACTGGATGATTTTTTCAAGGGCTATCGGTTTCATTTTACGGTATACCCCCTGGCTTCGAGGCAGGCACTGATGGCTCTGCGGTAATCCAGAATGTCCTGGCTGTCGACATCCTCAAGGCCCGGATCTACACCAGATTGATCTGTAGCCCACACATGGCAGTCATAGCGGTCGCGCTCTTGCTCCTCCGCGGTCTGACCCTTGCCGGGATAAATGTACAGCTCTTGAGCAGCGGCCTCGCGCAGGGCCTTGTCTGCGCCTTCCGGTTTCTCCACTATCACATATTCGCGAGTATGCCGGTCGCGGTGGTAGTAGTGGTGATCCCGGTAATAAAACAGCGACGGCCCGACGTAGAAACTGAAGTAGCTGCGGTGGTGGCGAGGGTAATGGTGTCTGGGGTAATAATGACGTCTGAAGTGGTGATAATGGTCACCCCGGTAGTGGTGAGGCTTGCTGTAGTGTTTGTACGAATGGCCATTCCGGTGGTGCGGCCTGTCTGCGAACGTATTGGCGCTAAACAGCGTAAGCGCCAGAATGGCTGTGATACCCATTGCGAGCTTGCGAATTATCCTTGTCATAATATTGCTCCACTTCTGCATTCTGAACATGGATAACAGGTTAAACGCGTGTGCGAGGTGCAGGTTGACCGGGTGGGTATAAATGACCGGATTTAAATCACCAGCTCCGTATTGGTGTAGAAAGTGTACCAGGCAAACCAGAAAAGCCGCACAACGGGGATCTCAGCGCCGTTGTCTTTGTCCGTTGCAGTTACCGAGCCATCCTCGCGCCGTCTGACAACAATAACGTGGCCGCCGACGGCACGGGTGATCTCGGGTTTCTTTTGCAAGTACCTTTTTTGCAAGTACTTTTCGCTTATGGCCAGAGCGTAGCCATTCAGTTCAATGCCATATACCGGCTCTTTGGGATGGGTACGCCCGTCTTTCGCCGAGACCGGGTAGTACAGACGCTTGCTGGTGTCGTAGTTGCCAAAGGAGGGCTGGTCCAGCCGTACTTCGTCCGTGGCCGACGGCTTTAGCACATGGACATCGGTGTGATGGGTTTTCAGCCCTGCCCAGCTAACGGTTCTGGCTGGCACCCGTCGCAGCCTGTCGCCAGCGTTTTGGCCAACGACCGCCTCACCGGTAATTTGCCCCCACAGGTTGTTATAGCGTCGGTCATACATCACCACTCCATTGTTGTGGACCATCCCGGAGACACCAAACTCGACCGGCAAACCATTGACTTGCGCAATAAAGGCGGCGCCCGACGAACACAGCGGACTGTAACTGACCAGCACTGGCGTGTCGCCAAAACGATCGTTTACCACTTCTCGCAAATTGAGAATCTTGTGGGGGTAGGCGCGGGTGATTCCGTTGTGGCTAACCACCATCAGCAGGTCGCTGTCTTGCAGGTAGTGCACATCGCGGACAGCAATAAATTCCGGGGCGTCGACAGAACGGACACAGTCACGGTGAGAGCAGCCGGTTTTCAGTTCTCTTACATCAATGATGTTGGGTGTGCGTGCGTTGTAGCGGAAGGTATTAACCAGAATGTCGGAAAGGCGGTCAACGGTTGAACCGCTGCCTGCAAGGCAATACGAGAAAGCAAACAGTGCAACAATGGTAGCAGGTGGCTTCATTTGAATTTTCTGGCTGCGCGGTGATGAGCTGATTATTGCCCCTTTTATAGAAGATCAGAGTGTTTGTCGACGTATTTGCAGAATTTACCGTATACCTGGCAGAGACGTAGACACCTGTCTCGTGTACAATCTGCGCTCAATTTTCCCATCACCTACCGCTTGAGTGGAGCAGAGATGTTCGACAAAAATCTTACCATTGCCCAATTTGACCCGGAAGTATTTGACGCTATTGAGAAAGAAGGTCGCCGTCAGGAGGAACATATTGAACTGATAGCCTCCGAGAACTACGTTAGCCCTGCTGTGATGGAAGCTCAGGGTACCAAGTTAACCAACAAGTATGCCGAAGGGTATCCGCACAAGCGTTATTACGGTGGTTGTGAATACGTTGATGTTACCGAAGAAATTGCTATCAACCGCGTAAAAGAGCTGTTTGGCGCAGGTTACGCCAATGTGCAGCCGCACTCGGGTTCGCAAGCCAATTCAGCGGTGTACCAGGCGCTTTGCGTGCCGGGCGATACCGTGCTGGGTATGAGCCTGGCTGAAGGTGGTCACCTGACTCACGGCGCCAAACCCAACTTTTCCGGCAAGATGTATAACGCGGTTCAATATGGTTTGGACCCCGAGACCAGCGAAGTGGACTACGCCCAGGTCGAGGCGCTGGCGCTCGAGCACAAACCCAAAATGATTGTGGCGGGTTTTTCAGCGTACTCGCGTGTGATGGACTGGGGGCGTTTTCGCGAGATCGCCGACAAGGTGGGCGCGTATCTAATGGTGGATATGGCTCATGTTGCGGGCCTGGTGGCGGCGGGTATCTATCCCAACCCGGTGCCAGTGGCCGACGTAGTGACATCCACTACTCACAAAACCCTGCGTGGTCCGCGTGGCGGCATTATCCTCACCAACAACGAAGAGATTGGCAAAAAAATCAATTCTTCGGTTTTTCCGGGTGGTCAGGGCGGTCCTTTATGCCATGTGATTGCAGCCAAGGCGGTGGCTTTTAAAGAGGCTTTGTCCGACGAGTTCAAGGTGTATCAGCAACAGGTGTTGGATAATGCGCGCGCCATGGCAAAAGTGTTTATCGAGCGAGGCATAGATGTAGTCTCGGGTGGCACTGATAACCATTTGTTACTGGTCAGTCTGATCGGCAAGGATTACACCGGTAAAGACGCTGAAGAAGCACTTGGTCAGGCGTTCATTACCGTCAACAAAAATGCCGTGCCCAACGATACCCGCTCACCCTTTGTGACCAGTGGTATGCGTGTTGGCACACCTGCGATTACTACCCGTGGTTTTAAAGAACCCGAAGTTGAACTGCTCACCAACTGGATGTGTGATGTGCTGGAATCCCTTGAAAACGGCACCAGCGAGCAGGTGGTTGCGCAGGTGAAGGAGAAGGTGCTGGCGCTTTGTGGCGATTATCCGGTCTATGGCTAAAAAGTTAGAAGTTAGACGTTAATGATTCGCGCCATCGCTACGCCCGGCCTTGAGGTGGTATGCTTTTTGACCGAGCGTAGCGATGGTCTGAGGCTTTTCCTTCCAACTTCTGACATCCAACTTCCAACTGCTGACAGGGGCGCAGTCCCTGCCAGCGTGCTAAACTAGCCAACTTATTGATTTTCAACAGGTAAGCCTATGCACTGCCCATTTTGCAGCGCTGATGATACCAAGGTGGTTGACTCGCGGCTGGTGGCGGACGGTGGTCAGATTCGCCGCCGTCGCGAATGTCTGTCGTGCAGGGAGCGATTCACAACCTACGAGGTGGCTGAATTGCTGATGCCGAAAGTCATCAAAAGCGATGGTTCACGTGAGCCCTTTAACGAGGAAAAGCTGCGCGCCGGCTTGCAACGGGCTCTGGAAAAACGCCCGGTAAGCGTGGAGCAGGTCGAAGCTGCCATTACCCATATCAAGCATTCCCTGCAAGCCGCTGGTGAGCGCGAAGTGGCGTCGCGCACAGTGGGTGAGCGAGTCATGGAGCAGTTGCGCCAGCTGGATCAGGTGGCCTATGTCCGCTTTGCGTCGGTATATCGCAGCTTTCAGGACCTCAATGAATTTCGGGCTGAGCTGGACAAGCTGGAAGGCACTGTTGTGCAGAAAAGTGCTCTCGGGAAAAACAGCTTGGGAAAAAGTACTTTGCAAAAAAGCACTTTGAAAAAAAGTGACCAGCCCAAAGAAACGCCCTGATGATGAATACCTCCCACCACCATTACATGGCGCTGGCTCTGCAGCTGGCACAGCGTGGGCGGTACAGTGCCGCACCCAACCCTTGTGTTGGCAGTGTGATCGTAAAAGGCGGTCAGGTGATTGGCGATGGCTGGCATCAACGCGCGGGAGAGAGCCATGCAGAGATCAATGCCTTGCACGCAGCCGGTGACAACGTTGCGGGGGCAACGGTTTATGTAACGCTCGAGCCCTGCAGCCATCATGGCCGCACATCACCTTGCGCTGATGCGCTGGTGCGAGCCGGTGTGGCCAGGGTGGTCTATGGCATGCAAGACCCCAATCCCCGGGTTTCGGGGCGCGGTTTGGAGCGGCTGGAAAAAGCTGGTATTGAGGTCATTGGCCCGGTGCTTGCGCAGCAGGCAGAGGCGTTGAATCCCGGTTTTTGCAAAAGAATGTGTACTGGCTTGCCGAAAGTTACCGTCAAGTTGGCCATGAGCCTGGATGGTCGCACCGCTATGGCGAGTGGTGAGAGCAAGTGGATTACCGGGCCGGCAGCACGTCGTGATGTGCAGCGTATGCGCGCTGCCAGTTGTGCCATCATTACCGGTATTGGCACGGTGCTAAAGGATAACCCGGCGATGACGGTACGCGACGATGAGCTGGAGCTGTCCCACAGTATTCGGCAGCCGCTGCGGGTGGTGGTAGACAGTTGCGGTCAATTGTCTGCCGATGCAAATATTGTGCGCCAACCCGGTGAGGTGTTGGTTGTTACCGCCGGGCCAGTGGTGGATGGCGTGCAGACTGTCAGTTTGCCTGCCGCTGATGGCCAGGTGGATTTGAACGCCCTGTTGCAGGAGCTTGGCCAGCGCGAATGTAATGAGGTGTTGGTCGAGTCCGGCTCCGAACTGGCGGGGGCGTTTGTCACTGCCGGCGTGGTGGATGAACTGGTGGTGTATATGGCGCCCAAATTGCTGGGCAGCTCGGCACGGCCTTTGCTGACATTGCCTTTCGATACCATGGCGCAGCAGGTCGAATTGAATATTATTGACATCAGAGCAGTAGGCGATGATTTCAGAATCACCGCGCGTTTGAAAACAGACAGCGTCCGACGTCCGGCGTCCGACGTCCGACCGGGAACCTGAACCATGTTCACAGGCATTATCGAGGCAGTTGGCAATATCATATCAGCAGAACCCCATGGCGGCGATGTACGCCTGCACGTGCAAACCGGAGAGCTTGATTTGCGCGATGTTACATTGGGCGACAGTATCTCCTGCAATGGTGTTTGCCTTACCGTGGTTGACTTGCCGGGTGATGGATTTGTTGCCGATGTGTCGGTGGAGACTCTGGAGTTAACGACGGTTGGTGAATGGCAGCCAGGAACCAGGGTAAATCTGGAAAAGGCGCTCACACCGCAAACCCGCCTGGGTGGCCACATGGTTAGCGGCCATGTGGATGGTATTGGTGAAGTACTCAGCCGTTATCCGGATGCTCGTTCCGAGCGGTTTGTGCTGCGGGCGCCGGCAGGGTTGGCAAAATATATTGCCCACAAGGGTTCCATTACTGTGGACGGCACCAGCCTGACGGTTAACAAGGTAAATGGATGCGAATTTGAATTGAATATTATCCCCCAAACTCAGCAAAAAACCGTCACTGGAGAATACCATCCGGGCACCAGGGTTAATCTGGAAGTGGATTTGATCGCCCGTTACCTGGAGCGGTTGTTGTTGGGTGAGAAGGCGGCAGAAAAAGCATAACTGGACCTTTAATACGCAGGCAAACATCAATGGCATTAAACACAACCGAAGAACTCATCGAAGATATTCGCCAGGGCAAGATGGTGATTTTGATGGACGATGAAGATCGTGAAAACGAGGGCGATTTGGTGATGGCGGCGTCTCAGGTGCGCCCGGAAGATATTAATTTTATGGCGACCGAGGGTCGTGGCCTGGTGTGTATGCCGATGACACGCGAGCGTTGTCAGCAACTGGATTTGCCTTTGATGGTCAGTGCCAGCGGTGCGCGTTTTGGCACAAATTTTACCGTGTCTATCGAGGCGGCGGAGGGGGTTACTACCGGTATTTCCGCGGCCGATCGGGCGCGAACCGTTCAGGTGGCGGTTGCGGCTAATGCCAAGCCAGCTGATATTGTGCAGCCAGGGCATATTTTTCCGATTATGGCGCAGCCGGGCGGGGTATTGAGCCGTGCCGGTCATACCGAGGCCAGTTGTGACCTGGCGCGCTTTGCGGGTTATGAGCCAGCGGCGGTTATTGTCGAGATTATGAAAGCCGATGGCACCATGGCGCGCCGTCCCGATCTGGAAGCGTTTGCGGCAAAACATAATCTGAAAATAGGCACGATCTCTGATTTGATTCATCACCGTATCGCTACCGAAAAAACCGTTGAGTGCGTACGCCAGCGCGATATTGTTACCGACTACGGAAATTTCCGTTTGCATACGTATCTGGATGTGGCCCGCGGCGAAAAGCATTTTGCTTTTGTGAAGGGTAGTATTGGTGGCGATGAGCCGATCCTGGTGCGTGTGCATGTCGGCAGCGCGTTAAAGGACATGTTTGGTTTGCATCGTCCGGGAGCTGCTCATTCGAGCTGGACTTTCCCAAAGGCTATGAACAAAGTGGCCGCTGAAGGGTGTGGTGTGGTGGTGCTGTTGTGTCAGGAGGAGGATGCCGATGATGTTGAGCAGGAGCTTGAACACCTGTTTGATGAGGCACCGGCGGCGCAGGCAAAGGGTAAGGTTGTTTATCAGCAGGTGGGTGTTGGTTCGCAGATTTTGCGAGATCTGGGGGTTACCAAAATGCGGCTGTTGAGCGCGCCGTTCAAGTTTACGGGGCTTTCCGGTTTTGATCTGGAAGTTGTGGAGATGATTGATTGTGAATCTTGAGGTTTGTAAAAACGGGCGCTTGTGTGGAGTGATTTGGGTGTTTGGTTTGGTGGTAAGGTTTCGCCCCTGAAGTTTGGAGGGCTGCCTGCGGCAGTTTGCGTGCCGTGCCACGGGGCGAGTCACTTTTCTTTACTGGCATAAAGAAAAGTAACCAAAAGAAAGTGCC
>JBNKFQ010000324.1:0-5017 GCA_050289385.1 Porticoccaceae bacterium | reverse complement strand
TACCAACCGTTCATTTGCGATAACCCGACCAAATTCGGGGTGCCAGGTCGATGGTTCGACATCCAGCTTGCCTCCTCGCAACTTGATGATAACAGCCTGCCCATCTGCAAGAGTTAACTGGCACTCCTCAGCGGATAGTGCAGTTACTTGCACATGTGGATGCACATGCAAATAAGCTCTGGCCTGTGAGAATTGCCCTGACAATTGATCGACAATTAACAATCTGCCATCGCCTTGTTGCCAACTGCGCTGATGCGTTACTTTACCGGGCAATCGCAAATAACCATTGTGACTGGCCGAGACCAGGACAACACTATCCTGATTCTGTATCGAAACGTCATGAGGCAACGCGCGTCGCGCAACACGAAAACCGCTCCATACTTCCGAAGAATCAGCACTATCTACCTCAACCGTATTGTGCGCGGCCGTTTTGCGCTGCCTGAGCCGCTCGGCACTTACACCGTATTCGGACGTACCCGAATTGACAAAGACTCGCTGCCCATAAAGCGACAGTTCAAACGACAACGTATCGGCATGTGCGTGACCCGGAATGTAATCCGGTCCAACCCGCGCGACATCCACAAGCAAATCCAGATCTGCATCACTGATACGGACATAACCGGATTCCTGCAGGTGCTCAATCCTGTTGATTGTTAAATTCAGGTCTATTGCCAATTGCCCTGCGTACTGGCTCAATTGCCCAAGACCGGGAGCAATACCGGTAGCGGCATCGTTAAAAAAGGCAATGTCGCCGTCGGGGTGTGACATCAAATTTAACCACCGCAGCATTTTTTTAACACACTCCCGCCATTGATTGGTGTTTTCTGCATCGAAGCGCTCTGAAAAAACTTGCGACAAATTAATCAGATCCAATATATCTTGCAACATCAAGGCATGATACATCGGTGTCAGTTCAAAATTACCACCGTCTTCGAGTAATTGTTCCTGCATTTCACGATTTACTATTTTCAATCCTGTAGCAAACCAGCGTTCGGCATCCGCTCCGCGAAAAAAGCAACCGGCAAATATCAAAGCTTTGGCATTGGCAAACAGATGGTTTCCCAGCAGATGAAACTCCAGGTCCCTTGACAGATATTCCGTCTGATGACACAGACTGGCCAGCATCGCTTGCGACGGATTGAACCCCGACAAAAAAGCCTTGACCCAGTTGACGATGCGCAACGATGTCGGATACGGCTCCCAGCCATTGCCGAAACCAACTGGATTCTGTTCGATCCAGCGTTCCATCCAGCCTACCTGAATATCTCTGCGTCCATTCGCGTCTTTTGCATTGAGGTCGTCAAAATAGTGCAGATTGTATAACCAGAGTTTGACCTGGTTTGATGCGTTCCAGTCTTGCGGCTTTTCTACCCTGCCCCGACGATTCAAAAACTCAACGTCGGTGTTGCTCAACAACCGGGGAGGACCAAATTGCCGTACAAGCCAATTGCCCTGTCTGTCGGCCATTTCTGTAATCGGGTCAAAACCGGAGATATTCGGGTGCACAAATCGCTTGCGTATACGCTGTACGATTTGGGACGGCTTCAGATACTTGAGCGTGTGATAGTACGTTTGCAGTTTTTGCACAGACTGTTCCCGCAACAGTTATTCCCAAATCGGGGGCTTTATCCTGATGCACGTATTCTAGCGCAAAAGACCAACACTAATCACCTTGGCCGAGCGGTGATGTACCTGGCCAACGCAATTGTGAGCAAATCGACGTATAATCGGCATTTTTGCTATAGAATGCTGGTTACACATGCATCGGGAGCGTGTTGAACCACGTCAACCGGGAGACCACACCGTGCTTGAGGGGTTACTGAATATTCCAAGGCCGGCCAAGCAAGCCATTTCGGTGGCTTATGATATTGCCGCCATTGCCCTCGTCTACTTCATCTCTCTTGCACTCAGAATGGGCGCAATTACCATCCCCGACTCTACCGAGTTGTTGAGTCTGGGCCTGACCGTAGTACTCACAATCGCCGCTCTTAACCGGCTTGGGCTTTACCGCGCGATTCTTCGGTTTATTGGTCGGGAAGCGATTATCCGCATTTTAATCGCTGCGGCGATCTCCAGCACCTTGTTGATTACATTCAGCTTTTTTCTGCACGCCAGAACACCGCGCAGTGTGCCGCTTATTCACCTGTTTACCACCTTCTTTTTGATTGGGGTGCCACGGTTGCTAATCCGCAACCTTTATCAGATCACATTGAGCCGCGGGCGACAGGCAGTCATCATTTACGGCGCGGATTACACCGGCACACAACTGGCGCTTCAGCTCAATTTGGGCACACAGTTCAAATCTGTCGCCTATATTGACGACAACCCGCAGTTACAGGGCACAACCATTGAGGGTCTGCCGGTATCAGCTCCACATCGCGTCGAGGAGTTAATCAGCAAGTACAACGCGACAAGGGTACTTCTTGCGCTTGGTAACGTGCCGCACTCCCGACGCAAGTCCATAATCGACGGTTTGGAAAAAAGCCGCGTGAAAGTACAAACCGTACCACCGATTGCTGACATATTGAGCGGCAAGGCCAAACTTCAGGAAATCCGCGACATTGACATTTCCGATTTGCTGGGGCGCAGTTCTGTGCCGCCTCGCCAGCAATTAATGGACAAATGCATTACCGGCAAGGTGGTCATGGTAACCGGTGCAGGTGGCTCCATTGGTGCGGAATTATGTCGGCAGATTATTCAGCACAAACCGGACAAGCTGGTTCTGTTCGAACTGAACGAGTTTGCGCTGTACTCCATTGAGCAGGAATTATTACAGTACAACCCTGACACTGAAACAAAAATTATCAGTTTACTCGGCTCAGTGCAAAACCGCACCAGTGTCGAAACCATTATGCGCACATGTGGCGTACAGACTCTGTACCACGCCGCCGCCTACAAGCATGTGCCATTGGTGGAACACAATATTGTGGAAGGTATCAGAAACAATGTGTTTGGCACTTTTCACACCGCCGAAGCCGCTATCGCTGCGAATGTAGAAACCTTTATTCTGGTGTCGACCGACAAGGCGGTACGCCCCACCAACATTATGGGTGCATCAAAAAGAATGGCCGAATTGTTGTTACAGGCTTTGCAAACCGGTGCACCTAACACTCGTTTTGCAATGGTACGCTTTGGCAACGCGCTGGGTTCATCCGGTTCTGTTGTGCCGCTATTTCGAGAACAGATCAAAAAAGGTGGTCCTATCACCGTTACACACCCGGATATTATTCGCTACTTTATGACCATCACCGAAGCGGCCCAGCTGGTTATTCAGGCGGGATCAATGGCACAAGGCGGAGAAGTGTTTGTACTGGACATGGGTGAGCCGGTCAAAATTATTGATATGGCCCGCAAGATGATTCATTTGAGCGGCCTGAGCGAGAAAGACGCCGAAAACGCCAGCGGGGATATTGAGATTATAATCAGCGGATTGCGCCCCGGAGAAAAACTGTTTGAAGAACTACTGATTGGCGATAATGTCAGCGGCACTGATCACCCGAGAATCATGATGGCCCAGGAAACCTGCCTAAGCTGGGACGAAACCCGAACAATTATTCAGCAGCTGGATGATGCCTGTCTAAACTTCAACTGCGATAAAATTCAGGAAACCCTGATAGCCGCACCCACCGGCTTTCACCAGGAACACGCGATGCAAGATTCGGTCTGGTTACAGCGTACAGACCAGGTAAAGAAAAAATCGTTAAACGTGGTTGAATGGGACAGCAAAAAGGCTGATGCCTGAACTGATTAAAGGTCACTTGTGTTTACGATGCCCGGGCGGCTTTGGTTGATTGCCCTGGCAATCTGAATCACTCACCGATATCCTCATTCCACAATGTCGGGTTATTTTTAATAAATGATTTCATCATTTCAATACATGTAGCATCTTGCAGCACATCCAGCCGTACACCCCTTGATTCAAGAAGTTCCTCTTCTCCAAAAAAGTTAATATTTTCGGCGATAACCACATGGGGAATGCCGTAAAGCAATATCGCACCAGAGCACATTGAGCACGGGGAAAGCGTAGTATAGAGTATGCTGTCCTTGTAAATCGAAGCACTCAAACGGCCGGCGTTTTCCAGGGCATCCATTTCGCCATGTAATACAGTGCTGCCATTTTGTATTCTTCTGTTATGACCTCTGCCGATAATCTTGCCATCGTTAACCAGCACAGAGCCTATCGGTATACCACCTTCGCGCAATCCCTTTTTCGCCTCTTCAATTGCCGCCGCCAAAAACTCCTCCATTGTGATTCCCTCCTGAACGAAACAGTTTATTGAGGAACCTCTGATTAATTACAGTACGCTTCACACCACGGAGAAATATATTGCAGTTAACCAGGGGTTCCTTAAATATTGTGCAGGCTATCGATATCCAGCTGTCTTATATTCCCTGCTTTTCGAATGCCGGGACACCTTCCGGAATTTCATACCAGCTTTGCTTTTCACTGATCCAGACATGTGCCATTGGCTTAAAAATAGTATCGTCCGATAATCCCACAGGCTTGAGTTTAAGCTTTAATAATTCAGGAGCATCGGGATTATAATGATAAATTCGGTTACCACATGAGGGGCAAAATTTGGCATTGTTTTTATTACCACTTTCCGCCAGCCGACTCCAGTCTTTCATTTCACCGGTGAATTGTATAGTACTGGCCTTAACCATAGCCGTTACACTAAAAGGACTCGTCGATAACTTCTGGCACTCTGTGCAGTGACACGCAACAACTTTTTGAGGGGGTTCAAATAACTTGTAACTGACTTGCCCACATTGGCAAGAGGCTTCGACTGGATATTTCATTTCAAGATTGCTCCTCAATACTTTTTTCAATAACGAAATTGAGATATTGCATAGCCATTTTGAAATTGCCACTCAATTTTTGTCACTCCTTACTGATTTCTCAATTGCTCCGCCACCTCAACTGTTACCTTTGCTACCTCAAAAATCTCCTCGACAGCGATTGGAGTCGTCTCCCCCTTCTCCCCTGCCTGCAGAAATTGCCTCACGCAATCTCCCT
>JBNKFQ010000323.1:0-6502 GCA_050289385.1 Porticoccaceae bacterium | reverse complement strand
AGCTATCTTTTCTTGATCGTCGTTTGACTGTTAATGCATCGCTTTATCAAATCGACTGGACCGATATTCCAATTTTTATCGTTTTTGAGTGTGGTGAGGGGACCAGTCTTAATGCAGGTACTGCCCGTTCTCGCGGCCTGGAGCTTGAAAGCAGCTTTTACCTGTCTGATGATTTGGTAGTGAATTTGGGAGGTTCTTATATAAACGCTGAACTTGGCAGTGATACGGTATTGGGAAATAAGGGTGACAGACTGCCAAACTCACCGGAATATAACTTCAATATTGGCTTGAGTTATGAATTTGATTTGAAAGGACACAGGTCATTTGCACGCATTGATTATGCTTACATTGGTGGTTTCTATTTTGACGTTCCTCAAACGGGGCTGAAGGCTGGTGACTATGGCAAGCTTGATGCCCGTTTGGGAATCGCTGCAACAGATGACGTGGATGTGGAAGTATTTGCACACAATATTGCCAACGAGACAGCCCTGACATCTTTTTCACAAATTGGTTTAATAGGGGAGGGGTATTACCTCAAGCCTCGTACGATTGGGGTAAATTTCCGTTATAATTTTTAATTGGTAATCAACGCCCCCTTGTATAGCAGAATTGCAAGGGGGCTTGCCCATAACCTGTTACCGGCCCGCCATCTGTGCCATGGTGTTCAGCAAAACATTTGCACCGTTAACAAGTCCTTATCTTCCGTATGTTCCGCCGGGTTATGGCTAACACCGCCGCAGGACGGCACAAATATCATCGCAGACGGGCAAATTCGGGACATCATCTGTGCATCGTGGCCAGCCCTGGATGTCATGTGTTTATTCGCCAGACCAAGTTTATTGACATTATCTTCAATAATTTCGACAACATGCGGATCAAAAATAACCGGGTCAAACCGAACCAGAAATAACAATCCAGGATCACGAGGCGACACCAGCCAGCTGAATCAATAGTGGCCAATCAGAAGGCCCCGGTCACATTTGCAGATCTTTGCAATAATAAAATACTGTATTTAAATACAGTATTTTATTATGCTGTGTGACAAGTGTCCTGATTTTGTTGGTTGTTGTTTCAGAAAAACAAACGTCAATAGAAACAGGTATATACTGTTTGTGCCGGTGTGGTTTGTGCTGGCACCAGTTTTGCTCAAAATAAACGGATAAAGGACTATCAGTTATGGCTAAAGCAAAAGGTGTACGGAAAACCCGAACAAAAACACTCGCCGCAACAGCGGGCAACTACTCTGTAGTGGCGAAGGGGTTATATATTCCCGGGCGCGGCAATGTAATTCCCTTGCACCGTGTCGTGCGCTCTCCTCGCGAGGAGTATGAGCATGACTCGCAGCCCCGAAAACGGGCAGAAAAGCGGACCGAATTTATCAGCGTGCGTGTATCAGATGCGACCAAAATCCAGCTTGAGGCCATAGCGGGCACCAAACAACGTTCGTTGTCATGGATGGTAGACAAAATACTGCAGCAATATCTCGGCAACATTGACTCACCGTAAATAGCGGGCCGGGGCCATATGGTGCAGCCTGTTATTCGATGATCTTGCCGCGCAAGGCCTTGGTTCTTCCGTGACGCGTTTTGTTGTCGAGCCGACGCTTTTTGGAGGCAATCGTGGGTCGGGTTGGCTTTCTGGTTTTTTTAACGGCAGTTGCCGTTAATATTAACTCTTTTAATCGTGTGAGAGCGTCATCGCGATTTTTTTCCTGTGTGCGGTATTGCTGTGCCTTGATGACAATGATGCCGTCCTTGCTGATGCGTTGGTCGTTCCACCCCAGCAGCCGCTGTTTGTAAAATTCCGGCAGCGATGACGCGGCAATATCAAAACGCAAGTGAATGGCGCTCGACACCTTGTTGACATTCTGGCCACCTGAACCCTGGGCACGAATGGCACTGAATTCAAGTTCTGTTTCGGGAATGGTGACGTTGCTGGAAATTATCAGACTCATAACTACCCGGGCTGGCCTTCGACGAATTTGTTCAATACTTCGATAAATTCAGCGCCATAACGTTCCATTTTTGCCTGACCGACGCCACTGATATTCAATAACTCATGTTCGTTATTGGGGCGCAATTCCATCATTTCCATCAGGCTGGCATCGTGAAAAATGACATAGGGTGGTACGCCGTGTTGCGCGGCAAGTTCCTTGCGGCGCTCGCGCAAGGCATCCCATAGTGCGCGGTCGTTGTCGTTGACTCCGGTTTTGGATTTCTTGCGTGCAGTTTTGCGCAGGGCTGGTTCTGCCACATCCTTGCGCAAGGTCAGGGGCAGTTCACCACGCAGCAGGGGTCGGCTGCGTTCGGTCAAGCGCATGGCGCCGTAACGCTCGGCGTCGGCCACCACAAACCCCTGTACCACCAGTTGCCGCAATACCGAGCGCCACTGTTTTTCGTTCAGCTCCTTGCCAATACCAAAAGTGCTTAAATGGTGGTGGTCGTACTGCCAGACTTTTTCAGTTTCCTTGCCGCGCACCACATCGATAACATGTGCTGCGCCAAAACGTTGGCCAGTACGGTATATGCACGACAGTAATTTTTGCGCAACCACAGTACCGTCCCAGGTTTCCGGCGGTGTCAGGCAGACATCACAATTGCCGCACTTGGCTGACGAGTGATCATGCTTCGCGCCATTCCCGTTTTCGCTAAACTGACTTTCGTCAGACTGACTTTCGTCAAACTGTTTTTCTCCAAACCGGTTTTCTCCAAACTGGTTTTCTCCAAACTGGTTTTCACCAAACCCGTTTTCACCAAACCCGTTTTCACCAAAATAGGACAGCAGTGAATGGCGGCGACACTCGGTGACCTCACACCAGCCGAGCAGGCTGTCGAGTTTGCTGCGTTCAATTTTTTTCTGGTGTTCGGGCGCTGCGGATTCATCCATCATTTGCCGCAGCCTTACCACATCTTGCAAACCGTATATCATCCATGCATCGGCCGGTTCGCCATCGCGCCCCGCGCGCCCGGTTTCCTGATAATAGGCCTCGACACTTTTGGGCAGATCCAGGTGCGCAACAAAGCGCACGTCCGGTTTGTCAATTCCCATGCCAAAAGCAATAGTCGCCACCATAATGACCGCATCTTCACGCAAAAAACGTTGCAAGTGGTCAGCCCGCATATCAGCGGCCAGTCCTGCATGATAGGGCAGGGCTGTCAAACCGCGACTGCACAGCCATTCGGCGGTGCTTTCGACTTTTTTGCGCGACATGCAGTAGACAATGCCGGAATTGTCGCGGTGAGGCGTCAAAAAGCGCAGCAACTGTTTGCGGGCATCGGTTTTGGGTTGCACCGTATAGCGAATATTGGGGCGATCAAAGCCGCTGACAAAAAGCCCGGGCTGGTCAAGTTCCAGGCGTTCACCAATTTCCTTGCGAGTGCGGGGGTCGGCGGTGGCTGTGAGTGCCATTCGCGGCACGCCGGGAAAATGCTGGCGCAGAATGTGCAGTGACATATAGTCCTGACGAAAGTCGTGGCCCCACTGTGATACACAATGGGCCTCGTCAATAGCGATCAGTGAGAGCTTGCAACGGGACAACATTCGCAAGGTGCGCTCTTGCACCAGCCGTTCCGGAGCCACGTACAAAATATCCAGGTCACCTCGATGAATATGCTGCAGCACATCCTGTTGTTGTTCGCCGGTCTGGGTGGAATTGAGAAAGGCGGCGTTAATACCCAGTTGTTGCAGGGCAGATACCTGGTCTTGCATCAGGGCGATCAGTGGTGACACCACAATACCCATGCCGTCACGCACCAGGGCGGGGATTTGATAACACAGGGACTTGTCGCCGCCAGTGGGCATCAGGACAACGGTATCATGACCGTCAAGCGCTGATTGAATCACCGCTTGCTGCTGACCGCGAAACTGATCGTAACCGTAAGTGTTGTGCAGAATATCGAGGCATTGTTCTATCATCGCGGCATTATACCCTGCGGCGGGGGGATGTGCCGAACGGGACAGCTTGCATTCCATTGCAAATTTTCCTGTTTTGGAGTGTGTTTTATCAAGTGTAGCAAACAGGGCCTGGACTCGGCCAACCGCGTGATTTTTGCGGCAGGATGAAAAAATGGGCAAGCGATTTCCGTTATACTCTGGCCGACAAGCCACTCTATCTGTGTTGGCATCCATATCTGGACCTGTTTATCCAGTCTTTCAAACAAAATAGTTACGGGGGCACCTCATGCCAAAGACTGTTCTTTCCCTGTTTGCCTTGACTGTGTTTGCAGTTAACACCGTGTTTGCTGCTGACACAGCCATGCAGTTTGATTCACAACGTCTTCAGTCCACGCTGGCTGCGCAATCCGGTGAAACCAAAGCCCGTTATTCCTACCGGCGGCCTCTGCAAACTCTCAAATTTTTTGGCATTGCGCCCGGCATGACTCTGGTGGAGGCGGGCCCCGGAGCGGGGTGGTATTCAAAAATTCTGGTTGATTATCTCGGCAGTGAGGGCCAGCTGATCGGGGCCGGCTACTCAATGAATATGGTTAAAAAGATGGACGGTATTACCGAAGAGGCAATAAATCGCAGGGCAGAATGGGTGAGCAACTGGCCCAAAGAAGCGAGTGGATGGGCCAGTGGGGATAGCGCAGGCGTGTCCGCTTTTGAGTGGGGTTCGATGCCTGCCCGTCTCGAAGGCAAGGCCGATGCGGTGCTGTTTGTGCGGGCCATGCACGGTCTGGCCCGGTTCGAAGACAACGGCGGCCACCTGACTGAAGCATTGGCAGACGCCTGGCGTGCGCTCAAGCCTGGCGGGATCGTGGGTATTGTGCAGCATCATGCAAGAGACAATATGTCTGACGACTGGGCCAGTGGTCGCAATGGTTACCTGAAAAAGGGATATATCATTGAAAAAATGACACAGGCGGGTTTTGAGTTAGTTGCCGAAAGTGACATGAATGCCAACCGCAAGGATCAGCCAACCGAGTCGGACATGGTCTGGCGATTGCCACCGTCGCTTGCCACCAGCAAGGACGACCCCGAGGCGCAAGCCCGATTCAGGGCTATCGGAGAGTCGAACCGGATTACCCTGAAGTTTCGCAAGCCGGAATAGGCCGGGTTTTGCTCTGTATCTTCACCGGGGCGATACACAGAGCACAAAAAAGCCCAGGCCGGCAAACGGTTGCCATGGCTGAGGCAGAATCTGCCTCGGCTTTCCAATATTCACCCTCTGTTTTACTCTGTGTCAGGGCCTGTTAATGAAAACCGCCGTATTTACCCGTGGCTCCACGCTGCAGCACATCCTGGTGATGACCGGCGCCAACACCGTGGGCTTGCTGGCGCTGTTTTCTGCCGATCTGGTCGACATGTATTTTCTCAGCTTGCTGGGGCAGGAAGAACTGGCGGCGGCCATCGGTTTTTCCGGTACGCTGCTGTTTTTTCTGACGTCGGTTGGCATCGGCTTGCAGATTGGCATGGGGGCGCTGGTATCGCGAGCGGAAGGGCGTCACGACCGCGCGCTGGCGAGCCGCTATTGCAGTAATGTCATGTTGTTCAGCGCCATTTTTGCGCTGCTGGTGACTTTGCCCGCCTGGTATTTTGTGGAAGAGTTGCTGATGTTCCTCGGTGCGCGCGGGGTTACCCTGCAACTGGCTCTGGATTACAGCAATATTCTGCTGCCGGTCACCCCGGTTCTGGCCTGCGGCATGTGTGCCGCTTCCGCGTTGCGGGCGGTTGGTGACGCCCGGCGCAGTATGTACGCCACCATTGGTGCGGCTCTGGTCAACGTGGTGCTGGACCCGATTTTTATCTTCGGATTTGACATGGGTATTCAGGGTGCCGCTACCGCCTCGCTGGTATCAAGAGTTGTACTGGTGGCGGTGGGTTTTTCTGCCGTGGTGAACAAACACCACATGACCTGTCGTATCGACTGGCCCACGTTGCGCGCAGACCTGAAAACCATAGTGCTTATCGCCGGGCCGGCCATGTTGACCAACCTGGCCACGCCCATCGGCAGCAGTTATGTATTGATGAGCATGTCCGGTTACGGTGACAGCGCGGTCGCCGGCGCCGCTATCCTGGGGCGCATTGCGCCAATGGCTTTTGCCGCGATCTTTGCGCTCTCCGGTTCTGTCGGGCCAATTATTGGACAAAACGCGGGTGCATATCGCTACGACCGGGTGCGTAGCGCACTGCTGAATTCGCTGTTCGTCAATATCGCTTATGTCTTGCTGGTGTGGTTACTGATGTTTCTGTCGCGGCACTGGATAATTGCGGCGTTTAACGCGGAAGGCGAGGCCGCCAACCTGATTGATTTTTACTGCACCTGGCTGGTGGGGGGCTTTGTTTTCAACGGCATGTTGTTTGTTGCCAATGCGAGTTTTAATAATCTCAATCGGGCCACAGTGGCCACCATGTTCAATTTTGCCCGCGCCCTGCTGGGTACGATACCGCTGGTGTATCTGTGTTCACACCTGTTTGGCGTGCCCGGGGTGATTGCCGGAGAAATGGCGGGTGCCCTGGTGTGGGGGATTGTGGCCTTTGCTGTGGTGTTATGGCGAGTACG
>JBNKFQ010000322.1:0-10001 GCA_050289385.1 Porticoccaceae bacterium | reverse complement strand
CATTCTTTTATGGACAGTCACTTTTTGCATTCTTTTATGGACAGTCACTTTTTGTGTTGACTTGAGCAGGCCCAGCAGCTAGCCTAAATACTGTGTTTTCATACAGCAAAAGGAGTTTGCTTGTGCCACAATCACGGAAATCTCAAGTCTCGATTGATGTTACTCCCTTCTACCACTGTATCTCCCGCTGCGTGCGCCGCGCCCTTCTCTGTGGCCGCGATAAGCTTACCGGCAAGTCCTTCGAACACCGACGGGCCTGGGTTGAGGAGCGAATAAAACTGCAGGCCGAAGTGTTCGCCATCGACGTTGCGGCCTATGCCGTTCTTTCAAATCACACTCACCTTGTCCTGCACATCAACCGAGAACGCGCCGAGGGCTGGTCTAACCGGGAAGTAGTGGCGCGCTGGCATCGCCTATACAAGGGAAACTCCCTGTCTCGGCGTTTTGAGGAAGGCGACCCCCTGTTGCCAACTGAATTGGCCGTTCTGGGCGAGCTGGTGGACAAATGGCGAGATCTGTTGATGGATCTCAGCCGGTTTATGGGCTGTCTGAACGAATACATTGCCCGCAAGGCCAACAGGGAGGACGAATGCACCGGCCACTTTTGGGAGGGGCGGTTCAAGAGCAAGGCGCTACTGGACGAAGCCGCCTTGCTCACCTGCATGGCCTATGTGGACCTCAACCCGGTTCGAGCCAGAATAGCGGACACCCTCGAAGGCTCGGAATACACCTCGGTCAAACAGCGTATAGAGTGGAGCAGAAAATCAGGCCGACCGGGCGAACCAAGTCAACAACCACCAGCGTTGATGCCTTTTGTCGGCAAGTTACGCGAAGGCATGCCCGCAGGATTGCCCTTCCACCTCAGGGACTATCTGGAACTGGTGGACTGGACCGGTCGCGCCGTTCGCGGCGACAATGCTGGTGCGATAGCCGGGGGTTTGCCACCGATGCTGACGCGCTTGAATATGGACCCAGGACAATGGCTCTCGTCTGTCCAGCATTTTAACAGTCACTTCAAGGGCATTATCGGCTCCGCTCACCGAGTGCGTCGAGCGTGTGCCGCATTTGGCAAGCAATGGGCACATGGCATTCACAATTGCCGGCAATTATTTCCCTGAGTGTGGCAACAAAAACTCACCGCCTCAACCACCTGAACCCCAAATCACCAGTTCGGGATAAACACATACGGCTCAATTTCAGACACTTTTTAAAAATAATCTCTTTTCATCACTAAGCTTCCAAAATCGAGCGTCACAGCGAAGCTCACCCGTTCGAAATGCCAAAACATATCGATTTATATTTATTTTCTTCATTCAGACGTAGACAGTCATAAACATTCAGGCTCAGACATTCAGGCTCAGACAGTCATAAATCAGGATGCTTATGGGAATATTTATGACTGTCTTGGATCTTTCTCATGACTGTCTAGGATCTTTCGCTGGATGGTTGGACCGCCGTTCTGACTCCCGTCGATCACGGGGAAGACACATCTTCCGCAACGCGCAAAAACACGGCAAAGCGGGGAACCCCGCGTTCGGTTTTGCCGGAATATTTATAGGTTACCGTACTACCGATTGCAGGCGGGTTGGCGCGCTCTGCATCAGAGAAACCGGTACCCAGTTTAAACCTTAACCCCGATGGTGTTTCCACCAACAAAGCGCCCATCATATCCTTGTACTTGCCCTTGCCAGGCAAGTGTGCGACAACAACGGCTTCTGCATCCTCGCGAGTTTTCAGCTTGAGCAAGTCGTCGGATCTGGCGGCCAGATAATTTGAACTGCCCCGATGCAGCATCAGCCCCTCCCCGCCCTGCCGCACCACCTGTTCCAGGTTGGCCTGCAAAGCATCGCGATTCGGGACCTTGTACTGTTCCACCACTGAGATGAAGGCAGACCCAATATTGTTGAGCACACCTCTCAAGGTTACCAGACGTTGGTCGTAATCGCCTTTCTCCCCGGGGAGGTCAAAGACCATAAAACGGATTTTGCGCCACTGTTGATTATCCGGACTCTGCCGCCTTACCGCGCCCGAGAGTTCCTCAAACGTCCCCCGCCCCATCCAGAGCTCACCATCCAGAGAGACATTGGGAAAACCCTTGATAAACCAGGCGGGCGCTTCGATTACATTGCCCTGCCTGGACAAGAACCCGTCGCCGGTCCAGTAGGCCCGCACGCCATCAAGTTTTTCGCTTACCCAGTAGTCCACCAGGTTGATATCACTACGATAAACATTGGCTAACAACAAGCCAGGCGGCTTCTGTTCCGCGTGCAGGAATACCGGAGCCAGACCGGCGAAGAGAACAACGAATAACAGAAAAGGTAAAACAAGATGATACGACATCGCTTATCACTCCCTGATAAAAGATCCTGAGGCGCGAAGCCTATACCAAGTGTTGCGAGATTCCAACAGTATCGCTACTCAAGGTCCCGGTGTCTGGCTGACAAGTCCACAACACACCCGATTTCAAAACCTTGCAAGTTGTTTATTGCCTCGCTGGTTTACTACTATTTTTTCACTTGTCCGTACTCCGCACTCCTGATCAATGCTCCCGATCAAAGCTCCCGATCAAAGACAGTCCCGGCTGACCTGCCTCTGCTGACCTGCGCATCACAGACATAGACAGTCATAAATCATTCTTTTTATGGCTGTCTTGGATCTTACTTCACAGACATAGACAGTCATAAATCATGCTTTTTTATGGCTGTCTTGGATCTTTGCGGATCTTTTGGATTTTTGCGCCAAGAAATTTTTCAAAAAAATTAACTATCACTGAATACGCTTCGCGGGATTCTGGCAAATCGGCATTCATCAGGAAGGCGTGCCTCATGCCTTCCCAAATGTGCAGCTCTGCCGCTACCCCCAGCTTCACCAACTGGTTATGGGTAACAACTACCGCGCTGAGTGCATCGTCACGGGTAGAGGATATCAACAACGATGGTGGAAACTTTTTTAGCACGTCAGGCGATTTGGCGGGGAATACCAGTGGGCTATCGACATTCGCCGTTTTCAGATACGGGTTATTAGAGAACTGATCAATCGGATAGCCGGTAATTGCCTGGACAATATGCCCGGAATCGCCATCACTCCAAAACCAGGCTCCAGAACACAGCATTCCTATGGCACCGGGCACTGGCAGAGCTTCCTTTTCGAACCAGGCCAGCGCCTGCGCAGCCAGCAACCCACCGGAAGAACAGCCGTAGATTCCGATATTCTGTGCCGGATAGTGTTTCAACAACTCTCGGTAAACGGCTGCGACATCCTTGCTGGCAGCCGGAAATTTGTGTTGAGGTGCCATGCGGTAATCGACACTCACTACTTTTATGGCCCCGCTGCCAGCAATCGGTATTGACTCCATATGGCTGGCCGTCCTGGCGCCATACATAAAGCCACCACCATGCAAATTTATCAGGACCCGGCTGCGATTGCGTTCAGCAACACCATCGCGAGGAACAAATACCTCCACAGGTACACCGGCCATTTTCTCGCTGCTTACCGACACCTGATATCCGTCGGTTATAGTTTTATAAAACTCCGATTGATAAAAAACCTCCTCTTGACAGCGCCGTAGCGCGGAAATTTCCTCTGGCAAGGCATCAGCCCATGACCCGCAGCGTCGGTTTTGATCCCGCGAAAGCTGTTGCTGATTGCGCGCTGCGCGCTGCAGAGCTTCGCGTGTTTGCGCACTCCAGAATGACGAATCCGGCAGTTCAAGAATTGGTTTTGGTGATTTTGATGCGGCCTGCGCCTGGGAAATGCATATCAACCCACAGACCAGAAACAGTGCGAAAACAGACCGAATCAAGAAAATTTTCATTATATTTCTCTCACTTTTTCTAACGTCAGATCAATTGCTGGAACAAATTGTATTTTGTAGTACGCGACCAGAATCACTTTTCGCTGTGGCATAAAAATACAGAGGTAAACCCAAAGCAAACCATGCCAGTAATAACAACCATTCAAAGGGCCACGCCAGTGCTGCCGGACTGAACGGCAAATAGGCCAGAGCAAGAACGGCAACCACCAAAATGGCAAGATAACCAAACAAATTGCCAAATGGCAGTTTGAACGGACGCGGCATGTCCGAATGTGTGCGACGCAGCACCACAAAAGAGATCGCAACCAGAAGATAAGCCATCAGCGCCGCAAAACCGGCAGCATTAGTGATCCACAGCAATACCTGTTTGCCAAAAAATGGCGCCACCATAGCAATAACGCCAATTAACAAAACACAGCGATGGGGAGTGCGATGGCGAGGGTGAATAGCGGTGAGTGAGTCTGGCAACATGTGACTTTCTGCCAGGGCAAACAGCGCACGACTGCCACCAACCACAAAACCGTTCCAACTGGTGATGATGCCGGCAATACCACCCAGAATCAGCAATTTTTCGCCAATTACACCCCAAGCCATACCAGTAGCCACCGCCGCTGCCAATGACGCACTCGACAATGCTTCTGCGTCGAGCAAATAGCTGACCGCCAGCACAATCAACACGTACCACAGCAACCCGCTCACCACTGACACTATTAGCAGTTTGGCCATACGATTTGGCGGTAAATTAATTTCTTCCGCCGCCTGGGGAATCACATCAAAACCGGTGAAATAAAAAATCACCATCGCGGCAACGGTTATCACACCGGCGCTACCATGTGGCATCAAGGGCTGCCAATTTTCCGGTCGCCCTTCAAACAAAGTGCCACTGATTAACATCAGACCGACCAGCACGATCACAAGGGTGACCGCAAATTGCACCACCGCGGATATTTTGACACCACGAATATTGATCCATGTGATCAACAGAGTTGCACCGACAGACACTACCAGTGAAGACAAATAAATATCGTGCCCCGCCACTTGCCACAGTTTAAGATATTGAAATCCGGGAAACAGATATTCCACCACCGTACCCAGGGCCACCGATTCAAACGCTGCTACCGCCACATAAACCATGCAGATCGACCAGGTACAAATAAATGAACCAAAGCGACCAAGAGCCTTGAGACTGTAAACGTGTTCACCACCAACCTGCGGCATGGCCGCCGCCAGCTCGCCGTATAACAGTGCAACAATTAAAATCGCGACGCCCACTAGCACAAAGGCCAGCGTGGCACCCAGACTACCTCCCGCCTGCAACCATGGACCGCACATCACCACCCAGCCCCAGCCAATCATGGTGCCAAAGGCCAGGGTCAGAGTGTCCCGCGAGGTCAGGGTTCGCGACAGTTTTTGTGGAGCCGCGCTCACGTGTGATCACCCAAATCGGCGCTGAATTTATTCAGATCGGTCACCAGCCTGAAATCCGTCGGCGGGTCGACACACAGCAGGTGTTCCACCACATAATCCCATGAACGTTGAATTGTGTAATTTGAGGAACCGTGAGCAAGATTGGGAAGCATTAACATGTCGAAGCGTTTATTGGCATTTTTTAATGCTTCTACCAGCCGAAAAATCATCGCAGCGGGCACAACATCGTCGAGCATGCCGGCGATAATCAGTAATTTACCGCGCAAGTTGGCAGCAAAGTCCGGCAATTGATATTCACCAGCCGACATATGAAACGCGCCCATCAAACGCCAATCCATAATACCGTTGGCGCTGACACCAACCTTGTAAAAATCGGGATACAGCAATAAGCCAGCTACCGCCATAGCAATGCTGCCAAACTCTACAATCCCGACACGCTCCAAATCCATATAGGGGTGGCGTTCTGCCAGTTGAGTAATGCCAGCCACGCAGTCCTCTTTATTTAGCTTGTCCATCAGCGAGGGGTCGGGCTCCAACATCGGATCGCGGTAGGCATTAAAGGCGACATCGCGTAACCCCTCGGTGCCGCGATTGAAAATCACCACCGCGATAAAACCCAACTCGGCATAGGCCCAGGCTCTCATATAATGCCCGCGCCCACCGCAGTTGTTGGTAAAACTCCCCACCGGCGAGGCGTAGGAATAACTGCAATCGAGGACGGGATAACTTTTTTGCGGGTCGAAATCAGAGGGGCGGAAAACCACCCCGTATATATCCGTTTTGCCATCTGCGGCTTTCAACAATACCGGTTCCGGCCATTGTGCGTCATCAGGCAGGCCGGATACATCCGCGGTTTCCACCTCCATCACCTTGCGACCATTGCGATCGAATACCAGGGTTACGGGCACCTGATCAACTCGCGAGCGTGTGGTAACCACACAAGCTCCACCGGGAGATACTCCCAGCGCATTCGAATCACCCATACTGATTCGGCTACTCTGATCGCAAACCACATACTCGTGATCACTGGAGACAATAGTGGTCAATTCGCCGCTGTCTATATTTACCCGACAAATATCGCAGTAGTAGGGATTGCGGCCACTGACTCGACCCGCGGTCTGAATAAACAATTCGCGACGTTGCGGATCAAAATGCAGTACGTTGCGCACCAGCCAACGACCCCGGGTAATTGTTTTTTTCAGCCGACCGCTCGACATCTCGTAAAGATACAAATGTGCCCAACCACTGCGCTCTGAAAACCAGATCAATTCGTTACTTTCCGGCAGCGGTAACAACAAGGTATGCAAGTGAGAAATCGGAATTGGCGATATCATGATTTCCGAGGTCTCTTTTATCAGGACCGCAGTGCGACCACTGTGGGTGTCGAACTTTACCAGGTTGAGTTCCCGCGCCCCCACCGGTTGGTCCAGAAACCAGGCATAGCGGCTATCGCTGCCCCACCAGCCACGACGGCCGGTAAAATAGCCGGCATATGGGGGGTACGCTACCGGCGACAAGGGATAGTCGGCGTGAATAACTTTGCCACTTTCCACCTCAATTGCGACAAAACGGTAGGATTCGATGTGTTCGTCACCGGGAAAGCCCACTCGCCGTTGCCCGTCAAGAAAGCGTGGATGGTCAAGTTCTCTGGGGCGCATGCTGCCGTCGGTGGGTACATGTTGAATCAGTGGCGGACCAGGTTTCACCTTTCGCGTGTCGATAATCTGGGTAAAAACACGCCTGGAATCCGGCGACCAGATCGCCTCCAGGGTAATGTACTCCTGGCGGCCATAGGTCGTGGGTGTACTGGCATAGACATAAAAGCGCTCACCGTCCTGCGTTAACGGTTTCTCATTGCCGGTATTCAGGTCGCGCAACCATAAATTGTAGTCGCGCATAAACAGGGCCATTTTTCCATCAGGTGAGATTTTCCAGTTATCGGGATACTGATCCAGCCCCTGACAACTTTGATTACTGGTATCGTAAATCCAGCGCCGCTCGAAAGCCGTAAATTCCACTTTAACCGGATTGAGCTGAATGTTGAGGTTGGTTACCGGCAGCGCATCGGCCACGACACTTTGCTGCGCTGTTTCAGCCAAAGCTTGTGCTAACAGCCTGTGATCAAACGCCAGCTGGTTTGATGCTGCTTTTACATTTACCAGGCGGTACTGCTGCTCAAAACCGGAATCGCCTTCATCTGATTTTTGGACATCGCGTACATACCAAAAATTTTCGTCGTCAATCCAATGTGGATAGATGGTAGTGTTGCAGGCAATTTCCTTGTTGTAAGCGCCTCTCTGTAAAACCTGCGCACGGTGGTAACGTTTGAGAATGCCCTGGTCTGTTGGTGCTGGCGAACTATCGGAATTGACGGAACAGGGATCAGCCTGCACAGATGAAGCATTTAACAGCGGAGCCACAGCACCTGCTGCCAGCAGTGTTGCGCTGGAACCGTGTATAAATTGGCGCCTCGATAGCTTCTGCTTTATTTTCTGTTCATTGGGTCGAACTGAACCAGAGCTGTCATTTAACGACATCGTGACCCCTCGTTAATTTTAAAAAATTAATAACTGGATTCTTTTTCGCCATTTAACTGGTGACTTTCATGCCCCTGTATTGGCGGGTTAAATATACTGACCAGACGCATATCCGTAGTGGCGCGCAGAAAATGACGGTCGTGTCGGTCCAGGGCGTACAGTACACCCGGAAACAACTTGTGTATATTGCCTTCCATGTCCTCCACCTCCCCCATGCCTTCAATGCAATAGCAAGCTTCCAGATGATTTCTGTATTCCAGCAATGATTCAGTACCCGCTACTACCAAAGTGTCACAGACCGCAAACCCCATATTGTCACGCTCCAGCAACAAGCGTCGGCTACGGCCATTGCCCCAACTGAGATCTCGTTCACTGCCCATAAGTTGTCCCAGACTTCTTATAATCACACTCTGTCTCGCTCTGAATATTGTGAAAATTACTCATGTAAAGACCAATCAAAAATATTGGATGGTCATGTATATAGGAGTATATTTGCGAATATTGACTGGTCACAATTGATGAATAGTAACTACAGACATGAATAAAACTAACATCTTTCCCGATCTACCGCCGCTCAGCGCGCTGCGCACCTTTGCTGCCGCAGCGCGTCTGCAGAGTTTTTCACGAGCAGCCGACGAACTGTGCGTATCCCACTCTGCAGTCAGCCACCAAATTTCGCATCTGGAAAGCTGGCTGGGTGTCAAACTGTTTGATCGCCACGCCCGTGGCGTATCTCCCACAGAAGTCGGCCGACAACTGGATAGTGTGGTTAACACGGCACTGCACAATATTGGTGATCTCTGCGCACGAATCAAAAACCCGAATCCAGCACTGTCATTGTCTGTGGCTGCACTGCCCTCTTTTGCCACACGCTGGTTGATTCCATTATTGCCAGGGTTTTACAAGGCACACCCGGATATTGATTTACGGATTTTGTATTCGCCGAAGTCTGATGATATTCGTTTTGATAATGCAGATATTATTCTCACCCACATCGATGGTGCGCCTGTTGGCGATTTTGAGAGCCAACGATTATTGGATGGTGCGGTAGAACCTGTGTGCAGTCCGGGCTACTTGCAAAAGCAAGGACCGTTCAAAAAGCCGCGAGACTTGCTGGTGCAGCCACTGCTGCATGACGAAGACCGCGAAGGTTGGCGACTCTGGTTTGACAAGGCTGGCATTGGAAAACAGTACACGGACAAAAGCGGGACGGTGTTTGCCGACTTCAATCTGCTAAGCACCGCAGCCATCGCCGGGCAGGGTATTGCTCTGTGCCCTACCCAACTGGTGGCCGACGATCTGGCTCAGGGCAGCTTGACCAGATTGTTTTCCATACCGGTACGAACTGAACGCGCCTATTATTTGTTGCACAAGTCAAAACCTGATGACGTTGTCGCAATTTTCAAGCGGTGGTTAATCAGGGAAGTAAAAAAGAGGCTTGGAAAAAGCACGAGCAACAAGCAATAACAGAAAATACCGGCAGGTATTACCATCACCAGATCGCCACTACCAACGCTGCAAAGGCATCAATAGTGGCGGTATCCAAGGCACAAAATCAGAAGTGGTAATTAAAGCTCCCTCCGACAGTGCGAGGGCGCAAACGATAGCCTGCAGGCTTGGCATTGGTAGCGTTGAAATAATCTACCCAGATCAGGTTATCGGCATTGGTAAGATTTTTTTTGTGGCTGTCCTGGATCTTTCGTATGGGTGTTTCGAATATCGGCAGAGCTTCCATGAGACTGGTGTCTCAACGGAAACTCGCTAACACAGAGGGAAATAAGGCTGCGTTGCCGCAGCCTTAGCTTTACCAAAAAGGACTTTACCAAACAGGACTAAAAGCGATAGGAAAAACTCACACCCATCGTTCTGGGGCGCAGGCGGAATGCGCGCGGACTATTTCGCTTACCAAACCCCGATTCTACCCACGTTAAATCATCCGCATTGGTCAGATTCTTGACGAACAGATCGACACTCGCATTACCAAAGGTTGCGCCGGCTTTCAGGTGTACCTGGGTATAGTCACCGGAAGACGGAAGATGAGAGGGTTGGTTGACATAGGTGTCGTACTCGCCAACGTACGCGTAGTCGACCCGGGCAAAGGCATCGTAACCGGACAGGCGGAACGCATATTCCAGGCCCGCGCTAAAGTTGATATCCGCCGAGCCGGGCAGATCGTCACCATCGCTACCGATATTGGGGGCATCGCCATCCAGCTTGGCTTC
>JBNKFQ010000321.1:0-2481 GCA_050289385.1 Porticoccaceae bacterium | reverse complement strand
GCATTTGAGGTCACCAGTGGCTGGGTTTCGGCGAAAAACGAGCCAGAGATCGGGGCCAGGCAGACCATCTCTGACCGCAACAACCCGTAAGGCAGCAAAATCGGCAACCAGTGTCCCTTTACTGCCTTCCTTGATGGTCTGGCGATGCCATTGCTCGCCGGGTAAGCTGGCGGCAATGATTGCAACTGTCTGGGCTGGTGGCTGACCCTCACAAAGGTGTTCACGGACGGGTTTACGTCCCCGACCAGACCAGTCAGGAATAGCGGTCTGAGGACGGGTTAACCAAACCTGGGTGGTCTGGTCTACTTCGGCCAGATACGACACATAGTCGCCCACCTGATCCAGAAAAGCGGTGTCACGACCATAGGCTTCGTCACACGTAAACCACCGAAATGGCAAACTGCCGGTTGCGTGGACGGCTTTGACCATCTCCAGCAGTAAGGCCGGTTTCGTCTGGAAGGTGATGTCATCTGGTATTCCACACTTCCGCCGACGCTCGGTATAGGCTTTGTCTTCGACCCATTCTCGAGGCAGGTACAAGCGGCGATCCAACAAGGTATGGCCATGCCGACTGGCATAGCCCAGAAACACACCTACCTGACAATTGGCCCGTTTGCCTAACTGACCACACCATTGCCGTTTGACGCCCACACTCTCTGATCCTTGCTTGGGAACACCGCTGTCATCACCAATCAACACCCCATCCGGCTCACCTAAATCTTCGCTGACTTCTTGCCAGTGACGCTGCAAGATCGGTTCGTCGACCCATCGCCCTTCACTCATAAAGTGTTGCAGATTGCGGATGGCGTTGGGATCATCGCCTTTTGTGTTCAGGATCATTGTTTCCACCGATTTATTGGGTATGGTCTGCATTAAGCCTTTCAAGTAGGTCTCGTAATGTTTTTTTTGCTCTCGCCGACTGAACAAGGGGCGATACAGGTCGGTATATTGTTCTAATTCTGTTTGTAGGTTTTCAATGTTCTTGACGCTTAACTTCAGTTCTGGACTTGTTTCTATGTGTGGGTTCATCCCACTGTTATGTTATATTTTCAACATCAACGCAACTTTTTACTCACCTTTTTCGAAGTCTCGTTGTAGTACTAAGTTGGAGAATAACAATGACCCTACTGCTTGGTCTCGACTTGGGCACATCTAGCGCAAAAGCAACGCTCTTTGAGGCTGAAACCGGCCAGACGCTTGCCACTGCTGCTAATGAATACCCTGTTGATAAACCGGCCCCCGATCGAGCCGAACAAAACCCGGAAAACTGGTGGCAGGCTATTGTTTCTAGTGCGCAACAGGTAACAGCCCAGGCTGAACGCAGCGATGTTAACGCCATTAGCTTCAGCGGACAGATGCACGGCACCGTTCTTCTGGATAAAAACAGCCTTCCGCTCCATCCGGCCATTATCTGGACCGACCAGCGCAGCGCCGCTGCCTGTCAAATCCTGATCAAGTCTCTGGGCCAAAAGGAATACGCCGCGCTTACCGGAACGCTGCCTGCGGTAGGTTTCTTGGGGGGTACGCTGCTGTGGCTGGCTCTAAACGAGCCAGACCTATTGGCCCGCACGCAACAAGTTGTCCTGCCCAAAGACTACATTCGCCTGAAGATGACCGGCCGTATTGCCACCGATGTTAGCGATGCTGCTGGAACCGGTATTTTCGACATTCATCGCGTAGACTGGGCCAGATCGTTGCTGGAGCAAGTTGGCCTGCCCGTGGAAATACTACCGCCCGTTTTGCCTTCTACGGCCGTTGCCGGGCAACTAGGCAAAAAGGCGGCGGCCCAACTGGGGCTAACAGCCGGTATTCCGGTTATTACCGGTTGTGCCGACCAGCCGGCCCAGGCTATCGGCAACGGGTTGATTGCACCCGGCAAAGCATCGGTAACAACCGGCAGTGGCGGGCAAATTTTTACGCCACTTCGGCCGCCTGCCGCCCACCATGACCTGCCCACCGACCCCCGCCTGCATGTATTCAACCACGCCGCGCCAGATATGTGGTATGTCTTGGGTGCGATTCTTTCGGCCGGCCTATCGCTGCGCTGGTTGCGCAATGTTACCGGTTTGTCTCACACTGCCACGGCTTACGCCACGCTCAGTGCCGAAGCCGCCCGTGTTTCGCCAGGAGCTGATGGTCTTATCTTTTTGCCCTACCTTTCCGGCGAGCGCACCCCCCACATGGACCCGTTGGCCCGGGGCGGTTTCATCGGCTTAACCCATTACCACCAACGAGGTCATTTAGCACGAGCAGTGATGGAGGGCGTGGCTATGGCCCTGCGGCAAGTCCTGGAAATTAGTCTGGCCTTGGGGCAGCCGGTTAAAATGGTAATTGCAGCCGGCGGCGGCGCAGAAAGCGATACATGGCGACAAATTCAGGCCGATATATTTGGATTACCGCTGCGCCAATCTTTACTGGCAGAGCAAGCCGGCGTTGGTGCAGCCTTGCTGGCCGGCGTTGGCACCGGTTTTTACAACAGCC
>JBNKFQ010000320.1:0-14103 GCA_050289385.1 Porticoccaceae bacterium | reverse complement strand
CCAGGACATGCGCACTGTGATCCGCGCCATGGAAAAGTTACTGTCAATCAATTTTTCCACATCGTCCGCACCGCTACTTTCGAACAACAACAATTCCTGAGCTATAAGGTCAGGATCATCGGGAACGGAGTTTTGTGGTTGATCCTGATAAAGAACGCTATGAATCCGCTTTAAGGTATCCACAATCGAAGTGGCACGCCCCATTTGAATACCCGGCAACTGCAATGATTCACTAAAGCGCTCAAAGGCCTCAAGCTTACGCATAAGTTGTGGTGAGTAAATTCCATGAGGTTTTCCTGTATCGATCACCACTTCCAGAGGTATACTGCCTTTGAGCGCGGCATCAATGGCCAGGGTATTGACTCGTGCCGGTTGATGTTCAGGAAACCATTCCAGCACATTCTGGGAAAACCGCAACTGCCACAAACTGGGAGCTGCTATCACAATCAGAGCGAAGGTAGTCAGCAACACTTCCTTGAAGTGTACCATACTGAACTCCGTGATTTTGGACAATACTTTAACTACCCATTGCGAGCGCGGCGCTCGTTTGACCTCTTGTATAGACGCTCCAGTGCAACTGAGTACGGCCGGCACCAACACCACCGAATAAATAAAGGCTGCCATAGCTGCAAACGCAATCATCACACCAAATTCAGCTATGGGCTTAATATCGGACATCGTAAAAGCAAGAAATCCAGCGGCAGTGGTAAGGCTGGTAAACAAAATCGCAACTCCACTGCGCTTTAATGCATAAACGATAGCCCTATCGCGATCACCGTCAGACTGTAATCTTGAATAAAACAGGCTTAAAATATGTACTGAATCCCCTATACAAACAGTGAGAATCAAAGGCGGCATTGCCACCGACACTTGATTGACTGGAAATCCCAACCATCCCATCACGCCGATTGTTACAAACAGACAAAGAAAAACCGGTAGCATGGCAATTATCGCGGCCGATACGCGGCGTAATAACAGCAGCAATATAAGAAACACCATAACGGCGGTCAGTGGTAAAAGTGTACCAAAGTCTTGGTGTATAGTGTGGTTGTGCTCAGCATCGATTACCGGCCCGCCGGCAAGGCGTATGGGAAAATCAGTTTCCTGGTGCCTGGCGCTTACCTCCCGAATGGCTTGCATAAATTGGTTCAGCTGTTGTGTACTCAGATGTTTCGGCGGCACCTTCTGTATAGAGGTATCGGACACGGAGGCCGCCACGTTTTCAGGCAAAAAGCTGGTATCCAATTCGTTTTTAGATGTTGACCGCGATGGAGAATTCGGCTGTTGTGAATCCTCAGATGATTCATTTTTTTCCATGTTTGCAAACAACCGATCATGCCAATTAGCTATTCGTTCACGCAGACTCGTTTGTGTTTTTGCTTCCTGCTCTACAGCAAAAGCACTGGATCGAATAATGACCACAGTCATTTTCCCATCTTCAGTGACGACCAAATTACGGTAAAGAGGATTTTCCAGTACAGCCTGCCGAAACGGACGGGCATCTTCATACCGCGAAGGCCACACGTTCCGCAAGTCATCGATCAAAAGCTCACCTTCGCGGTCGCTTATAGAAGTCACATTAACAAGGCTTGTCAATAAATCCAGGTAGGGAACCGAGGCCTCTAAGTCTTTGTGATATGCTTCGAGTTTGGATAGAAAGGCCGGGGCCAAAACGTCCGGCGCGCTAATTGCGGCTATTACCGCTTCGTCGCGACCGAATTGTTTTAAAAAACTTTGATAATGCAGCAAGGCAGGATCGTTTTTCTTAAAAAACGATTCATTGGATACGTCCATATAGAGACGAAAAACCCCCCCTATCATGATCCCCGACATCAGCAGAGTAATCCAGATAACCCGAGTGGGGTAACGTATAATACCCTGGCCCATCGCTTCGAATACCGGTTCCAATTGCGGAAGTATTTTTCTCATTGTATTCCCCTTGCTGTTGTTTTAAGTTAAACCTGGAGTCCATTCCATATCAAAGTTTTTTAGCCCAAGGGCACTAGTTAATAAGAATAAACAGCCCTGCGCCGGCGACGCCTGCACCGGCGACCTTCAATATATGAGCCCACTGTCGCTGCTCGACAAACACGTAACCAATAAGTACACCCAGGAGATGAATGCTGCATGTACTGATCACAAATCCGAAAACGTAAAAAACGGGATCGGCAGACCTTGGCATTTCAACTCCGTGGGCATGTCCGTGAAAAACGCCGAAAAACGCTACAAAAGCTTTAATCAATATCGAACCGCTACCATGGACACCGCCATCTGCCAGAATGATGGCGATACCCAATATGATCACAGATATGGCTATTCCCATTTCTACCAGAGGAATTTCTACGCTATACCCCCCCATGACTCCGCCAAAAATCATCGCTAAAACAAATACGGAAGGAATCATCCAGATGTCACGTTTCCCCAGTTGCGCACTAACGATTCCAACGCTGAGCATAGCGAGAAAGTGGTCATAGCCAAAAACCGGGTGCAACAACCCCGACAAAAATCCTTCACTAGCCCCTTCGCTGTGGGCAAACACTAGAGAGGGAAAACAGGCCAGTATTGCCAAGCAAATTTGAATAATTTTTCTATCATTCATGGTTTACTTCCCAACCGGTGCTTGCGTAAGACTATGAAATTCTCCAGTTTTCACATTTTGTGCTTCATTGACAGAACCGGGAAGGCGAGCCCATCGAATCGATATCACTATTACCCATAAAGAAAGAAAGTGGTGGGCGAAGTCCAACAGGTGTACAAGGGATAATGAGGTGTTGTCTATGATCATATGTGACAGTTGATGAGCCACAAAGAAAAGGAAAAATAAAATTCCAATTAAAACCAAAAACCATCGGAAAATTTTTGCGCTGAAGATTTGGGTCAATATCGGTATAAATATATATATCGTAAATACGATATACATCATATCCAGACCAAATTCCCCCGGATCTTTACTCCAGGAGAGAAAGTCATTGTCAACAGCACTGCGCATCAAATAAACCAAAAACATCAGAATAACTATTTGTAGCAGGCATATCCACCCTATTGTTATTGATAAACGATAGCGCTCTTCGACTGTTCTCATTGCCATTATCCTCTAAAATAAATACTTTCCACTTTAAACATTTATTCAATCAGCATTAGTTCACCATGCGGCTGCGAACGATTCGCGTTGATTTAGCGCCGCCATACACTCGGACATACCCGCCACACTGGGGCGGGCAATAAACTCTTGAAGTGGTATGCTTGCACCCAATTTTCTGCCTGCCTGTGAAACTATTTTTGTCGCCGTAATAGAACTCCCCCCCAGTTCAAATAAATTATCATGAATGGAGAAGTTATCTATACGCAATATTTTTTTCCATATATCAAAAACCTTTCGTTCTATTTCGTTGCGGGGAGCCACAATTTCATTTGCTAATTCTTCAGGCATGTGGTCTATATTTGATAAAGCCTTGCTGTCCACTTTTCCGTTGACCGTCAAAGGAAGTGACGGCAAAAACACTATACCGGCTGGCACCATATAATGGGGTAATTGGTTTTTTAAAGTGTTCAACAAGTCCGTTGATAAATCTGAAGTTTTAAAATTTATCAATGGATTTTGTATTGGTTCATCCATGAGTATACCTCCTTCCAAACAAAACAGCACACTCATATCACCGCTATGATTGACGGTCTCTTTAACTAGTTTGCGGTTAAATTCAGGTACAGGATATAACGCCATATTCTGATTGACGGCTTTATCTATCAAGGTGTCGACCAGCTCCTCGGCGATGGAGGCCGCTTCTTCGTCCGCCGATTTATCGTCAGAATTTTTATTCGCTATTAAGAATAATGAAAACGCCGATTGACTGTGAATGGACTGGTATTTTTCAATGTGCAGATTTTTTAAAAAATCGTTGTCAATCTCAGCTATGTTTACCAACAAATTTGTCATGCTATCGTAAAGATAGAAACCACCCGCCAACTCTTCGAAACGCCCATCTTTAATATGGAGATAAATAAGGGGGAAGTTTGCATTCAGGGAAGCCTGTAAACCTATCGATAGGCTTTCGAGTAAATTATCGATCAAATGTCGGGGAGCCACATTCGGTAAAAAGATTCGATTGCTTTCCGCTGTAGTGTCAGCTTTGATAGTGGGTACAACATAGGCCATCAAGCGTTTTGGAGTCTTTTCGTCATCTACCATCAGAACAACCGCTTCCTGCACGCCTTCACAGTGACGTAAGGCAAATTCTATCTCGCCCAGCTCTATACGGTGCCCCTGGATTTTGACCTGATTATCACTCCTCCCCAGGAAAATCACATTGCCATCGGCAGCATAGTGCCCAATGTCTCCCGTATGGTACATTCGCTCCCCGGTTTGCGGATGTAAAATAAAACGCGCTTCAGTTTCTTCCACATTGGCCCAGTAGCCCATAGCGACCCCCATACCGCCAATGTAAATATGACCATCGACATAATTCGGGCAAGGACGTAATTGGTGATCCAACACCATAATCGATTGATTGGGTAAAGGTTTACCATAGGGAATGCTATGCCAATCGGCTTCGATACTTTCAATGGGGTAATAAATAGACCAAACCGAAGCCTCCGTGGCGCCTCCCAAGCTCACTACTTTAGCGGAAGAAAAACAACGTTTAATAGATTGCGGTAATTCTAAAGGTATCCAGTCTCCACTCAGCAAGACTCTGCGCAGAGGTCGTAGTGGTGCTTCATCCTTGTCAAAACTGTCCACCAACATACTCATAAGTTGTGGGGCGGAGTTCCACAATGTTATTCCGTGTGCGTCAATCAGTTCACGCCAGTACAATGGATCAAATTGTTTTTCGAATTCCGGCAGTACTAAGGTGGCACCGGCTCCCAAAATGCCAAAAATATCGTAAACAGAAAGGTCAAAACTGAGGGAGGAAACACCTAAAATCGCATCACCCCGCCCTACATCGAACATTTGATTAATATGGTGCAGTGTGTTCACCGCGCCTCGGTGGTCAATCATAACGCCCTTCGGCGTACCGGTGGAACCCGAGGTAAAAATGACGTAGGCCAGATCGGTGTCAGTTTGCACCACCTGAGATACAGCCTCGAAATCGCCATCATGGTCACCGATGTCCTCCTCCCCATCCGCATCCATATCAACAACTACAGGTCTGATGGTCGGGGGCCACTCCAGAGATTCATAGCCGGTTTTTTGCGTTAAGGCGAGGGTAACTTCACCGAGTTCCAGCAGGCGCTGAATACGTGACATAGGCAAGCTCGCATCAATAGGCATATAAGCCCCGCCCGCGTATAAAATCCCCAGAACGGCAACTATTTGCTGCCAGCCTTTCGTCATGACCACTGCCACCAGTTGACCGGGTTTGATCTCGGCGTCTCGTAATCGTTGCGCCAGATTGGTTGCCAATCGACACAAATCACCATAACGCAGTTCTACAGTCCCGTTGATGACGGCCATCTGGTACGGGTATCGTCGTGCCTGGAGGTCAAACTTTTCATGCAGCAAAACGTTACACGGCGGTACCGTTGTTTGATTAATGTTTTCACGCTGCCTCGCCTGGGCTTCGGGCAGGCCTATATCAGTTGATCCCTGCCATGCTTTATCGCCTTCCTCAGCCAATTGCAGCAGCCTTTGACGGTAAGCAGAAAACATGTCGTCAAGCACGCCCTGAGGGAAGAGTTCCTCCAGCGTATCCCAATTGAAATGTAATCTGCCCTGTTTCTCCCAGACGACATGATCCAGCCACACTTGAGAGGATTGAGATATCATGTACCCTGTGTCCATCATCTGCTGATAGTAACGCATCTTTTTTTCGTCCAAATCAGCCAGCAGATTATCGAGGTAAGGCGCAACACCTACGGCGCTGGTCAATACGACAGGCATAATTACCGCCTGGTGGCTTCCCAAATGGCTGTTCATTGCTCGCAGCATTTGTATGCCGTTAAAAGAACGATGCTCGAGGTCACTGAGTAGTTGTTGTTGAATATATCGGCTCTTTTCAACAAAGTTTTGTCCTTTCGACATATCAACTTCCAGCAGTATGGAAGACGTAAAGTCCCCTATCACATCGTATATCTGTGGATGCAGGGGAGGCCGATTGAATATGGTTAAGTTCAAAGTAAAATGTGGGGATTGACTCCATTGGGCCAATACTTCCGAGAACGCGTTCGCAATCATCACCGAGTCGGTTATACCGTGTTGCCTGGCACTTTTCTTCAAACGCTCCCAAGTCTGGGCATCCAGGCTGAACTCCCTGCGCACAAATTTCGGTTCAGGGATTTGCCAGATTTCCCTGGCCCGGGGAAGCGCCGGAGCTGGCGGCAGCGAATTCACGCGTGCCATCCAGTAGGCTTCAGATTTTTTATAAAGCGCCGATTCCGGATTGACCTGGGTTGCATTGAGACATTCCCGAAAGTTTATTTCCAAAGGTGAAAGTCGTTTTTCTTCGCCAGCATAAATCAAAAACAGATCGCGGAAAAATATTTGTAGACTCGATCCATCTACAATTAAAAAGTCGAAGCCACAATGTAAACGATAATGTTCTCCCTCGTATTGACTGATTCGAAATTCGAATAGCGGCCAGCGGTCTGTCGCAAATACTTGATGCGACATAGCTTGCCGCACTTTATCCAACGCCTGCTGTTCAGCCTTTTTGTCGTATTGCGTCAGATCTTGAAAGGCGATTTTATATTCCGGTACATATTCCAGGAACCGTTGCTGCCCATCATTCTCAACAACCATCCGTAACATGTGATGACGTTTAATCAGGGCATTTAATGCCTGCTCAAAACGCACTATGTCCAAGTCCTGGATGTCCTTTTCAATGTAAACATAGGTGGCAACATTACCGCCTTCAAAAATTCCCTGGCGTCCCAACCAATAGGCTTGTTGAATATCTGTGAGTGGAAATGGCTGGTATTGGTTATCCGGATCAGGCACTACAGAACTTTGAATACGGTTGTTTTTATTCTCCATCTCAGGTAGGGTCAAACACAAATCAGCCCCGTTGTGCTCGGTAGTCGTCAACTCCTCATTGAGTAGTTGTACCAGGCGATTTATGTTCGTATCTTCTGCGAGTATCATCAAAACTGAAATAGTGTCTATGTCCAGAGCATTGCAAACCTGCGTTCTCAGTTCAATCGCCATCAGTGAACTCATACCCATCTCGATAAATGGGATTTGTTCCGAAATCTCGTCACTACCGAATAGGTTTTTAACGATTTTCTGAACAAAACCTTTTAACATTGAAATTCTTTTTTCCGCGGGTACTATGGTTAAATTGGAAAAAAGGTTTCTATTGTCAACACTTGGTGTAACTTCTCTGTCGAGATGTGAAAAGCGATCGTCGCTAGGTGACGAGGTTTGCTGAGATAAACCTTCCTCTGCGGTAACGGTAGCCGTATCCAGCCAATAACGCTTTCCCTGAAAAGGGTAAAGAGGCAAGGCTACGCGATAACGCTGTTGGCAGGCGTAAAATTGTTCCCAGTCGGGTACAACACCCGACATCCACAACTGCCCCAATGTTTGCATTAAGTACGCTTGATCAGAGCCATGATGTTTGACATCGCTGCAGCTAGCCAGTGTTTTACTAATTTTTTCAGAGTGGATCTTCGCCAAGCCATTTACTAACGTTTGTCCAGGGCCAACCTCCAGCAGCAGGAGCGATTCATCTTCCAACAGGGAGCATAACCCCTGGTTAATTGGCATGTTCGCGCTGAGTTGTTTATACCAATAACTGGGGTCTTTAGCTTGTTCGTCGCTGATCCATCCACCGGTGAGATTAGATATAAACGGGATCGTCGGTGCGCTCAAGTTTGCTTGCTGGAAAATGCTTTCCAGTTTGTTTTCAGTATCATCGTTCAACTCTTGGAGAGATCCACGGACAACGGCCAGTTGGAGGCCGATGGATAATTCGAATACACCGGAAATACAGGCAGCGACATATTCCCCAACGCAATGCCCAAGCATATTATTCGGTCTGACGCCCCAACTCTGCCATAAGCGGGCAAGAGAGTATTCCACCATAAACAATGCCGGCAGGGCTATTCGCGTCTGCTTTAACACCGTTTCGGCCCATTCTTTATCCGCACTTTTGGGATACAAAATTTCGCGCAGATCCCGCTGCAACAGAGGGTTGATAATTTTTGCACATTCATCCAGTGTATCGCGAAACACTGTCTCATGCCGATATAAATTCAACGCCATATCTACGTGTTGGGTCCCCTCTCCGGGGAACAGATAGGAAAGTGTTATTCCCTCAGGTTTGACACGGGTACATTCGATTTCATGCTCGGAATTTCTCAATTCCGCAATAGCCTCCTGCAGCGTGGAACAGACCAATGAGTACCGATACGGATAGGTATCTCTACCCACTTGCAGAGTGTAACTGACGTCGGCCAACTCCCGCTGCGGAGTACTTTCCAATGCATCCGCCAGATTGTCGATCATTTTGACCAGGGCCTGTTCAGATTTGGCTGATAGCAACAATAGGTGTGTCTGACGCGGAAATGACGCTGAGTGTCTCACCGGCGCCTCTTCTAAAATAACATGAGCGTTGGTGCCACCCACACCGAAGGAATTCACCGCAGCTCTGCGCGGAACGCTGCCTTTTATCCACGGCTGTAGTTGTGTGGCGACATAAAACGGGCTATTGTCGAAATCAACTTCCGGGTTGTGGTCATGATAGTGCAAACTTGGAGGAATCTGTTGATTCTTCAGTGCCATTACAGCTTTGATAAACCCGGCAACGCCAGCGGCGGCGCCGAGGTGCCCAATGTTGCTTTTCACTGCGCCGATGGCACAGTAGCGTTTTTTGTCGGTTATGGTTCCATAAGCTTTGGATAATGACTCCAACTCCATTGGATCACCCAGAGGTGTGCCCATACCGTGAGCTTCCACATAGGAGATAGTCTCCGGATTCACTTCGGAGAAGGCCAGAGCTGAGCTTATTACCCTGGACTGACCTTTGACACTCGGTGCGGTGTAGCCCACCTTGGCCGCACCGTCATTATTGACCGCCGTGCCTCGAACAATTGCATAGATGTGATCCCCATCTTCCACGGCTTCAAGTAGACGTTTGAGCAATACAATACCCGCTCCGTTTCCGGGAACCGTCCCATCGGCTCTTGCATCGAATGGACGGCAACACCCATCGCGGGACAAAAGTCCACCAGCTTCATACCAGTATCCTGATTTCAGCGGAAGGGTGACACAACTGCCACCAGCAAGGGCCATATCGCAGTCATAAGCCAACAGTCCCTTGCATGCTTGACTGATAGCCACCAATGAAGTGGAACAGGCGGTATTGATAGCGAAGCTCGGTCCCGTCAGGTTTAACTTATATGAGATACGTGTAGCGCAGTAATCCAGATCATTGCCGATCGAAAACTGTAACCGTTTGGCAAATTCCCGCATTTCACGCCCGGTCAAGTCATATATTCTTTTTTGCCACTCATCGCATTTGTTTGCGCCCACATAGACACCAATGGCACCCGGGTAATGTCGTGGAACGTAAGCCGCATCCTCCAGGGCCTCATAGGCACACAGCAAAAGCAGACGCTGAGCAGGGGATGTTATGCTCGCTTCACGGGCACTCATTTCAAAAAAATCGCGGTCAAACAATTCCACATCCTGTAATTGACCGCTTCGTTTTACATAATTTGGATCACTGACCAATTCGGGAGCGAGTTCATCGTCACCGAGATCTGTTATGGATTCGACACCCGCCGCAATGTTTTTCCAATATTCATCGGCATTACTCGCCATCGGAAATCGGCAAGACATTCCAATTACGGCAATACTGGCTAACATTGACTCGTCCGAGAACTCAGACATTTTGCCTCCTTTTTTCTATCATCCGATGTTGCCTCACGATAGCTTCTTTTTGTTTTAGCGCCCGTTGGTTATTCGCCGAGGTATCACTAGTTTTATTGATTTCGCTTGGATCCACTATAGACTTTAAATATCTAGCCAACTCACTTATTGTGGTATATTGAAGTAAATCAGTCGAAGTGACTTTTACCTTGAATGCTTCATTTATTCTGTTTTTGGTTTGAATAAGTAATAGCGAATCAGCACCCACATCAAAAAAGTTATGATGTATTCCGACTGATTTTATCTGCAATATTTCGCACCATATTGCCGCTATTTTCTTCTCGTAATCGGAATGAGGTGCTGCAAAAACCTGCTTCTCATCGAGCGTATTAATCTCTACGCCAGGCAGCGAATTGAGATCTATTTTTCCATTGGTATTGACAGGGAGAAAGTCCATTTCAACGATTTTTTTCGGTACCATATAAGTGGGTAATCTGGATTTTAAATATTCCTTCAAACGATTTTCTCCCTGAAATATTTTTACCTCCTCAGGACCCCGGGCTAAAATAACATGCTGCTCAAATGCGTCGAGCAATGGGCTTTTTTTCGGAAAAACAGCCACTTTTTCAAATCCACAGTCAACCAGCTTGTGTTTCCATTGCGAAGTATTGAGTAATGGCAGGTTGTCGTTGAGGCGCTCATCCCGAAAATGCCCGAAACCTTCCAAAAACGCCACAGTTACCATTTGAAAAGCAGTGTTTTGTGTTCCCTCCAGCAGTAGGAGAAGTCCGCCAGGTACCAGCAAACAACGTAGTTTCTTCAATGCGGCCTCTATATTTTTTGCATCGTGCAGTACGTTGACAGCTACCACCATATCAAAGCTATGCGATTGGTACCCCTGAGCCAGTGGCCCTTTATCAATATCATAGCGCGCATAACGGATGAAGGGGTAGTCTTTAAACTTTTGTTTTGCAAGCGTTGTGAAATAACTTGATAAATCTGTGTATACATACTCTACTTTTTCGGCAGGCAATTCCCGCAATAAGCTCTCTGTAGCCGCACCGGTTCCGGCTCCAACTTCGAGTATTCGTATTTTATTTTTCCTATTTTCAGCTTCGACAATAGATTTTGTTATTTCCCCCATGACACTATTGTGATGCTGGGCTATTGGATTGTGCTGATAAATGCTTTCAGCTACGCGCCAGCTACCTTTCGGGAACAGTAAATCCAAGGGAGCCACCTGCCCTTTGAGCAAATTGATCTGTTGCGTTATGCAGTTTTCAATATATTCGTAAAAATCATTTGCCGTTTCATCCCAGGTTGTAAATTTTTTCAGTTCCTCCAGCAGTTGTGAGAGTGCACGCTGGGGGAGGGCTGCACTTTCCCTGAATTCGATATATCCCTGGCTCGTGTCTATTACCTTCTTGTTTTTGAGTAATTCTACCCACTGCTTGACCAGTGTAAAATTTTGAGGTTTGACACCTTGATCGGCCAAGGCGTTTTCAAGTTGCTCCAGAGGTAACATTTCATTCGAGAGACTTCTTAACGTCTCAATCATCGCCACAAGACTAATTTGCTCTACCTTATCCCAAAACTGGGCAAATATCTGTAAACGCCGGGTCTGATTTTTTACAGATCGTTCGAGCTGCCTATCGGCTGCACTCTCCAGTTCTTCCCAGAGGGGGTTGAGCACTTGCTCCGGGGCGGTTTGCCATTGATAGAGGGGATTATCCAACGTCTTGTCGGGAACGATATAGGCGGTAAGTTGTTGCTGATCCTGGCCATGCTTACAGACCTTGACCACAGCCTCGGCGATGTCGGGGTGCCCTTGCAACTGCGATGATATCTCACCCAGTTCAACCCGGTGACCATTGAGCTTGACTTGAAAATCTTCCCGTCCCAAAAACTCTATGTTTCCATCACTCAGGTAACGACCTAAATCGCCTGTATCGTATAGCACTTCATGTCTATCCGGGTGTTCGAAAAATTGTTTGGCCGTTCTCTCCCTATCATTCCAGTATCCCTGCGCTAGACCGACACCGCCAATATAGATGTGCCCGATCACTCCTTGTGGACAGTGTTGCAAGGCGGAATTTAACACGTAAACTCGTTGGTTAGGCAGGGGCTTGCCATAGGGTATACTTTGCCAATGTGGTGCAACCTCACCAATCGGATAGTAAATAGACCAGATTGACGCCTCAGTGGCGCCTCCCAGACTGATGACCCTGGTATTGGGGCAATGTTGTTTTACCCGGTCGGTTAGCGACACGGGGACCCAGTCACCGCTCAACAAAGCCAACCTCAAGGAGCGGATATTTTCGTACTTTTCGCCTTCCAGATGGTCCGTCAACATACCCATTAGTGGAGGAGCGGAATTCCAGACGGTTATGCCATATTTATTAATCAATGCCTGCCAATGTTCAGGGTGATGTACCCGCTGTGGCTCGGGCATTACAATAGTCCCACCGGTAGCCAACAGACCAAAAATATCGTAGACAGAAAGATCGAAGCTCAACGACGAAACGGCCAATACTTTATCTTGTGCATTGATTTCGAAAAGTCGATTGACATGCAATATTGTATTCACTGCACCGCGGTGATTGATCATTACTCCTTTTGGAACACCAGTGGACCCTGATGTAAATATCACATAGGCAAGATCGGTGATTGTTTGCCTTGGACGAGGTGCTTGTTCAAGCCAGTTGAGTGAGAGGTCGCGGGATACAACCAGGCAGTCGATATGGCCTGGCCATTCCAAAACCGGTTGTAGTGCTTGTTGCGTAATAGCCAGTCTCGCCTGACTTTGTTCAAAATACTGCTGCCGCCGCGTTGTGGGCAGAGCCGGATCAATGGGTAAATAAGCCGCGCCGGCAATCAAAATTCCCAACACGGCGACAATTTGTTCCCAGCCCTTTTCCATTACTACCGCGACCAGGGTATTGGGCGAAACCCCTCGATCCAATAGCTGTTGTGACAAAGAATGGCTCATTGCCAGCAACTCTCCGTAAGTGATTTGATGTTCCGCGCTTACAATGGCGACTGACTTTGGCTGCTGCAACGCTTGCTGTATGAACAAGCCGTGCAGTAACTCATCGCTAAGATCTACCGCGGTAGCGTTGACCGCCTGCCGCTGTCGCGCTTGCCCGGCAGGTAGTGTGAGGACGTGCCGTTGTTCCCAAAGTAGTTTGGAATCAGTCAGCTGTTCAAGCAGCTGGCAATAGCTTGTAAACATAGCATCGAGTACGCCCGGCTCGAAAACTTCTTCCACTGCATCCCAATTAAAAAATACGCCTTGGCTGTCTTCCATCACTTGCACATCAAGGTAAACCTGGGGAGTTTGGCTTATGCCGTAAACCATGGGGCCAAATGACTCCAGCACACCCGCATCACTTTCCTCGCCAGAGCCCAGCGCTAAAGCGGAAGTAAACACCACCGGCATCACGGCCTGTAAAGCGTTGCCCTGGCGTTTAGACCACTCCCGCAATACCTCCACGCCACTGATTTCGCGATGTTGAAGATCTTTCATGAACTGTTTCTGAATGCGTGCCGCCCGTTCGTAAAAAGCTTCTACTTGCTGGTTATTCACTTCCAATAACAGGATGGAGGTAAAATCTCCAATCAGACACTCAACATCTTTATGCAGGGGCAGCCGGTTGAACAGTGTGAGGTTCAAGCAAAAATGCGGGCGCTTGCTCCATAGTGTCAATACTTCTGCAAAGGCGGCCAACAGAATTCCCGAAGGTGTTAATCCACGGGCCTGTCCACGCCGCCTCAGCGATTGCCACAGAGCACGAGTAATGCGACCACGGCGGCGGACGAATCGATGTTGTCTGTCGGATGCGATTTTTGCTTTCACCGGCAATATGGGTGCCCCTGGCATATGATCGATACGCGCCCACCAATAGTCGTGAGCCAGACCATAGCCATCGCTTTTTTTAAGGAGGCGCTCAGTCAATACATAATCGCGATACGAAATTGAAATCGTCGGTAGCGATTGATCAATATTATCATATAAAACACGCCATTCACGGAACATCAAAAACAGACTCCAGGCATCCAGATTCAGAAAATCCCAACTAAAGAAAAGCCGGGTTTTCTGTCCGAGCCGGGCTGCGCGTACATCAAACAAGGGCCATTGATCTGTCTCCCGCACCTGATGTGACATTTGCGTTCGGATTCTGGACAGATGCGTATCTTGTAGTTCGGCAGAAGCAGTGGAAAGATCTTCCACTATGATGTGATACTCGGGTACAACCTCTGCAGAGTGTACAACTATCATGATAGCCGAGCTTGCG
>JBNKFQ010000319.1:0-4175 GCA_050289385.1 Porticoccaceae bacterium | reverse complement strand
AATCTCCTGGCCGATTCGTTTGTTGGCATCGCCGGTGCTGTTTACAGACCTCAACAAATGATTGGCGGCGGTCAGATTTTCCCTGAGTAGTTGCACAAAATTGACGACCGATTCCACTTCCGTCCAGGTCAGGTCGTTACCCATGGGTGGCATAAATTCTGAAACCGCGCCCTCAGTACCGCCATAAACCACGATTCTATGGACTTTTTTACGTTTTTTGCCGTATTTTTCCTTAAACAGATTGGTGTCTGGATAGGACTTTATCTTCGATGGCAAGATGCCATCGCCTCTGCCTTCGGGCCCATGACAGAGTACACACCGTTCCTGGTAGACCTTTGCTCCCAACGCCAGGGTGGGGTTGGGGTTGTCATGGGAATTCACATTGGATTCATTGTGTGTATCGGCGCTGGTTGCAACGGAGAAAGTGGCAAAAAGAAATAGAACAGTTGTCGCGATAAATCCGCAGGCGTGCTGGCGAATGGCCATTTGTTGTTACTCCTTGACCTCGATCACCATTTGCATATCCGGGTGAATTGCGCATTCAACTTCTACGGTGCCCGCCTGATCAAACTCGACCTCGCGAAAATCACCCTTTGGAAACGAGCCCAAGTCGAATAGCTTGGTGTCCGAAAGGCTGAACACGTTGTGAAAAAAAGGATCATTGTTCACGAATTTGACTTTGTCTCCCACTTTAATACTCAGGGTTTCCTGGGTAAATGCCTTGTTTGTCTGCCCGACTTCGTAGGTTTCCGCCGCTGCCGGTGTTAAAAAAAAGAATGCCAGCAAACTCCAGTAACGATCAGATCTTTTACAACCAAACATTGATTAACCCTCTGTCAGTAGTGGTAAGGTGGGTATTATCATGGGTTCCTGCTCCGAGGTAAGCGCCCGCATAAACTCGAGTAAATCAGCCTTGTCTTTGTCGGAAAGGTCGAGCTTTTTCATATTCGGTGATAGATTGCTTTTTACTTCCCCCCCTTGCGAATAGTGTTCGATCACTTGCTCCAGTGTTGCGGCGGAGCCGTCGTGAAAATAGGGCGCTGTAAGCGCTATATCCCGCAGGGTCGGTGTTTTGAATGCGCCTTTCATTAAGCCGATAGGTTTTTGTCCGAAGCGCCCGACATCGGGGTTGTCCTCACCGAAGGAGGCTAAGCCGATATTGTGAAAACCGTTATCGGTAAAGTTCGGCGCCGAGTGACAAGTGCTGCAGTTGCCTTTTTCAGGGTTTGTGAACACCTTGAACCCGCGCACCTGGGCAGCGCTCATCGCCTTTTTATCACCCCTTATCCATTTGTCGAATGGCGACTCGTGGCTGACGACTGTTCTTTCAAAACTGGCTATTGCCTTTGCCAGAGTGGTTTCGTCAATCGTTTCGCCGGGATAGGCTTTGGCGAAGGCCTGTTTATAACCTGGTGTCTGTCGCAAAAACTCAATCAGTTCGGCAACATCCACATTCATTTCATCTTTGGACTGCATGGGACCGATGGCCTGATCTTCCAGATTCTTTTTGCGCCCGTCCCACATTTGCAGAGAGTTGTAGGCGGTATTGACGATCGTGGGCGTAGCCCTCTTCAGCATTTTGCTTTGAAATCCTCTCGCCCTGGGAAGCCCGTCGGACCAGCCGAACGCCGGGTTATGACAGGTAGCGCAGGACATATTGCCATCCCCGCTCAGACGTGGATCGAAGAATAGCATTTTTCCCAGCTGCACCCGCGCGGCATTGGGCCGGTTGCCGCTGGAGTGTGGTACCTGATTCGGCATTAGCCATTCCTTGAGACTCGGGTGGCCGGCGGTAAAAACACTGTCCTTGAATTCAGTGGCAACAGCCGATGTGGCAATACAGAGAGCGGTCAATACAGGAACGGTTTTGGATGCTAACAGTCTCATTGTGTTTCACCTGAAATGAGCGACTAATTCAGTCAATGTGGTGGAAGCGTTGGTCAATTCCAGGGACAAGTCATCCAGGCCGCTTACACCGCGGTTGGTTTCATCGGCCAGAGAGGCAAGTCGCGATGCGAATTGACTGAGTTCTTCTATCACCGTTAGTTGTTCCCGATTCATCTTTTGTACTGAGGCAAGTTCAGCCTGGGTTTTTGTCGCCGAATCAATGGCCAGGCCCGCGCTCTCGGATGTAGAACCGAGATCGGTGATATATTCAGCAATGGTTTTTGAAGCGACAGTGAGAGCGCCATCGGTTTGAGAAACATTCGAGGTAATGGAGGTGGTCAATGCTGAGATTTCCGCCACCGCGTTTCCGACGCGGTTGGCCAACTGGCGCACTTCGTCGGCGACAACCGCGAACCCCCGCCCCTGTTCTCCTGCTCTTGCCGCTTCAATGGCGGCATTCAACGCCAGCAGATTGGTCTGCTCGGAGATCGCATGTATAGTCGTCGTAATGCTGGTAATGGTTTCAGCGAAACCGGAAAGTTCACTGACTTTTTCCGATACCTTTGTCATATGCTCCTGAAACTGGTTCAGGCTTTGCAAAGTAGTGTCTATATTCTTATCCGCTGAGGAACAGTTTTCCACTGCCCTGGCCGCTTCCTCACTGCTGCCCGCCAGTGATGTTTGAACACTGTTTGCGATGTCCAGCAACTGATTTAATTCTCTGTTGATGGCATCCACATTGGATTTTACCGAACCGGCTTGGTGCGAGTTTTCGGCGGAGGCGACGGATACTTTGTGAGCACTTTCGTGAAGTTTGTTGGATTGGCTCCGAATACTCTCGACAAAATCTCTTGTCATTTGCGCCGCATGCTGCAATGCGGAAACAGTCGTGCCCATTTCGTCGCTGCCATCGTATTGCAGACTCAGGTTCAAATCGCCTTCGGCGAAACGCGACATCGCCGACTGAATGCTGATAAGCGGAACCATCAGCATGCGCGCGAAATACAAAGCGACCAGCGTCGCAGCTGCCAATCCCAGTGCCATAGAAATCGACAGCAGCCGGATCAAGCGCTCGCCCCGGCGCTTATTGATTTGCGAAAGCTCCCGCAGTGCACTTTGTTCATCGGCGAGAATTTCACGGGATAAGGCGACAATTTCTTCGGATTTTAGCGTCATGCCTGCAACCAGTTCCAGGGCTTGCTGGTCCAGGTTCTTTTTCGCCTTGCCGATGGTTTTCATCTGCAGGGGCTTGATCGCCCGCAGTTCCGCACTGAGCCTCTTTACTTTTAGGTTATCCGGCAACGCTTTTTCCAGCGTCTGTACCTGCTCGTCGACGACGGAGGCCGCTTTGATACTGCCGATGGCGTGCTTGCGTATTGACGTCTCATCGTCCGCGGCGATCAACGCCTGTACATAGGCATTCAGTTCGAGGATCGATATCAAGGTTGTGGCCGCGGCTGTCTGTCGTGTCTGGGATTCGTCCAGGCCATCACCCATAATTTTATTCTGAATATGAAGCGTGTACCCGGAGGATATGGCGATCAGAATGACAAGTAGTATTGGGATACCACAAATAATACCCAGCTTATAACGCCAGGATATTGAACGCAGGGACACTGACATGTACTTTCAACACTATTAACTCAAATGTAGAGATGTATACTCAAACGCTTTGGTATATATCACCGCTTTTATCATTATTAGGTTTAGAAGCCTGGTCTTTATATGTCAAGGGTTGCAATAATCCGTGACTCTTTATGCTTTGCCGGTTCAGCATGTCTGGCGTGTAGTGGTTCATAGATTTTTAATCTGCCCGTTGTCTCGGGGCGAAACGCTAACAATTGTAGATTATTATTTGGAGTTGCTTTTGTTTTGGGTGTGTAATAAAACCAGACTCGTCCACCTGACAATGTGCCGACCCCGGGTTATTGAGAAGTTAATGATAATTAAAGAAACATTCCATAAACGTTAGATATAAACGGAGAACCATTATGAGCCTATCTGGAAAATGCCTTTGCGGCGCCGTCTCATACACTTGTGCAGTTGACCCGGTGTTCGCCGGGAACTGTCACTGCAATGATTGTAAGAAAGCCTCTGGTAGTGGCTATGCACCCGTCATGTTTTTCCCAGAGAATAGCGTTTCAATTTCTGGAGAAGTAAAATACTTTGAAAGTAAAGGAAAAAGTGGAAATGCTGTTAATCGGGGGTTTTGTCCCACTTGCGGCTCACAATTATTTGGAAAGCCAGCTGTACTGCCCGGCGTACTTGGTATCCGAGCGGGTACCCTC
>JBNKFQ010000318.1:0-16618 GCA_050289385.1 Porticoccaceae bacterium | reverse complement strand
GCTATCGATGCTTATTGGTCCGCCGCCAAGCAACACTTCGAGCACGCTAACGACATCAATATGATGTTGAGCGAGCCGATCGATTTAAGCCGCATCAAGACCATCGAACAGCCAGTGCAACAAACGGTAACGCTGGAAGGTGATGCCTATCGCGGTCTAAAAGCAATGTGTCGTCAGCAGGGAGTCACCTTGAATGTCGCCCTCCAGTTTGCCTGGCACAAGTTACTGCAGGTTTACACGCAGGATGATCAAACGATTGTGGGAACAACCGTTTCGGGGCGGGATATTCCGGTACAGGGCATCGAATCCAGTGTGGGCTTGTACATCAATACCCTGCCACTGGCACTGCAATGGGATGACAGCCAATCGATCAAGAAAATGCTGCAGAAGTTGCAACAACGGGTCGCTGAACTGAACAGCTATAGCGGTGTGCCCCTGGTCAAATTACAACCTCAGGGCGAACGTCTTTTCCATACCTTGTTTATCTTCGAGAATTACCCAACACCGGTAGCTGGAAATAGCTTGAGCCCTGGAATCGAAGCCAGCTTGGCGTTTCGTTATGGTGTTGAAAAGGTGGATTATCCACTTTTGCTGGTGGCGTATGAAGCCAATAATAGTCTGGTGATAACTCTAAAATATGGAGAGGAATGGCTGAATCAGGCACAAACTCAGCGTCTACTTAGTCAATTACAACGGATTGTAAAATCCATATCAACGGATGCAACAGGATTGCATTCCGAGATTTCTTTGTTGGATGAAAAAGAAAGAAATACTTTGTTGCACACTTGGAACCAGACTGATGCACCGTATCCTCGGAACAAGACGATACACCAGTTGTTTGAAGAACAGGTAGAGCGAACACCGAATAGTATTGCTCTGGTGTTTGAAGACCAGCAACTTACCTATCGAGCTTTGAATGAAAAAGCCAATCAATTGGCGCGAATCATTCGACATCGCTATACAGACACCCATGGCCGGCCGATGCAACCGGATACCTTGATCGCGTTGTACCTGAATAGAAGCTTGGAAATGGTGATCAGCATCTTGGCCGTATTAAAAACAGGTGGTGCATACGTGCCGATATCGCCCGAATATCCGGAGGAACGTACTCGATTCATATTAGAAGATGCTCGTGTGTTTCTTTTGCTAACGCAACGCCAACATTTACAACAACTCACAGGCGAAAATCAAAGACAACCAGTTACACCAGATTTACTGGCGATAGATGACGTAAAACTTACTGCGGGAACATCGGCAGCAAATCTTGAGCCGGTCAACATGGCAAGCGACCTTGCCTATGTGATTTACACTTCCGGTACAACGGGCAAACCCAAGGGTGTAATGATTGAACATTCGGGTGTTGTCAATCTCTCGAATTTTATCATCAAAACACATTTTCTAAAATCGGGTGTAAGAGCACTGTATTTTTCCAACTATGTATTTGATGCGTCAGTTTTTGAACTCTTTCCTTGTTTGGTGAGCGGTTGCAGTGTGGTTATAGCGACAGAAGAATCAAAGGAGTCAATTACAGACCTGTTGTCATTGATCCAGAACTATTTGATAGTTAAAGCATTTATACCCACTGCGTTGGTGAATGCATTTAGTGATTTACTCGCTGAAACACCACTTAAAGTTTTACATACAGGGGGAGACAAATTAAATTCCCTGGCACAACTGCCGGCGACGTATACATTCAATCAATATGGCCCGACAGAAGCGACGGTCTGTGTGAGTCAACAGTTGATAGGTAACTTAGAGAACATCAACATAGGTAGTCCAATCGATAATATACGTTTATACGTTTTAGATAATTTTTTGAATCCTGTCCCCAGCGGCGTTCCCGGTGAACTCTATATTGGTGGCGCCGGATTGGCTCGTGGCTATCTGAATCGTCCTGATTTAACGCAGGAACGTTTTATTCCAAACCCGTTTGTCACAGAAGAGGATAAGCTGTCGGAACGTAATCTAAGGCTTTACAAAACTGGTGATTTGGTGCGCTGGTTGTCCGATGGCAATCTGGAATACCTGGGCCGAAACGATTACCAAGTGAAAATCCGAGGATATCGCATTGAGTTGGGAGAGGTTGAAAACGTATTGGCATCTTGTGAGGGTATACGGCAAGCAGTGGTGATTGACCGTGAGGATAATAATAGTAAATACCTGGCGGCCTATGTGGTGTTGAATGAGCAGGTCACTTTAAATGAAGATTCGATAAGATCTGCGCTTGGAGCCCAACTGCCCAACTATATGATGCCCACAATCTTTACCGTTCTTGAGTCAATTCCGCTCACCGTGAACGGCAAGCTTGATCGCCGTAGGTTGCCGAAACCTGATTTATCTTCATTGCAAAGCCAAACATACATTCCACCACAAACACCGATTGAACAACAATTAGTTGAAATATGGGCAAATGTACTTAAGATTGATGCAGATAAAATCGGCGTTCACGCCAATTTTTTTGAACTGGGTGGCCATTCCATTTCTGCCATTAACTTGGTTTCCCAATGCGGCAAAAAGGGCATTGACATCACGGTAAAGGAGTTGTTTGAAGAGCCAACCATTCAGAGATTAGCAGCACGGTATGGAAAGACAGTTAATAGAGACATAATCAGCTTGGCAACGGAAATTACCCTGGATGATGAAGTACATGGGCGGGATTTGCCGTTGGCCGATGTACATAATCCAAAGGCTATTTTGCTAACTGGAGCCACCGGATTTGTCGGATCTCATCTGTTACTAGAACTGTTGCGGCAAACGACGGCCAAAGTGGTTTGTCTCGCCCGAGCAGAGTCGTCAATACAAGCGATGGTGAGAATCCAAAAAAGTTTGCAGCAGTATGGATTGAATGATGATGTTGATTCGTCGCGCATAGTGCCAGTGTCCGGAGATCTTGCCTTGCCGTTGTTTGGGTTGTCGCAAGAGGAGTTCGACAGCCTTGTTGGAGAAATTGACGTTATTTATCACAATGGAGCCTGGGTAAATCATGTTTATTCTTACGACTTGTTAAAGGCTGCCAATGTCGAGGGAACTCGGGAATTGTTACGGTTGGCCTCACTCAAAAAACTCAAGGCGGTGCACTTTGTCTCAGTCATGACCAACGCCTACATACAAGGCGATATTCCGGATAACTTATTTCACGCTTCGGGGTATGGGTATCTCCTAAGCAAATTCGTTGCGGAGGAAGTGACTCGCCTAGCAATTGAGAGAGGTATTCCCGCCTGTATTCACCGTATCGGTATGGTGGCTGGTAGTATTGGTGCCGACGGAATAAAGATTTCAACTAATGGCCACAAGTTACGTTCAGATCGTAGTTTTGCGGCATGTAATCTTAAGGATCGTATTTGTCTGCTGATTAAGGGAATTATACAGTTGCAATGCGCCCCGGATGCAGCCGGTTTGTCGAAGATCTGTTCAAGGGAGTTAACGCCGGTGGATTGTCTGGCAAAGTCGATAGTTACCCTTTCTCAACGAAAAGACTGTTTAGATCAAACTTACCACTTGGGCAGCCCCCATATTATGCAATGGTCAGAGTTACTGGAAGCATTGTTGGAATGCGGTTATCAAATCGATATCGTGTCCTTAGAAGATTGGAAGAATGAACTAGCCAGAGTAGCCAATCAGGCCAAGGACGAAACGTATGAAAAATTAATGGGTCTGTATGTGAGAGATGGCAGTGATGCCACCTTAAAGAGAACTCTATTTTCCGCTGAGCCAAAGGAACCCACCCCCATTAACGCTGTTGACCTGGGTATCGAATACCCTGTGGTAGATAGAACAATGATAAAAGGTTGGCTGGACTATTTTGTTGAAAAGGGGTTTGTGGAGAGGCCACGCGAGTTGGAAGTCAGAGGTCTGAAGTAGGGAGTTTCAGGCTGGCATTTGGGCTGGCGAATGTCCCCTTTGATAAGGAGGAGTCAAGGGGGGGGGGGTGACGATGGAAATATCAACGTGTGGTGAATGTATCGGGATAGATCGAATCTACCTCATAAATAACAGGGCATATCCCCAGATACTAAAGCATATGAATAATGTTCTTTATTTTGTAAGTATGGCGAAAAATAATTTTAAATTACGGCGGAAAATTAAGACATTTTGAATCTAATACTAAAGTGCTAGACTAAAGTGATTTGACCATAGCAAACATCGTACTACAAAGTTATTTCAATTTTATTTCGAATCATATAGTTGACGTGAATACGTAGATATACGTGCCTCTTCTACAATTTAGATAAGAGATTTCACGGATTTTAATCTAGTTAGAATTTGCGTATAAACACAATTGTAAGGTTTCAATATGGAGTCAGAATTGTTACAAGCCATTATGACAGTGCTTAAATAGGCAAGTTTGATGAGTTCCTCAAGGCCTACGTGAATCTGAGGGCAGTCGTTAACAGATAGATAGATTGCCTTTGAGGAGGGGTATTATGTTTACTAGATTAGATGGTCAACCTAGGGATATAGATGTTTGTGGTCGAGTGAAGGGATGTATCAACGGGTTGTCGATAGAAAAGTTGTGTTCCATGGCAATTGTGGCTATCGCAGTCAGCATTGGTATGGTAGATTTTTCGGTTGCTTCCGATGACAAACAATTTGATTCAAAGCAGTATTTTGATATTGAGAGCGGAGATGTCGGTTCAGCTTTAACTCAGTTTGCCGACTTGTCACAAATCCAAGTTTTATTCACGCCAGAAGTGGTGAAAAGTAAACAGAGTAGTACTTTAAAAGGGGTATACACTAATGAAGAAGCGTTATCGACAATTTTGTCGGGCACTGATCTTGAGTACAAGGAGATTGAAGATAATACATATCTGATTATAGAGGAAGGTCAAAAAACGTATGAAGGGAGAGAACTAGAAAATATTATTGTCACTGCCCAAAAGCGCGAACAAAAACTCATCGATGTACCCATCAGCATGTCTGTAATCGGGTCGCAGGATATAGAACGACAAAGCCTGGTCGGCATGGGGGATTACCTCGCCTTTGTGCCGGGTGTGACCATGCTTGATTGGGGTGTGGGACGGCCTCGTATCACCATGCGTGGCCTCGGAACGGTTTCGGATACGGAACAAGCGACGGTTGCCACTTATCTCGGTGAGTTGCAGTTAAACAATCAGCTGGCTTTTAACTCAGCGGATATCAAATTGGTGGATATTGAGCGGGTCGAAGTATTGCGCGGACCCCAAGGGACGCTTTTCGGTGGCGGCTCAATTGGTGGTGCGGTGCGAAATATCCCCGTGGCGCCAGACCTCTCTGAATACAGTGGCAAAGTCGAAATAGGCTTTTCGTCTATCGAATATTCCAACGACAATGGTGGCAATATTGTGGGCGTGTTCAATGCACCTTTGATTAAAGACACACTTGGTGTTCGTGTCGCGGCCTATCGATACGAAAATGCCGGCTATATAGACTACGTATCGACACCCAGAGTCGAAGCGGCGTCCACGGCGCTTGGTGTGCCTGTCCATGTGGAAGAGGATGCCAATTCAAGCGCTTATGCGGGGGGGCGTGCCAGTATCCTCTTTCAGCCTAATGAACAGTTTGATGCAACGTTGATGTTGATGTGGCAGAAATTGGAGGAAAACGGTGGCTCTTCTGATGTCACGATCGATTTGGGCGGATATCAAGCCGAGTTGCTGAAGGCTCGTGAAAGAGAGGGGAACTACGATGATTATAAGGCCATAAATCTCGTTATGAATTATCATTTTAGTTGGGGTGACTTAACTTCCACAACATCGCACTTCGATCAATCTATTTTCAGACCGCTTAATCAGAGCAGATTTTTCACACTTTTTGCCCGCCCGACCATGACTATCAGCGACTACGATGTTAATTTGTTCACGCAGGAAATTCGTTTGGCGTCCAATCTGTCGGGGCCACTACAATTTGTTGTCGGTGCTTATTATGAAGAATTGGAAAGTGGAAGAGATTATAGAGTGGACTGGTTCGGCAGCATTTCATCATTAGAGGCGACCTACGGCACTTCGGATCCCACTACTGGCATTTATAATTTGGTCAGGACCGATGCTGCGGATCAGTCCGCCGTTTTTGGTGAATTGTATTATCAATTGACCGATTCGTTGAAATTGACCGGCGGCTGGCGTTGGTTTGATTACACACGTGTTACGGATGCGACGACTACCGGCGTTCTCGCCGGGCCTGACACACACTTCCCCACTGATGAAAGTGACGCGATTTTCAAGACAGGACTTGACTATAAGCCGAATGAAAACACGCTCATTTACGCTATTTTTTCCCAAGGCTTTCGACTCGGGAGAGGGGTGGCGCCACCCAGCCAACTTCAAATCCAGGATTGTGATGCCGACAGTGATGGCAGAGAGGATGTCTCGGGCTTGCCGTTTAACCTTTCAGGGCAGTTGTTGTCGGATCGCACCGACAATTATGAGTTGGGCGGCAAATTCGATCTGATGGATAATCGTCTCACCATAGCCGCGTCAATTTATCGTATCGACTGGTCCGATCTTCCGGTGAATACGTTTGTCCCCGGTTGTCAGATCTTTATAAATGGTGGCGAAGCGCGCTCCCAGGGTGGCGAAATTGAGGTGGGTTATTTGGTAACCGACAATCTGCAGGTGAATCTGTCGAGTTCTTATGTGAACGCCGAGTTTACAACGGACGACCTCGCCCCCGCGGGTACGAGATTGCCAATGTCGGCAAAGGTGAATGCATCGGCCGGCGTCGAATATACATTTCCGCTGGCAGGCCATGATGCTTTCGTGCGCAGTGACTTTTCCTACATCGGTGATTACAACGCCAGTGCTGTTGGTAATACACGAGTTTCCGGCGATTATGTTTTGACGAACATGCGCGCTGGTATTGCATTCGATCAGTTGGATATCGAAGTTTTCGTGCGCAATTTAACCGGCGAAGACGCCGAGACGTCCAATTGGTATAGTTTTTGGGGTTTTCGTGTGCGACCGCGCACGATTGGCGTTACGTTACGACGCGAGTTCTAGTTAGAATTTTCCGGCACACAAACAAGCACGGGGAGGTCTTCTTCCCCGTGTTTTTTCCTGCCTCCAGTCGCGTTTACGTCGCGTAATGCCGGGTCTAAGCGTGATGTTCCCGAACGGCCAAGTATCCCTGTGCAGGGAGTGATAAAAATGAATAGGAGTGAGATGGACCAGCAACAAAACAGCGATACGTTAACTCACGACAAGTTAACTCAAAGGGTCAGTACGGGCACCGCGGTGGCCTATGGTTTCGGCATGGTGCCCGCGGACATCTTGATCGCCTCGGGTATTGGCATTTTGCAGGGCATTTATGCCAAATACTACGGGCTGGAACTGACCGTGATAGCCGGCGTGTTATTGTTTGCGCGATTGTTCGATGCGGTGACCGATCCGGTGATTGGTTACCTGTCCGATGGTCACCGGGAGAAAACGGGTTCCCGCAAACCCTTTCTGCTGATCGGGGGAATGCTGGTCCCTCTGTGCGGTTACTACCTGCTGTTACCGTCGCCGGGTGTTTCCGCCGGTCAGTTCCTGTTTTGGTACATGGCGTTTTATCTGGCGTGGACGCTGTTTAGCATTCCCCACATGTCGTGGGGGTCGGAAATCACCACCGATTATGATCAGCGTGCCCGGCTTTACGCATTTCGTGGCGCTTTTTTGGTACTCGGTCATATCGTGTTTCTGGCGTTGCCCTACCTGCCGATATTTCCGGATAACCAGTACACCCCGGAAACCTTTCGTATCGCGGTCTGGTTAAGCGTTGCTTTAACCCCCCTGAGCCTGCTGTGGTTATGGCGAAAAGTGCCGGACGGCGCGCATTTTCAGATCAGTAACCACAAAAAATCCCGTGAATCCATGGGGGTTGTTCTGAAGGCGATCATACAGAACAGGCCCTTGTTGATCTTGATGGTGGCCAAGATTATGAGCGGTGTTGCTATCGGCATGTGGTTTGGCGTTCTGTTCATTTATTTGGACAGTTATTTGCTACTCGGTAACGATATCGCGTCGTTCTTTGTACTGGGCAACCTGTGCAGTCTGGCCAGTTTGCCGTTCTGGAACTGGCTGGTCACCAGGACCAGCAAATCGTCTGCCTGGTTTGCGGGCATGTTTTTGAAAATGATGATGTTTTTGTTAATGCTCCTGTTGCAGCCCGGTGTGGCGGCATGGGTGCCCTTGATCATTATTTGTGTTGCGTATTTAAGCAGTGCCTGTTTGCACGTAGCGGTGCCCGCCATGGTGGCGGATACGGTCGACTATGGAATCTGGAAGTTTGGCCAAGATCGCGCCGGTATCTATTTTTCCTTTCTTGCATTTCTTCCAAAACTGATGGCCAGTGTCGGTCCCGCACTGGGCCTGGCGATTGCCGGTTTTTATCATTTCGATCCTGCAACAACCGCGCACAGTCCCGAATCAATCTTCGGCCTCAAACTGGCGATCGGGGCGCCCATTCTGTTCATGTTGATTGGTTTGGTATTCATTCGGTTAAGCCCGCTTAACAAACATCGCCACCAGGTGATCCGCAAGCGGATTGAACAACGCCAACAGCGTCTTCAGCGGCAAAAAGAAGACATGGTTGCTGACACTGAACATCGGCTCGTGGAGCAGAACGCATGACCAAGGCTAAAGAGGTGAGCGTTGCCAAGACGCTCTGGAATCAACGCATTCCTATGCGTGACGGTATGCACATTGCGGTTGATATGTTGTTGCCGGAAGGGATTGGTCCCTTTCCAACAGTCTTGTCGAAAACCCCCTATGGGCGTGGCAACAGTCTTAAGCCCGGCGCATGGATTCGACTGGTTGAGCAGGGCTTTGCCCTGGTGGTGGCGGATATCCGCGGGCGCAATGATTCCGAGGGTGAGTGGATACCCTGGGCCAAGGACAGCGAGGACAGTTATGACCTGATCCAATGGTTGACCGAGCAGCCCTGGTGCAATGGTAAGGTCGGGATGGTCGGCGGCAGTTATGTGGGAAAGGTTCAGTGGTGGGCTACCCACAACCGACATCCGGCCCTGAGCTGTATCGCGCCGCTCTGTATTGGCGGCAGCTCCCAGGTAATCCCCTACGGGGGCACGGGCATTCCCGCCCAATACTGGCTGTGGTGGATGAATCTCGTCAATGGAAAGACACCGCAATATCGCGGTGCGCCGTCCTGGGAAGACGGCATGCCGCACCTTCCGCTCAAAACGCTGGATCACCGATTGGGGCTGGAGAGCACCGCCTGGCAACGCTATGTCCGCGGTCAAATTGAGTACACTTCGGCGGCCGCGACCCTCACCGACGAAGACTATGCCCGAATCGATATTCCGGTACTGATCGGCGTCGGCTGGTGGGACGATCAGTTCACCATGCAGGCCTGGGAAAAGCTGCAACAGGCGAAGTCTGCGGCAGAGTGCCGACTGTTAATCGGCGCCTGGGACCATGCCGGGAATACCGCGCCGCGCCCTATGCTGGGGGGAGAGGATGTATCCGCCAGCGTGATGGATACCGTTGCCTATATCGAACGCTTTCTCGCCCGGCATCTCAAAGGCGAAACCGATGCATTGGCAGAGGCACCCCGTTGCCGGATTTTTCGCACCGGCGCCAACCGTTGGGATGCGTACGACCGTTGGCCACATGTCGGGGCTGAGGCCACCCCGTTCTACCTGGACAGCGATGGCGACGCCCGTAGCTTGCGCGGCAATGGTCGGTTGAGCCGCACACGCTCTGAGATATCCGGCCACGATACCTACACCTATGACCCGCATTGTCCCGGTCGTGATATGAGCAATCTGTCAATGTTTGCCTTTTCTGACCCCATCCTGGATCACCGCTATCTGCACCGGCGCCGGGATATCCTGGTTTACGACACCGAGCCGCTGACAACCCGCTTGTTGCTCAGTGGTCGTATCCGGCTGCAGGCCTTTGTATCCAGCGACCGGCCCGACACCGATCTCTACCTCGGGATCTGCGATGTCCACCCCGATGGCCGGGCGATCAGCCTGAGCGCGAAAGGCCAAAGTGCTAATGGCAGCGCCTTGCGGCTGCGTTATCGTAACGGTCCGGAACCGGCGTTACTGACACCGCATCAAGTGGTGGAAGTCGTTGTCAACGGTGTTTGGTTGCACCATCAGTTCAATGCCGGTCACCGGATTCGGATCACGATCCATTCGGGCGCCTTTCCCGTAATGTCGCGCAACGCCGGCAGTGGCGGGCACTGGGCGGAAGACGAGGTGCTATACCCGCAAACCAATACGGTGTATCACGGACCGGACTACCCCTCGCAGGTTATTCTCCCGGTGGTAAAAGGGGAGCCCTGTCGTAAAAGGGAGGTTGCATGATGCGTTTTTTCGATACCTCCCGTATCCGCACCCGCTTTAATGAGCCGGTAGTCGCTGTCGATGGCACGGTGTTGTCCCTGGATCTTTATCTTCCCTCGGAACAAGGAAGTTATCCGATTTTGTTGCACCGTACCCCGGCAAATAATAATCGCGACGGCCGCGCCGGTATCTCACTCGCGCCTGCGGAACGATGGAAAGCCCTGGCGGCTCAGGGCTATATCGTCGCCACGGCGGATGTGCGTGGCCGGGGCGATTCCGAGGGAGAATTTACTCCGTTTCACAATGAAGCGCAGGACGGCGCCACCACACTGGCCTGGCTGCGGCAACACCCGGAATCCAACGGCCAATTCGGCGTGTTCGGTTCGGGTTACAGCGCCTTTTGTGCCTGGGCCACCGCTGTGGCTGACGGAAATGTAGACGCTATTGCATCCATCAGCCCCTTTGGCGCAGTGGGGCAGGGGTTGCTCCACAATAATGGCTCGGTACGTCTGGACGGGTTGTTCTGGATGCACTTGATTGGCGGGCGCAGCATTCAACCCGCCAATGTTCCACCCTGGCCCCGCATACATCGGCATTTGCCGCTACAGACCATGGACGAAGCGCTCGGCCGGTCGGATATCTGGTGGCGGGAGTGGCTCAACCATCTTGATCCCGATGATGCGTACTGGGAACCGCTGAATCTGGCTGACCGGATCAAAACTCTCAACACTTCCGGCTTGCATATCACCGGCTGGTGGGATGGACAGTTGGCGGCAGCCCGTGACTATTACCTGGCGGCCAGCCAATCGAGGGCTTCACAACACTTACTCATTGGCCCCTGGGATACCGCCGGTGTGCGCCGGCCCCAGGCGAAGGTCGGGGGGTTCGATTTCGGGCCCCGGTCCGTCTTTGATATCGACGAAGTGATGACCGCTTTTTTCGACCAGAAATTGAAAGGCCAAGCCAGCCCACTGGTGCCTGAAAATGCCCGGGTTTTTATCACGGGCCGCAATGAATGGCTTGATACCCAAGGCTGGCCAAAGGCTGACAGTACGCCAGTAGACTATCACCTAAGCGCCGATCTGGGCGCCAACACCCGCCGGGGTGACGGCCAATTGACGGTGGGCCCTGTTGAAAACACATCACCCAGTACGGTGACCCACAACCCGGACAGGCCGATACTGTTTCAGCCGGAATTTATCAGCTTTGCCACCGGCGCCAATCCGCAGGACTTTGTGCTGGAGCAAGCCCCTATCACCGCGCGGGACGAGGCCCTGGTGTACACCTCGGCGCCCCTGGAAAAAATAGCCACTGTTCGTGGTCGCCCAGGTATTGTATTAACAGTAAAAACGGATGCCGCCGATGCCGATCTGTTTGTGTTGCTCTCCGATTCTTTCCCGCTGGGATCGCGCGACCTGCATTTAAGCCATGGGGCGATACGGCTGAAGACGCTTGATCACTTCCGGCCTGGAGAAGAAATAGCGGTTGAACTGGAACTCGACGAACTGGCCCACGACTTTCTGCCCGGCCACCAGGTTCGGCTCACCGTCACCCCCAGCCTGTTCCCGCTGTATGCCCGTAACCTGCAGGGCGGCGACTACACCCATGACACCGCACCTGTACTGGCGGAGATCGAACTGCGGCAGGGCCGCTTGGTATTACCCGTAACCGACGAGGAGGAACCCAAAACAACATGAAGCATCAACGACTCTATATTTCCGCAGATATTGAAGGCGTGGCCGGAGTGACATCGAAGGATCAAACGCGCCCGGAAGGCTTTGAGTACCGGCAGGCCCGTGAATGGATGACCAACGAAGTCAATGCCGCCTGCCAGGCCGCATTTGACTGCGGTATCAACGAGATCATCGTCAGCGATTCCCACGGCAACGCGCAGAATCTGTTGCCGGACAAATTGCTGCCCGAAGTGCAATTGATTCGCGGCTGGCCCCGGCCGTTGGGCATGATGGAAGGTGTCGATATCGGACCTTACGACGCGGCGTTACTGTTGGGCTATCACACCGGTGCGACCGACAGGCGTGGTGTGCTGGCGCATACGCTCAGCGGTCTTGGCATGAGTGGCGTCACCCTTAACGGGCAGCCTGCGTCAGAAACAGTGATCAGTGCTGCCATTGCCGGTCACTTCGGCGTGCCGATCGCAATGGTCTCCGGCGACGACGCCTATACCGAACATGCCCGTGAGATGCTTGGTGATATCGAGGTCGCCACGGTCAAATGGTCCTACGGCACCACCAGTATGCGCACGCTGTCGCCGGAAAAATCCCGCAACGCCATTGCGGAGCGAGTCTCAGCGGCGCTCGATCGAGTTGACGACCTTAGCGTATTTGCGTTGAAAACGCCGATAACAGTGGAAGTTTGTTGTGTCCAGCGACGAGCTGCGGAACTGCTCGACTACCTGCCGTTATTCGAACGCATAGACGCCAGGACCGTGCGATTTGTCGCAGAGGATATGCCCGACGTGTCCCGCACCTTAAAGTTCATAACCACCTGCGGCGCTTTGAATATAGGGCTTCTTTCATGACAATGGTCAAAAACAAAACATCTTTTCATAACGTTGATGTCCTCAAAGACTTGCAGACTTACGCCGAGGATGTCATCCGAGAGTACGATATTCCTGCGATATCGCTGGCGGTCTGGAAGGAGAATACGCTGCACCAGGCCGCCGCCGGTATCCTCAATTTGAACACTGGCGTTACCGCGACCACCGATTCCATCTTTCAGATCGGGTCCATCACCAAGGTAATGACCACCTGCCTGGTGATGCAATTAGTGGACGAAGGCAAGGTCGAGCTGGACAAACCGGTCAAAACCTATTTGCGGGATTTTCAGGTGGCTGACGAGGAGGCAACACACCGTATTACCGTACGTCAGTTATTGAACCACACCAGTGGTATGGCCGGTGACTACTTTCCCGATGACCTCAATGATCAAGGCAATCTGATCGCGCGTTATGTCGATCGCTGTAGCCTGCTGCCGTTAGCGCATCCGGTGGGAAAACTGTCTTCCTATTCCAACAGTGGGTTTGCCGTTGCCGGTCGTCTGGTGGAAGTGGTGCGCGGCATCAGTTGGTACCAGGCGATGCGCGACTATGTCTATCAGCCCCTGGGTATGCACCACGCCATTGCCGAACCCAGGGACATGATCTATTACAGAACGGCGATAGGGCATGTGCAAGGTGATAAGGGCGAATGGAAGGTTCCGGAGCAAGCCTATCTTACGCTGGGGCATGCACCGGTCGGGTCAACACCCATGATGACTGCCCACGACCTGATGACTTTTGCCCGCGCCCATTTGGACGAAGGGAAAAGTCAAACGGGACAACGCTGGTTGTCACCGGCTGCGATTGCCGCGATGCAGGCATCGGAGGTATTACTACCGAAACATTCCCAGGTGGGTGATCACTTTGCCGGTCTTGGCTGGCGCATTGCCACTTTGCACAATGGTACAAGGATAGTCTCTCACAACGGCGCGACCATGGGGTTTCTTTCCAGCTTACAGGTTATCCCGTCTCAAAATACCGCATTCGCCATTTTGATCAACGGGTACAACCGAGCGGTGATAGACCTCGTTACCGAAACCCTGATGGCCGGGATTGCCGGACTGGATATTCGAGAGCCCGAAGTCAATCACTATCCACTGAGTAACGACGCCATACAGCGTTATGTCGGGACTTACGACTCCATGGACCGGCGGATCGACATCCGCTGTGATAACCAGCAGCTTAACGCTCATATAGTGTACAAGATTGACCCACTTCCGCCCGAGAATGCGGTCCTTACCCCGCTGGGTGAGGACATGTTCGCCGTCTATAACGCCCAGGGCAAGCGCGGGAAAAATGTCGCTTTTGTCCAGGATGACAGCGGTAATGAGATGTATTTGCTGATGGCGAGCCGGCTCCAGCGCAAGCTCGCTCAATAACCCTTGATTAACACTTAATACACCAAAGTGAACGATTGAAAAAAGAGGAAACAAGTATGACAAACAACCCTTCTACCACTGCTCCTGAATGGAAACTGATGCGTTGCGGCCAGTTGATTGACATTGAAGAACGCAAAGTCCATGAGGGATGGAGCATCCTGATCAAGGACGATGTAATAGAAGCCATCGGTCCGTCGATTGACGCACCCTCAGGCGCTTTGGAAGTTGACGCATCGGACCGTTGTTGTATGCCGGGACTCATGGAAATGCGGGCGATGTTGCACCACCACGCGACCATGCTGCAGCGGACCGTTCATCAGTCCAGTGCGTCTAACGCGTTGGCTACGTTAAGGACCGCACAGGCACTGCTTGAACTGGGTTTTACCACCGTACGGGTCACGGATATGGACCGTGTCTATGAGAGCAACGAGGTTCGTGATGCAATAAATCGCGGTGATTTTTCGGGGCCCCGTCTGATCGTCGCCCAGCGTCAATACGGCGAAGATGCATGGAAGAATATGGTGGCGGAGGATCTGCCGTTTGTCGCCGGTTGGCGCACCGTTGCCGGCACAGTGGAAATTCAAAAAGCGGTTCGTCGGGATATGTACAACGGCGCGGATTGGATCAGCGTTTTTGGTGATTGCTATTCGCTTGAAGAACTCAAGGTCTTTGCCGAAGAGACGCACCGGTTCGGCAAAAAGCTGGCGATTACCGCGGCCAGTAGTGAGGGTGTGAAAAAAGCTGTTGAGGCCGGTGCTGACAGCATTGACTGGGGGTTAGGGCTCAATGAAGAAACCAATGAACTGCTAACAACCCGTGACACCTTTGTTGTACCGGCATTGGGAGGGTTGGATTATGCGTTCCGCTTAGGCGCGCAATCCGGGCAATATACAGGTGAACAATTAAATCGCCTGTCTCGCTTGCATGAAAGGATAATGCCTGAATTCAGTGATTCGTTCCGCCAAGCGTACAAAGCGGGCGTCAAGATTGCCATGGGCAGTGAATGTAATGCGGGGCTTGCCCTTATCGCGATTCAAAATTATGGGCTGATACACGATATTGTAGACGATGCCTGGTGGGTGTTAAGCGCCGGTACCCTCAATGCTGCGAAAATGCTGGGTCTCGAAGACCAAATTGGTAGCCTCAAAGTCGGCAATCAGGCCGATATTGTCGCCATGCCCGGCAATCCCGTTGAAAATATCCGTGCTGTTGAAGAGATTGACCTGGTGGTCAAAGCGGGTCGGGTTATCCGTAATGATATTCGATAAGTCATTATGAAGACTCAATTTTAAATAAAAGGTTAATCGGCAGTCGGAGAATACAGCTATGGCCGATGAAAAAGAAGAAAATAGAGAACTCACTGATTCTACTTCCACGACGCAAGCAGCATCGCGGGAAGTCATCGATCGCCGCGACTTTATGCAGAAGGTTGGAGTGGCCGGCGCTGCTGCCTTGACTGCCTCTATGGCTACCCGAGCCTTGAGTCATCCGGCCGGAACTGACTCAAAACCGGCAGATAAGCAAGCTCCTTGCACGCCGCAGCCCCCGTCGATGCTCGGCCAGAGCGCTATTTCTGCCGATGAAATGCTGGTCCGTTATCAGCGGTCGCACCAAATTTATCAAGGTTTCCAACATTTCGGAAACGTGGTTCTCAACGCCACAGTTTATCCCCACTGGATCGGTGACACCGACCACTTCTGGTACCAGCGCGATACCAGCCCTGACACGCATGAATACCGCCTCGTTGATGCCGCCAGCGGCGCTAACATGGCGGCGTTTGATCGTCGGGCTCTGGCCCGATCGCTGGCGAAAGCCGTGGGTGAAGATATCAACGCGGACAAGTTGCCCCTGGTGGATATCGATATCCAACTTCGCCCTCGCAAAGTGTCTTTTACGGCCTTTGATAAACGCTGGCAATACGATGAGGGCAGTCAGCGCTGCGTGGAACAGGATGCCTATCCGGACAATTGGGCCATCTCTCCCGACGGCCAACACGCCGTGTTTGTGCGCGACTACAACCTCTGGCTGAGGGACTTGAAGACAGCTAGGGAGCATGCGCTCACCGAAGATGGCGGACCATTCAACCGCTACGCCAGTACGCCATCAATGTATGGCCGGCAGGAGCGCATCACACTTGAAGCTCAGTGGTCACCTGACTCCAGACGGATCTTTACCTCGGTGATTGATACAAGGGATGTCAAGATCGGGCCGCCCTTGGTTGAACATGTCCCGGGTGATGGCAGCCTGCGCCCGGAGATTGTCAACCCAGAACGGCGGGTGGCTTGGTATGGGGACGAGCAGGTCGAGGGCTATCGTTTTCTCGCTATCGACGTGGAGAACGGTGCCGTCCGGTGCGCGGATTATCCGCTAGTTGGCATGTTCTACCCCTCCTACCAGGGTATATTCAGTAGCCAC
>JBNKFQ010000317.1:0-3093 GCA_050289385.1 Porticoccaceae bacterium | reverse complement strand
GCCGCTTATCGGCAAAGTATGGCCATAAACCCCAAGAGCAGTGAGGTTAAACGCAAGTATCAAGCCTTGGCACTTCTTGTCGGAGACCAGTCTTCGCACGATGATCACAATTACAGACCCGCTGTCTTCGCCAGCAAAGATCCGCCCCCATCTGCCGACAAGGCAGCGCCCCGCTCAGGAAGATTTCGGGCGCTGGTGATCGGCAACAATAGCTATAACGAACTGCCGGTGCTGGAAACGGCAGTCAACGATGCCGAAACAATCACTGCGCTGCTGGAAAGAGACTATGGTTTTCAGGTGACAACTCTGGTCAATGCCACCCGTTATGAAACGCTCAAAGCATTTTCAAGGTTGAGAAAGCAATTGACTGAACAAGACAGCCTGCTGATCTATTACGCCGGCCACGGTTTTCTCGATGAAACCACCAACCGCGGCTATTGGCTGCCTGTCGATGCGGAGCGGAATAATTTTGCTAACTGGATTTCCACCAGTGACATCACCGATACCCTGTCGGGCGTCGCCGCCAAGCACGCCATGATTGTGGCGGATTCCTGCTATTCCGGCAGTCTGTTGCGCAATTCCGCGGCAGTCAATCTGGATCAGCGCAGGGCATTGGTAAAACGTCTGGCCAGCAAGCGTTCGCGAACAGTACTGACATCCGGTGGCCTGGAGCCGGTACTGGATGATGGCGGTGACAGACACTCTGTTTTTGCCAAAGCCTTTATCGAGGTGTTAAGTCAAAACACAGGCAGCATTGAAGCGGGTCGATTATTTGTCAGCCTGCGCAATAAAGTGGTGATCAATGCGGACCAAACACCTCAATACGCGGCTATTGGCAGGGCCGGACACCAGGGTGGCGACTTTATTTTTGAGCGCCGTCTCTCACAATAAGCAGGTACAAAATACATTTTTTTTAACCTAAATGAATCAGCGTATGCCTAAGACCGTATTTTCTCTGTCAGTTGCGGATGAAGAAATCGCAAAACCGGTTTACCCCCTTTGGGCCTCACAACTGCCGGCGGTGAACAGTGAGCAGTTGCAGGCCGGCAACCGACTCTATAACAGTGCACCGCTGAGGTTTTACGGCCTGACCTGGCACTGGTGCTTTAGCGCTTGCCGACAACCCCGCTACAGGCTGCAATTCAGCGCGGGGAATGAATCACTGCAGTTGGACTTGTACGACGATATTATCGGTCTCGACACACAGGCGCTGGACTGGTTGCAATTCCAGGAGCAGCCCAGGTTGTTGGCCTGGACGTTAATGCACGAGCCATTCATTCAATTGTTGCAGGCGGTATTGGGGCTCGATTGGGCAGTGGAAAGCATTGAATGTGTCGACGGTAAAGAACAGCGTGAAAACACAATTAAAACGGCAAACAACGATGCAGCGCCTAATGCAGATTCTATATCAACCGCTGCAAGTACTGCCGTTGATAAGCGGGTTAATATCTGTTTTTTTGTCGGTCGTGAAGACGGATTGGTGCTCACCCGCGGTGAGGTGTTTCTCCCTTCTGCCGGGGTGGCGCGGATCACCGACAGACACCGCGCAAAACCTACCCGCCTGGCAACCTGCGGCGCGCCGAATAGGCGTGAAAATAGCTGGTGGTCCACCCCGATAAGTATTTCCTGGTCGATTGATGTTATACCGATTGCGTTTCGGGAACTGCGGGCGCTGCGTCCGGGCAGCCTTATCCGTTTGGATAACCGCGCCATTAAAAACGCCAGGGTACCGGTCACTATTGCGTTTGCAGAAAACCAATGGCTGGGGGAACTCGAGGGGCTGCGGATTCGCATTGTAGCCAAAAACCACTCACAGGCTTCAAACACCCAACTACAAACAATCCCCGGAGGCGAGACAGACATGAATGATAATGACAGCGGCAGTGATTATGAAAAACCCAATAACGACACAGGCGATAACAATTCTTTTGAAAACACAACCTTTGATAACAAGTCTTTAGATAAAAACTATCCGGATAGGAGCTCATCGGACACACCTTCTTTGGATGAAGGCACAGAGCTACTCGTCGATGGACTCATGGTTGACCTGCGTTTCGAGGCCGGCCAGATGCGCCTTGCGTTTAAAGACCTCAATAGCGTTCAGCCGGGTTATATTTTTGAGCTGGACAAGAAGTTGGAAGACAGGCTTATCACCATTTATGCCAATGAAATCGCGGTTGCCCGCGGACAGCTTGTCTGTATCAATGACTTAGTGGGGGTTCGGGTTACCGAGCTTAAAAACCATGGACTTCAATAATTTTTCTCCGGGTCTGATTCTGGCGCTGGTTGTCGGTCTGGGATTAGTGCCCTACCTGGCTGTGATGGTAACCGCCTTTACTAAACTGGTTGTGGTCTTCAGCCTGTTGCGCAACGCTTTGGGGTTGCAGCAGACCCCGCCGAATATGGTGCTCAACGGTCTGGCCCTGCTGTTATCCATCTATGTCATGTATCCGGTGGGATTGAAAATGGTTGAACACGCCGAAACGGCGCTGGGTTATCGCCTGAGTGATACTATTGGCAATACCGCTAAAAAAATTGAATTACCTGTCTTGATAGAAGTGGCCGGCAGCGCCAAAGAACCCCTGCGGGACTTTCTGGTAAAGCACACCGCCGACAGGGAGCGGGCCTTTTTTACCTCCACGGCAAAACGTTTATTACCGGAAGAAAAACGTGAAAATATCGGCTTGAAGGATTTTATTGTCATTGTGCCGGCATTTACGGTGAGCGAGCTGTCGCGGGCATTTCAGATAGGCTTTTTGATTTTCCTACCCTTTCTGGTAATCGATCTGATTGTGTCAAATATTTTGCAGGCGCTCGGCATGATGATGCTGTCGCCGACTACTATCTCTCTGCCGTTTAAATTATTGTTATTTGTGCTACTCGATGGCTGGTCCAAGCTGATTCACGGGCTGGTTTTAACTTACTGATACTTTTGGGTATCGCTACTAAGGGTCGTGCACGACCCTAAGGTTTAAAAACAATGGACGCACAGGCTATTGAATTCACCAAAGAGGCGCTCTGGATTGTGCTATTGCTTTCCGCTCCACCGATTATTGCCGCAACCCTTGTCGGTCTGTTGCTCGCGGTGGCTCA